>JAODNS010000142.1 GCA_025465145.1 Frankiales bacterium
GCCGCCGAGCGGCCGGGTCGGCGGCGCCGCCCTCGACGCGCTGACCTCCGGCGGCGCGACCGCCGCGGTGCTCGACCCGGTGGCCGTGGCCGACGCGGACGACAGCAGCGGCCGGACGCCCGGCGCGCACGTCGGGCAGCTGGGTCAGGCGACCGGTGCGGCCGTGAACGGGCTGGTCCTCGACACCGGCCTGTCCGACCTGGTGAACCGGCCGTACGACGAGTACCCCGGCCCGCGGCTGGCCGAGCAGCGCTGGCTGGTCGAGACCGCGATGATCGCCGCCGAGGCGCCGTCCGTCTCGCGCACCCTCGTGGTGGCCCCGCCCCGCCGCGGCTCGGTCGTCGGCTCGGTCGGCGCCAACGTCCTCTACGACACCGGCCGGCTGCCCTGGCTGTGCCCGGTACCGCTGTCCGACGTCGTCACCGGCCAGGAGGCGTGCGCCGGCGAGCCCGCTCCGGAGCCGCCGCTCGACCAGGAGCGGGCCGAGCTGGAGGCGCCGCTGCCGGGCGACCCGCTGCTGTCGCCCCGCTTCCTGCGCGAGGTCAGCCAGGCGCGGGCCGACTCGACCCAGTTCACCGAGCAGGTGCTCGAGCCGGGGGAGGAGGCGCGGCGGACGACCGCCCGGCTGCTGCGCGCCCGGGCCCGTACCGAGTCCAGTGCCTGGCGCGAGGACCCGCGCGACGGCGAGCGGATGCTCGACCTGCTCGGCGACGACCTCGAGGACCTGCGCGGCAAGGTGCACCTCGAGATCGGCCGCGGCGTCGTGACGCTCACCAGCCGTACCGGCGCCATCTCCGTCAACGTCGTGAACGAGCTCGGTCAACCGGTCCGCGTCGGCGTGCAGCTCAGCACCGCCAACTCCGCCCGGCTGTCGCTCGAGGAGGTGCCGGTCGAGATGGTCCCGCCGGGCCGCAGCACGCAGATCAGCCTGAAGGTGACCAGCGCGACGTCCGGCAAGTTCGAGGTGCGGGCGCAGCTGCTCGACCGCAACGGCCGGCGGTTCGGCGCCGAGCGGGTGCTGGTGGTGCGCAGCACGCAGTACGGCCGGGTCGCCCTCGCCGTCACGGGCGTCGCCGCCGGCGTGCTGCTGCTGGCCGCCGGCGTGCGCATCACCCGCCGCGCCCTGCGCCGGTGAGCGACCTCGGCAGGTCCACCCGCAGCATGGCGGTCGGGACCATCGCGTCCCGCGGCACCGGCTTCCTGCGCAACGCGGCGATCGCGGCCGTGCTGGGCGTCGAGGGCGTCGGCGCGATGTTCAACGTCGCCAACACGACGCCCAACATCGTGTACGAGCTGCTGCTCGGCGGGATCCTCACCAGCGTCCTCGTGCCGGTGCTCGTCCGGGCCGCGAAGGACGACGAGGACGGCGGCCAAGCGTACGCGCAACGGCTGCTGACCCTGGTCGTCCTCGTACTGTCGATCGCGTCGGTACTGCTCGTCCTGCTCGCGCCGCTGCTGGTCGACCTGTACGCGCACAACGAGAGCGCGGACGCCCGCCGCCTCGCCGTGGCACTGAGCCGCTTCTTCCTGCCGCAGATGCTGTTCTACGGGGCCGGTGCGGTCATGGGCGCGGTGCTCAACACCCGCGGCCGGTTCGGCCCGCCGATGTGGGCGCCGGTGCTCAACAACCTCGTCGTGCTCGGCACCTGCGCGGTCTTCCTGCTGCTGCCCAGCGCCTCGACGCTGACCGCGCGCAGCATCACGGACGCCCAGGTGCTCGTCCTCGGGATCGGCACCACGCTCGGGATCGTCGCGCAGACGGCGGCCCTCGTGCCGGCCCTGCGGGCGGTGGGCTTCCGCTTCCGGCCGCTGCTCGGCTTCGCGCCGCTGCAGGGCATCGGCCGACTGGCGAAGTGGGTGCTGCTCTACGTCGCGGCCAACCAGCTCGCCTACGTGGTGGTCGTCCGGCTGGCCAACGTGGAGCGGCTCAACGAAGCCGGCCGCGGCTACGCGGCGTACGTCAACGCCTTCGTCCTCTGGCAGCTGCCGCACGCCGTCGTGGCCGTCAGCGTCATCACCGCGCTGCTGCCCCGCATGAGCCGGGCGGCCGCCGACGACCGGCTCGACGACCTGCGCGAGCAGCTCAACCGCGGGCTGCGCCTGACCGTCTCGGTCCTCGTGCCGGCAGCGGTCGCCTACCTCGTCCTCGGCCGGGTGCTGGCGACGGTCGTCTTCGGCCACCTGCGGACGTCGAACGACCAGGCGCAGTTCATCGGCCTGCTGCTCGCCGTCTTCGCGTTCGGCCTGGTGCCGTTCAGCGCGTACCAGCTGCAGCTGCGCGCGTTCTACGCGCTGCAGGACACCCGGACGCCGACGCTCATCAACCTGGGCGTCAACGCGACGCTGGTCGTGGTGGGCGTGTCGCTGTACGCGGCGCTGCCCGACCGCTACAAGGTCCTCGGCCTCGCCGCCGGGCACGCCTGCTCGTTCGTCGCTGGGCTGACCATCTGCTCGCGCGTGCTGTCCCGGCGGGTCGGCGGCCTCGACGGCGGGCTGGTCGTCCGCACGGGTGTGCGCTGCCTCGTGGCGGCCGTCCTGCCCGGCCTCGTCGCGGCCGCCGTCGTCGCGCTGGTGCTCGCGCTGCTCGGCGACGGCCAGCTCGGCTCGCTGGTCGCGCTGCTGCTCGGCGGCGCGGCCCTGGGCGGCGGCTACCTGGTGCTCGCCCGTCGGCTGCGGATCGGCGAGCTGGACGAGCTGGCCGGGCCGCTGCTCGCCAAGCTCGGCCGCTGAGCCGGGCGGCTCAAGCGGTGCCCCGGTCTGGCCGACTCCGGAAGGGTGACTGGTGACGACAGGGGCGACCGGGGCGACCGGGGCGACATCGTCCTGGGCTGGCTGACCAAGCTGGTCGTCGTCCTCGGCCTGCTCGGGGTCATCGGCTTCGACGTCGTCGCGCTGGTGCAGTCGCGCTTCCAGGCCGCCGACCGCGCCACCACCGCCGCGTCCGCCGCGGCCACGGACTTCGCGGCGAGCAAGGACCTGCAGCGCGCGTACGACGCCGCGTACGCCACCCTCGCCGACGGCGACACCATCGAGACCAAGACGTTCGCCGTGAGCACCGACGGCACCGTCCGGCTGCGCCTGCACCACGAGACGGTCACCGTGCTCATGCACAAGATCGGCCCGCTGAAGAGGTACACGGACGCGGTCGGCACCGGACAGGCGCGGCCGCCCTCTTGAGCAGCCGCTCCCGGACGCTCGTCCCGCTGCTGCTCGCCGCCTGCCTGTCCACCGGGCTCGCCCTCTCCAGCGCCCCCGCGATCGCCGCCCCCGCCCTCACGTCCCCGGCCGACGACGCCAGGTCGAAGGCCCGCGCGCTCCGGCTCGAGGTCGACCGGTTGCGCGTGGCGGCCGAGCAGGCGGCCGAGGACTACGACTTCGCCTACGACCAGCTCGGCCGTGTCGTGAGCAAGCACCTGTCCGCGCAGCACGCGCTGGACGACGCGGTCAGCGCCGCGGACACGACCTCGGCCACCGCCGGACGCCGGGTGCGGGCGCTCTACATGTCCGGCGGCGCCCCCGCGCTGTACGCCACCGTCCTGCAGGGCAGCGACATCGGCGACGTGCTCTCCCGGCTGCAGTCGGTCCGCCGCGTCGTCGGCGGCGACCGGACCGCCAGCCGGCAGGCGACCAAGGACGTGGTCGACCGGACGAAGGCCGAGGCCGAGCTCGCCCGGCTCGCCGCCCAGCGCACCGCGCTGCAGGAGCAGGTCGCCGGCCGCGCCGACCGCGTACGCGAGCTGCTGGCCCGCACCGACGCGCTGCTCGCGCAGGCGGACGAGCGGGTGCGCGTGCTCGCCGAGCAGCAGCGGCAGGCAGCCGAGGCCGCCGCCGCTCAGCGCGCCGCCGAGCAGCTCGCCCTCGCACAGGTTGCCTGGCAGCGCACCGCGCTCGCGGC
>JAODNS010000128.1 GCA_025465145.1 Frankiales bacterium
GGCGCTCAGGGCCGCCGTGACCGGCGCGCCGAGCCGGTGCGGTAGCCCCCGTACGCCGGTCGCGACGTCGTCCTCGAGGTCGGGCAGCACGTTCGCCAGGTGCGCGCCGACCCCGAGCAGCGCACCTGCGGCAGTGGCCCACCACGGCGCCCACGGGCTGCCGTCGAGGCCGAGCGTGATGATCGAGGGGATCAGGCCGAAGGCGAGGGCGTACGGCACCCACGACAGCACGGTGCTCTTGAGCCGGGCGTTGTACGCCCACGCCGCGGCCACGGCCAGCAGGTGGGCCAGGCCGGCCCGCACGCCCATCAGCAGCGACAGCGGCATGCAGGCGGCGACGGCGACCAGGGCGGCCGTGCGGAGCTGGTGCGGGGTCACCTCGCCGCGCTGGACGGGCTTGTCCGGCCGCCCGGTGCGGCGGTCCCGGTCGGCGTCGATCCAGTCGTTGCTCCAGCCGACGGACAGCTGCCCGGACAGGAAGGCGGCGGCCACGACCACGGCTCCCGCGCCGCGTCCGGCGGACACCGCCAGCGCGGTCACGACGGCCGTGACGGCCGCCGTGGGCTCCGGGTGGCAGGCGTCGACCAGCGCGCGGGCTCTCACGTCCCGCAGCATCCCCCACGGCTTCTGTCAAGGGCCGTACTAGGCCTCTGACCTGCGGCGATGCGCCTTCGGCCGCCGTTACAGCGTGTTATCCTGGGGATCAGCGGAAGGGGTTCTACACACATGACGTTCGCAGTTGGCGAGACCGTCGTCTACCCGCATCACGGGGCAGCGCTCATCGAGGCCATCGAGACCCGGACCATCAAGGGCGAGGACAAGATCTACCTCGTGCTGAAGGTCGCGCAGGGCGACCTGACCGTACGAGTTCCCGCCGACAACGCCGAGATCGTGGGCGTCCGCGACGTCGTCGGCCAGGCCGGCCTCGACAAGGTGTTCGAGGTCCTGCGGGCCCCGGCCGTTGAGGAGCCGACCAACTGGTCGCGCCGCTACAAGGCCAACCTCGAGAAGCTCGCCTCCGGCGACATCAACAAGGTCGGCGAGGTCGTCCGCGACCTCTGGCGCCGGGACCGCGAGCGCGGCCTGTCCGCCGGCGAGAAGCGGATGCTGTCGAAGGCGCTCCAGATCCTCGTCAGCGAGCTCGCGCTCGCCGAGGGCACCATCGAGGACAAGGCCGAGGCCATCCTCGACGAGGTCCTCGCCTCCTAGTCCTGTCGGGGGATTTCCCTCACGATCGACCGGCTCCCTGCCGAGACAGACAGGGTGACCGAGCTGCAGCACTCCCGCCCGTCCCGGACGCCGCGCGCGCCCGTGGCGCTGCTCGAGGTGCTCCGCCTGCTCGTCGTCGTGTTCTTCGCCGGCGCCGGGTACTCGCTCGGCTCCGGCATCGGCCCCACCAAGCCCGTCCTCGGTGCCCTCAACGGCACCGCCGTGGGCGTCGTCCTCGGCTCCGGGATGGGCTACGTCCTCGGCGGCGTGCTCGGCCGGCGTACGGCCCGGACGGCGGAGGACACCCGGGTACGGCTGCGCGCCGTGTCCGCGGACACCCTCGTCGCGGGCGCGCTGGGCCTGGTCGTCGGCGTGCTGGTGGGCGCCGGCGTCGCGTGGCCGGTCTTCTTCCTGCCGCAGGCGTACCTCGCCTTCCCGCTGTTCGGGTTCGTCGTCGTCGTGCTCGGCTACTTCGGGTTCGTCGTGGGCGCGTCGAAGCGGGACGGAGTCCTCGCGCTGTTCGGAGACCGCGCCGGCGTCGGCCCGCGACCCGTCCCCGCTGCTGCGCTGCCGCGCGTCCTGGACTCATCCGTGGCGGTCGACGGCCGCGTCGTGGACGTCGTCCGCGCCGGCTTCCTGCACGGCCAGCTGCTCGTGCCCACCCCCGTCCTCGCCGAGCTGCAAGGGCTCGCCGACGCCGGTGACGACCTGCGCCGCTCCCGTGGCCGCCGCGGGCTCGAGGTCCTCGAGACGCTCCAGCGCGAGCCCGGCGTGGACGTCGAGGCGCTCGACCTGGACGTGCCCGGCGTCGCCGAGGTGGACGCCAAGCTCGTCCGGATCTGCCTCGACCGCGGCGCCGCGCTGCTCACGCTCGACACCAACCTCGCCAAGGCCGCCCAGCTGGCCGGCGTCCAGGTGCTCAACCTGCACGCGCTGGCCCTCGCGCTGCGCCCGCCGGTCGCCGCGGGGGACGACGTGCCGGTGCTGCTGCTCAAGGCGGGCAAGGAGCCAGGGCAGTCCGTCGGGTACCTCGACGACGGGTCGATGGTCGTGGTCGAGCGCTCCCGCGAGCGGATCGGCGCCGAGGTACCCGTCCGCGTCACCTCCGTGCTCACCACCGCGAACGGGCGGCTCGTGTTCGGTCGGCCGGCGGACGAGGCCGGCGCGCCGGCCGTGCCGCTGCGCTCGCGCCGGCCCTCCCCGGCCACGGTCGCCGCCCAGGTCCGCCGCGCCGACTGACGGCCCGACGTCCACCGGCGGCTCCGAGCCGCTCAGCTGCCCGCAGCCGCAGCCGTCCCACGGTGGACCGGGGCCGGTGCGCTGCCCCGGCCCCGGAACATCCACCCCGGGTGCGTCGCGCTGCACCCGGCCGCGGCACGCCGGGGGTGGATGTTCTGAGCTCCGTGCCGCGGGCCACGTGGTCGGATGGCCGGGTGACCGTCGCCGCGCTCGTGCCCGCCGCCGGCAGCGGCGTGCGGATGGCCGCGGGCGCCCCGAAGGCGCTGCTGCTGCTCGTCGGTGAGCCGCTGCTGGTCCACGCCGTGCGCGCCCTGCGCGCCGTCCCGCGCGTCACCCAGATCGTCGTCGCCGTTCCGCCCGGCCGCGAATTCGAGACCGAGGAGCTGCTCCGCCCGTACGACGTCCAGGTCGTCCCGGGCGGGGCCGAGCGCAGCGACTCGGTCCGCGCCGCGCTCGCCGCGGTCCACGACGACGTGGACCTGGTCCTCGTCCACGACGCCGCCCGCGCCCTTGCCCCGGCTGCCGTCGCGGACCGGGTGATCGACGCGCTCGAGCTGGGCGCGGACGCCGTGGTCCCCGTGCTGCCGGTCGCCGACACCGTCAAGCGCGTGCACCAGGACGAGGTGACGGAGACCCTCGACCGCGCCGACCTGCGCGCCGTGCAGACACCGCAGGGCTTCCGCCGCGAGGTGCTGGAGCAGGCGCACGCACAGGGCCGGGACGCCACGGACGACGCCGGCCTGGTGGAGCTGCTCGGCCGTACCGTGCGCACGGTCCCCGGCGCGGAGGAGGCGTTCAAGGTGACCCGGCCGTTCGACCTGCGCGTCGCCGAGGCGGTGCTGAGTGAGGGACAGCGTGGCTGACCTCAGGAGCGGCATCGGCGTCGACGTGCACCCGTACGAGAGCGGGCGCGCGTGCTGGGTCGCGGGCGTCCGCTGGGACGGCGACGGGCTCGCCGGCCACTCCGACGGCGACGTCGCGGCGCACGCGGCTTGCGACGCCCTGCTGTCCGCGGCCGGCCTCGGCGACCTCGGCAGCAACTACGGGACGGCCGAGCCGGAGTGGGCCGGAGCGTCCGGCGCCACGCTCCTGCAGGAGACCGCGCGACGGGTACGGGCGCAGGGCTGGCAGATCGGCAACGTGGCCGTCCAGATCATCGGCAACACGCCCAAGATCGGCCCCCGGCGGGCCGAGGCGGAGGCGGCGATGAGCACAGCGGTCAACGCCCCGGTGAGCGTCGCGGCCACCACCACCGACGGACTCGGCCTGACCGGCCGCGGCGAGGGCCTCGCCGCGATGGCCACCGCGTTGATCACCCGTACCGTGGAGGCGTGAGCCTGCGCCTGTACGACACCCGCACCCGGACGGTCCGGCCGCTCGAGCCGGTGCGTTCCGGGCATGTCGGGGTCTACGTCTGCGGGCCGACCGTGCAGGCCGCGCCGCACGTCGGGCACCTGCGCAGCGCCGTCGCGCTCGACGTCCTGCACCGCTGGCTGCTCACCCGAGGCGAGAGCGTCACGTTCGTCCGGAACGTCACCGACGTGGACGACAAGATCATCCATGACGCGGCGCACAACGACGAGCCGTGGTGGGCCCTGAGCAACCGCATGACCCGCGCGTTCGACGACGCCTACGACGCCGTCCAGGTCCTGCGCCCGACGATCGACCCGCGCGTCACCGGTCACCTGCCGCAGATCATCGCGCTGATCGAGCGCATCATCGAGCGCGGCCACGCCTACGCCAGCGGCGGCGACGTCTACCTCGCCGTCCGCAGCGCCCCCGACTACGGCGTGCTCAGCAACCAGTCGCTCGACGCGCTGCAGGCCAGCGACAAGGCGGTGCCGCACGGGCACACCGGCGAGAAGCGCGACCTGCTGGACTTCGCGCTCTGGAAGGGGGCCAAGGAGGGCGAGCCGTCCTGGCCGTCGCCGTGGGGACCCGGCCGGCCTGGCTGGCACATCGAGTGCTCGGCCATGGCGGTGGAGTACCTCGGCGAGGAGTTCGACGTGCACGCCGGCGGGCTCGACCTGGTCTTCCCGCACCACGAGAACGAGGTCGCGCAGTCCACCTGCGCCGGCCACCCGTTCGCGCGGCTGTGGCTGCACCACGGGCTCGTCAACGCCGGCGGAGGCGAGAAGATGAGCAAGAGCCTCGGCAACTCGATCACAGTCGCCGACGCGCTCACGACGACGCGCCCGCAGGTGCTCCGGTACGGCCTCGGCGCTGCGCACTACCGCTCCTCCATGGAGTGG
Source organism: Frankiales bacterium (assembly GCA_025465145.1). Classification (GTDB taxonomy): domain Bacteria; phylum Actinomycetota; class Actinomycetes; order Mycobacteriales; family SCTD01; genus RYN-124. The sequence continues at coordinate 4,701 of JAODNS010000128.1, forward strand.
TCCGCGCAGGTCGCCGCTGAGGCGGAGGCGGCGTACGGCCGGATCGAGACGTTCGTTCGCAACGCCAGCGAGGCGACCGCTGGCGTCGAGCCGGGCGAGCCGAAGGCGTCGTGGGACGAGTTCGCCGCGGCCCTGGACGACGACCTCGGCGTGCCGCAGGCGCTGGCCGTCGTGCACTCCGGCGTACGGGCCGGCAACGCCCTGCTCGCGGCCGGCGAGCTGCCCGCGCTGGCCGCGACCCTCGCGGTCGTACGGCGCATGCTGTCCGTCCTGGCGCTGGACCCGGTCGAGCAGTGGCCGGGCAGCACCCGCGAGCTGACGCCGGTCGTCGACGGGCTCGTCGCGCTGGCGGTCGAGGCCCGCGCGCAGGCGCGTACCCGCAAGGACTGGGCGCAGGCGGACGCCATCCGGGACCGGCTCACGGCCGCCGGCATCGTGCTCGAGGACACCGCCGACGGTGTGCGTTGGAGGATCCAGTGACAGAGCGCGGCAAGAAGATCGGCGGCGGCGGCGCAGGAGGCCGCGCGGGCAAGGCCGGGTCGCACCGCAAGGGCGCGCCGGTCGGCTCCGGCGGCCAGAACAAGAAGCGGCTCGCCGGCCGGGGCCCGACGCCGCCGGCCGAGGCCCGGACGAAGCACCCGGCCGCGAAGAAGGCTG
>JAODNS010000226.1 GCA_025465145.1 Frankiales bacterium
GCTCGCGGTGGCCGTCCCACGGCACCGCCACGACGACCACGTCCCCGGCCGCCGCGGCGGAGGCGTTGTCGGTCCCGGTGACCGCGCCGGGCAGGTCGGCGGCGGCAGCCGCGGCCCGCCCGGCGTCGCGCGACCCGAGCACCACCGTGGAGCCGGCGAGGGCGAAGCGGCGGGCGAGGCCGCGGCCCTGCTCCCCCGTACCGCCCAGGACGGAGATCGTGAGGCCGGAGATGTCGACGGGGGCAGGGTCGGTCATGGCGCCAGTCTGCCAGCGATCAGACGCCGCTCAGGAACTGGACATAAGGGGCCGGCAGGAGAATCGTCCGCGACAGCGAAACACTCCTCGACGACGACGAGGGAGGTCCGGTGGACGAGCGGCAGGGCGACCAGGGGCAGCAGTCCCGTCGTGCCTTGCTCCGCGCGCTCCCGACCCCCGTCGACGTGGAGCTCTACGTCCAGGACGCTCCCCCGCTGCTCGAGGTGATGGGCGACCTGCCCGAGCCGCGGATCGCCGATCTCGACGCGCTGCTGCGCGAGGTGGACGACCTGCGCTGCACCCTGCGCCGCGACTTCTCGCTGGCCGCCACGGCCGCCGACGCCGGCGAGGACGAACTGGCCGGCTGGCTGCTGCTCGGCGAGGACGGCGAGGTGCGCTCGTTCGAGGAGCGCGCGCTGGCCCACCTGCACGAGCTCGAGGCGCGGCAGGAGCCGCTTCCGGCCGTCGAGCCGCGCACGAAGCGCCGGGTCCGGATGCTGCCGGCCGCACCGCTCGTGGCCGCCTGCGCCGCCCTCTTCGGCTTCCTCGGCGGCGGCCTGCCCGGCATCTCCGACAGCTCCAGCACGCTGCCGCAGACGAGCAACGTCTCGATGGACGCGTACGCCCGGGTCGCCGACCTCGCGACCAGCGGCGCCTCCGACCACAGCATCAGCGAGGCGGCTGCGGCCTTCCACGCCGAGATCGCGCCGCTCGTCGCCGTCGGGGCCAGCAACCCGGCGGCCGTGGAGAAGGCGATCGCCCTGCTGCGCAGCGAGCGGGTCGTCATCGCCTCCAGCGGCCCGGACTCCCCGGCGCTGCGCGCGGTCCTGCGCCAGGCCGACCTGCTGGTCGCGCGGCTGCAGGCCAGCCTGCCGCGCAAGGCGGTCCGCCGCCCCGTCGTCGTGGTCCCTGTCGCGCCGGAGCAGGAGGGGTCCGCCCGGCGCTCCAGCCCCGCCGCCAAGGCGACCCCGGCTGCCAAGGCGAGCCCGGCCGCGAGCCCGAGCGGCAGCCCGTCGCCGAAGCCGTCGCCCAAGCCGTCGAGCTCCCCGGCCGCCAGCCCGCAGCCGGACTCGTCCGACAACCCGCTGCCGACGAGCCCGCTGAATAAGTAGCGTTCCCGGCCGTGGACGCCTCCGCGGTCGACCGGCTCCGCGCCGCCCTGTCCGGCACCGGCTGGGTCGAGCGCGCGGTCGCCCTCGCCGGAAGCCTGCGCAGCGCGCCACACGATCCGGGCGGCCTGCTGCTCGTCGGCACGCCCGAGGACGAGCCGTGGCACCTCGCCGCGCACCTGGACGACCAGGCCCGGTACGCAGGCGTCCCGTCGCTGAGGCCCGTCCTCGTCCGGCACGCCCCGCCGCCGGGCGCGCCGCCGCACCTGGCCGTCGGGCTGTCACGGCTCGAGCACGTCAGCCGCGGGGAGACGCTGCTGGTCGTCGCGCCCGACGCACCGCCGGAGCGGCTGCTCGAGCGGCTCGCCGACGCGCGGCGGGGCGGCGCCACGCTGCTGGCCCTGGACGGCAGCGACCAGGGCGAGCTCGGCGCACTGGCGCACGACGCCCTGCTCGTGCCGCAGAGCGGCCCGTCGCTGGACGTGATGGGCCACCTGCTGAGCGCCGCCGCCGGCGCGCCTGTCCGGCGCCGCTTCGGCTGGCGGCGCTGAACCCGCTGGACAGGCTCGGCATCCTGCTGTCGTGATCGAGGGGGACGAGCCGCGCGTGGGCGCGGACCCGGTGGCGCTGATCGAGCGGCCGCGGGAGGGCTGGCGGGCGTTCGCGCTGGACATGTCGCCGCTGCGGAAGCACCGGGACTTCCGACTGCTGTTCGCCGGGCAGGCCGTGACGTTCCTCGGCAGCATGATCACGTACGTCGCCGTCCCGTACCAGCTCTACGACCTCACCCGCAGCACCTTCCTCGTCGGCCTGCTGGGGCTCGTCGAGTTCGTCGGTGTCATCTCGATGGGCTTCTTCGCGGGCGCGCTGGCCGACGCCTTCGATCGCCGCCGGATGGTGCGGCTCACCGAGCTGGGCCTGCTCGTGGTGTCGGCGCTGCTGCTGGCCAACGCTCTGCTGGACCGGCCGTCGGTGGTGGCGCTGTTCGTGCTGGCCGGCCTCGCGACGGTGCTCGACGCGCTGCAGCGGCCGAGCCTGAACGCGCTGCTCCCCCGGCTGGTGCCGCGCGAGGACCTGGTCCCGGCCGCGGCGCTCGGCTCGCTGCGCATGACCATCGGCATGATCGCGGGCCCGGCGGTCGGCGGCATCCTCATCTCGGCCGTCGGGCTGTCGTGGACGTACGGCATCGACGTCGCGACCTTCGGGTTCTCGCTGCTCATGCTCAACCGGATGCGGGCCGTGCCGCCGCCGCCGGACGCGGAGCGGCCGAGCATCCGCGGCATCGTCGAGGGCATCCAGTTCGCGCGGAGCCGGCCGGAGCTGATGGGCACGTACCTCGTCGACATCAACGCGATGTTCTTCGGGATGCCCAACGCGCTGTTCCCGGCGCTGGCCCTGCACTACGGCGGCGCGGAGGTGCTCGGGCTGCTCTACACCGCGCCCGCGGTCGGCGCGTTCCTCGCCACCGTGACGAGCGGGTGGACCGGGCGGGTGCACCGGCACGGGCTCGCGGTGCTGTGGGCGGCCGGACTGTGGGGCGTCGCGATCCTCGGGTTCGGGCTGGCGAGCACGCTCTGGCTGGCGCTGGTGTTCCTGGGCCTGGCCGGCGCCGCCGACATGATCAGCGGCGTGTTCCGGTCCACGATCTGGAACACCACGATCCCGGACGCGCTGCGCGGCCGGCTGGCCGGCATCGAGCTCATCAGCTACTCGTCCGGCCCCACCCTCGGCAACGTCGAGGCCGGCGCGCTGGCGGCCGTCACGTCACCGCGGTTCTCGGCCTCGATCGGCGGCGTCGCCTGCGTCGTCGGAACCCTCGCGCTCGCCGCAGTCCTGCCGGAGTTCCGGCGGTACGACTGCCGGCAGGTCACACCGGAGCGAACAGCACCGTCCGCCTGACCGGGTCGGCGGCGGTCAGCCGTACCCGGATCTGCTGACCCAGCGGCAGGTCCGCGCCATCGCAGCGACCGCGCACGGCCGGGTGTGCCAGCTGGACGACGCCGCCCTTGCTGCCGCTCTCGACCACGACCGCGTCGAACTCCTCGCCGACCCGCGGTGCGAGCACCAGCGCCTCCGCGAGGTCGACGATCGCCCGGTCGACCGCGTGCGCCTTCTTGTCCGCGGCGGCCATCTCATCGGGCAGCAGCGGCAGGGCCTGGCGCGCCCACGAGGGGACCTCGGCACCGGCGCACAGTGCGAGGCAGACCTCGTTCACGTAGCGGTCGGCGAGCCGGCGCAGCGGGGCGGTGCAGTGCGCGTACGCCGCCGCCACCGCGCTGTGCAGGCTCTGCTCCGGGACCTCGCCGTCGAAGGCGGTGTAGGCGGCGCCGCGCAGCAGCCGCGTGGTCAGCGTCAGCAGCGCGGCCGCGGAAGGCTGGCTCGGGTCGATGGCCGAGACCACGTCGCCGTACGACGTGCCCTCGGGCCAGGCGAGGCCGAGGGCGAGCGCGCTGCGGCGCAGCGTGGCGACCGACTCGGCGTCCGCCGGGGGCAAAGTCCGGAGCAGGCCGACCTCGCCCGCGAGCATGATTTCGGCCGCGGCCATGCCGGTCAGCAGGCTGATCTGCGCGTTCCACGCCTCGCAGGCGACCGGCGCGCGGTAGGCCAGGCACGGCCTGCCGTCCGGGCCGTCGGTCACCTCCTGCTCGGGCGTGGGCAGGTCGACCGCATCGCGCTCGCGGGCCAGTGCCTGCCGCCGGGTGCCGATCTCGCGGAGCAGCACGAGCTGCTCGTCGGCGCTGCCGTCGTCGAGCGCCCGCTGCACGCCCTCGTAGTCGAGCTTGCGGCGGGAGCGTACGAGCGCCCGGCGGACGTCCGTGCCGGTGAGCGCGCCCGTCCCGTCGAGGTCGAGCGTCCAGACGACGGCCGGCCGGTCCTGGTCCGGGAGCAGGCTCGCTGCGCCCTCGGCCAGCACCGGTGGGTGCAGCGGCACGCGGAGGTCCGGGAAGTAGCTGGTCTCGCCGCGCCGGTGCGTCTCGGCGTCGAGCGCGCCGCCTGCGGTCACGAAGGCGGCGACGTCCGCGATCGCGTACCGGATCCGGAAGCCGCCGCCGGCCCGCTCCAGGCACATCGCCTGGTCGAGGTCCCGGCTTCCCGGCGGGTCGATGGTGAGGAACGGCAGCGCGGTCAGGTCGAGGTCCGGCAGCCGCGGGGCGGCCGCGGCGGCTTCCGCCTCGGCGAGGACCTCGGGCGGGAACGCCGCCGGCACCGCCAGCTCCGTGCGCAGGTCGTCCCAGCTCGGGGCGGGGACAGCGATCCTCGGGGCGCGCACCGGGCGAGCCTAGATGTGCCTAGGTGTGCCGCTCCAGGGTCGCCCAGATCGTCTTGCCGTGCGCCTGCGGGCGGACGCCCGACTCCGCGGCGATGAGGTCGATGAGCAGCAGCCCGCGGCCGCCCTCGGCGTCGTCGCTCGCCGCGCGCGCGGCGGGCCGGCCGGGAGAGCCGTCGAGGACCGCGACCGTCACGGTGTCCTCGTCCGCCTCGATCTCGAGCACGACCGGCGGGACGGCGTAGCGCACCGCGTTCGTGACCAGCTCGCTGACGACGAGCTTGAGGTCGTCGCACAGCGGCCCCAGGTGCAGGTCGTCCGCCGCCTGCGCGACCGCGTCCCGCGCCTGGGACGGGCTGCGCAGGGCGTGCTCGAGCCCGAACCGGCGGCGCGGCGACGAGGAGCGGTCGTCCACGTGGTCCATCGCGTCCCGCCGGCCGGCACGAACGGGCGCGTCCAGGCCGAGCTCGGGGCCGCCGCAGATCACCAGCGCGGGGCGGGGCCAGCCGGGAGCCTGCTGCCGCACGTCACGCAGGACAGCGACCGCCTCGGGGGCGAGCGGTCCGGCAGCGGTCAGGTCGACCAACAGGCCGCGCGGGTTCAGGGCCAGCGCGCGCTCGAGCGCCGCCCGCAGCGCCGGCGCATCGGCGGCCGCGACCGGCCCGGTGACCGCGAAGACCTCGACCGCGTCGCAGATCTCGTGCCGCAAGAGCACGGGGTCTCCTTGCTCGGACGTGCGGCGGGTCAGGGTCCGCAGGTTGCGGACGCTCTGGACGTGCCCCCGGAGGGGGGTTGCGGAAACGGCAAGGTGTTGCTGTCCTTCAGGTACGGGTACGTCACGTGCAACCCTTGTCCGGTGAGGACGCCGGCCGCTCTCGGACTGGCCGCGCTCGCCCTCACCGCTCTCGGACTCGCCGCGTGCGGTAGGTCCGCTCCGGTCGCGACTTCCCGGCCGTCGCCCCCCGTCTCGCCCCTCGCCCCGCCGCGTGCGCCGAGCCCGCTGGCATCCAAGGAGCTCCCCCCGTCGCCGAGCTGGCGGATCGGCGCCTCGCCGCTGCCGCTGCGGCCGGACGGCTTCGGCCAGGTGCTGAGCACCCCCGCCGTCCTGCGCGACCGACGGCTCGGCACGCTCGACGTCCTGCCGCCGCCGCCGGGCGCCGCCTTCCGCTCCACCACCGGTCCGGTCACCCCGGCGATCCGGGCGCGGATGGGTGAGAGCTGGACGCCGGCCTGCCCCGTGCCGCTGAGCCGCCTGCGGTACCTCACCGTCTCGTTCCGCGGCTTCGACGGCGACGCGCACACCGGCGAGCTGGTCGTGGCGGCGCGGGCCGCGCCGCAGGTGGTCCAGGCCTTCCGGGACCTGTACGCGGCCCGGTTCCCGATCGAGGAGATGCGGTTGCCCACGACGGCCGACCTGCGCGCCAAGCCCACCGGCGACGGCAACAACACGGCCGGCTACGTCTGCCGCGCGGCGCGGGGGCAGAAGCGGTTCAGCGCGCACGCGTACGGCATCGCGGTGGACGTCAACCCGTTCCAGAACCCGGAGGTGCGGCGCGACCTGGTCCTGCCGGAGCTGGCCGGCGCGTACAGGGACCGCGGCTGGCGGCGGCCCGGGATGTTCCTCGCCGGCGGCGCCGAGGTGCGCGCGTTCTCGCGGATCGGCTGGACCTGGGGCGGGACATGGCGGTCGTCGAAGGACCCGATGCACTTCTCGCTGAACGGGCAGTAGTCCGGCATGAGGATCCTCGCGATGGTGCTCGCCGGCGGACAGGGCGGGCGGCTCGAGCTGCTCACGGAGCAGAGGGCGAAGCCGGCGGTGCCGTTCGCCGGCGACCACCGGCTGGTCGACGTGGTGCTGAGCAACTGCCGGCACGCCGGCATGGACGACGTCTGGGTGCTCGAGCAGTACAACCCGGTCTCGCTCGCGTCCCACCTCGCGAACGGCCGGCCGTGGGACCTGGACCGCAGCACCGGCGGGCTGCTGCTGCTGCACCCGCGGCAGGGCGGCGACCGCGGCGGCTGGCACACCGGCACCGCCGACGCGCTGTGGCGGCACGCGGATCTGGTCCGCAAGCACGCGCCGGACGCGCTGGTGCTGCTGAGCGCCGACGCGCTGTACCGGATCGACTACCGCGAGGTCGTGCGCGAGCACCTCGACAGCGGGGCCGTGCTGACGGCGGTGACGACGGAGGTCGAACCGGATGACGCCGGCCGGTACGGCGTCGTGCAGGTGTCGGACGGGCGGATCACCGAGTACGCACTGAAGCCGGACGAGCCGGCCGGGAACCTCGTGACCAACGAGGTGTTCGTCCTCGACCCCGGACCGGCGCTGGACGTGCTCGAGCGGCTCGGCGAGCAGACCGACGACCTGCAGGACCTCGGCCACGGACTGCTGCCCGCGCTCGTGGAGGCGGGGCAGGCGCGCGAGCACCGGTTCCGCGGGTACTGGCGCGACGTCGGCACCGTGGACGCGTACTGGGCCGCGCACCAGGACCTGGTCTCCGACGAGCCGCCGTTCCCGCTCGAGCAGCCGGACTGGCCACTGCTCACCCGACCGGCCGGGCACGGACCGGCGCGGGTCCGTGGCGGGTCCGTCGTCTCCTCCCTGCTGTCCGCCGGCAGCGACGTCGCCGGGTCGGTCGAGCGCTCGGTGCTCTCGCCCGGCGTGGTCGTCGAGGCCGGCGCCGTCGTGCGCGGCTCCGTGCTGCTGCACAACGTGGTCGTACGGGCGGGCGCGACGGTCCAGCGGGCGGTCGTGGACGCGGGCACAGAGATCTGCGCGGGCGTCCGGGTCGGCGGGGCTGACGGCATCGCCCTGGTGGGCAGCGGGCAGTGCCTGACCGAGGACGTGCCGGCGGGAGGGCGCTTCCCTACTCGGTGAGCGCCTTCAGCACCGGCTCCATCAGCCGGTGCAGGTCCTCCTGGCTGGCGCTCGCGACGGGCTCGAGCCGGATCAGGTAGCGCGCCATCCCGAGGCCGACCATGCAGGCGGCGAACAGGCCGGCCCGCAGCTCGGCGTCCTCGCCGGTGAGCTTCCCGGCGACGGCGGCCTGCCGCTCGCACATCACCTGGTCGCGCATGACCTGCATCGCCGTCGGGTGGGTCAGGCAGCTGCGCATCAGCGCGACCGCGCCACCCCGGTCGTCCGCCTCCTCGAAGTGCGCGAGCAGGTCGTCGAGGGCCGCGGCGGCCAGACTGTCAGGGGTCGCGTCCAGGATGCGCTGGTGCTCACCCGGCCACTGCGTCGCTGCCGCGAACAGCGCCTCCTTGTTGCCGAAGTGCTGCATGACCAGCGCGGGGTCCACGTTGGCCTGCGCGGCCACGGCGCGGATCGTCGCCCGCTCGAAGCCGACCTCGGCGAACAGCTCGCGCGCCGCCGCCAGGATCGCCGTCTCGCTGCGGTGCCGTCGTTCATCCCGGGATGTCACGTACATCACTCTACGCGCGTTGACCGTTGCACGTTCAACGTCTACCGTCGTTGAGCCAGCCCTGACCGAGGAGCACCGTTGTCGATCGCTGAAGCCGCCCCGCCCACCAGCGGTGAGCTGCTGCACCCCGACGGGCGGGTCACCCGCAAGGGCATGGCGCTGGTCGTCGTCGCCATCAGCCAGCTCATGGTGGTGCTCGACGCGACGATCGTGAACGTCGCGCTGCCCGACATCGCGACCGCGCTGAACGTGACGAGCAACGCCGACCTGCAGTGGGTCGTCACCTCCTACACGCTCACCTTCGGCGGCTTCCTGCTCCTCGGTGGCAAGCTCGCCGACCGCATCGGCCGCCGCCGCGTGTTCATCGCCGGCGCGGCGCTGTTCGCCTTCGCCTCCTTCCTCGGCGGCATCGCCGGCGACCTCGAGCTGCTCATCGCGGCCCGGGCGCTGCAGGGCGTCGGCGGCGCGCTCATGTCGCCCGCCGCGCTCTCGCTGCTGACCGTCGTCTACGCGGAGGGTCAGGAGCGCAACCGCGCGCTGGGCATCTGGTCCGCGATCACCGCCGGCGGCGCTGCGCTGGGCCTGATCCTGGGCGGCTTCCTGACCGAGTACGCGAGCTGGCGCTGGGTGCTGTTCGTGAACGTGCCGGTCGCCGCAATCGCCATCGTCGGCGCTCGCCGGTTCGTCCCGGAGAGCAGGGACGAGCGCGCGCAGGGCTTCGACATCCCAGGCGCCGTCCTGGTCACCGGCGGCCTCATGGCGCTGGTCTACGCGCTGGTCAAGGGCAACGCCTTCGGGTGGGGCAGCGGCCGCACCGTCGGCACGCTCGTCCTCGCCGCCGTCCTGCTGGGCGCGTTCGTCACCGTGCAGCGCCGGGTCGCCGCACCGCTGGTCCCGTTCCGGCTTTTCAAGAGCCGCAGCCTGCTCGGCGCCGACATCGGCGCGCTGTTCATCGGCGCCGGGATCTTCGCGATCTTCTTCTTCCTGACGCTCTGGATGCAGATCGTGAACGGGTACGGCCCGGTCAAGACCGGCCTGCTGTTCCTGCCGATGACCGTGCTGATCGGCATCAGCGCAGGGGTCGCGTCGCAGCTGCTCGGCCGCATCGGGCCGCGCCCGCTGCTCACCGTCGGCCCGCTGCTCGCGGCGCTCGGCCTGATCACGCTCGGCCTCCGGCTCGGCCCCGACTCGTCGTACCTGACCGTCGTCCTGCCGTCGCTGGCGCTGGTCGCCTTCGGCATGGGCCTGTCGTTCGTCGCGCTGACCAGCTCCGCCGTCGCCGGCGTGCCGCACGAGGACGCGGGCATCGCGTCGGCGCTGCTCAACGCCGGCCAGCAGATCGGCGGCGCCCTCGGCCTCGCGATCCTCACCGCCGTCAGCACCACGCGGACCGAGAGCCTCGCCCCCGCGGGGATGCCGCGCGACCCGCGCGCGCTGCCGACGTACTTCGAGGCGCTCGTGGACGGCTGGGACCTCGGGTTCCTCGTCGGCGCCGGGTTCCTCATCGCCGCCGGCGCCGTGATGGTGGCGCTCGTGCGGGTGAGCAAGGAGGCGGCGGCGCAGGCCCTCAAGGAAGGCGGCGCGGTCGGCTGACCTAGTCGGGGTCCACCGGCCCGTCCCACGGCAACGGCTCCTCGCCGGCGAGCTGCCGACGGAACTCGTCGATGTACCAGCTCGCGAACCGCTGCTGCAGCTCCGTGCGGGCGAGGGTCAGCAGGTCCTCGGACTGGCAGAACTCGTCGGCCTCGGCCATGAGTCGCTCGAGCAGGTCGGCGGCCACGACGACGTCCGGGGTGGCCGGATACGTGAGGTCGACGGTGTCCTCGCCCGCGGCCAGCGCCGCGTCGACGACGGCGTCCGGACGGGCGCGCGAGGCGCCGTACTTCACGCCCAGCACCTCGGTCAGCGCAACCAGCCGCGCCGGCGCGGAGTCGGCACGCCCGCGGTGCATGGCGAGCAGCGCGAACTCGCGCATCAGCTCGTCGTGCCGCTCCCGCGCGTCGGCCAGGACCCGTACCGGCACGCGGAGCAGGCGCACGTCGCGCGGCTCGCCGCTGGGCTGCTCGAGGTAGCGGCCGAAGGCGTTCTCGCTCACAGCTCGGCCTGCGCCCACAGGTCCGACGTGAAGTCCAGCCACGGGTCGCGTCCCGAGGTCAGGACGAAGCGCACCGTCTTCCCGCTGCCCGTGGGGACGACCTCCCAGCTGTCGGCGAGCCGCTCGAGCAGGTCCAGCCCGCGGCCGGTCGTCGCGGTCGCGCTGTGCCGCCGACGACGCGGGTTGAACCCGGAGCCGTCCGAGACGGAGACGACGACCCCGTCCGGCGTCCGCTCCACCTCGACGCCGATGGTGGTGCGCGCGTGCAGCACGCTGTTGGTCACGAGCTCGCTGGTGAGCAGCGCGGCCGTCTCGACGAGGCCCTCCAGCCCCCACTGCTCGAGCAGCCCGATGACGAAGTGCCGGGCGTCACGGACCGACGCGGCTGCCGCCGGCAGCTCCAGGGAGGTCGTCACGCCGACGTCCCCCCGGAACCGGTCGGTGCGTACACGGGCCAACCGTACGACCTCACTCCCCTGCTCTGCACGCCCAGGCGGGTGATCCAGGCGGGGACGTCGTCGCCGTAGTGACGCAAACCGGTCCACATCCTTCGCCGGCACCCCCGACGGTGCCGGATGCTGCCGGCATGGCCACTGCCGAACCGCCCGTGCTGACCGTCGTCGACGCCGTCGTCCCTGAGTCGCGGGAGCCCGAGCTCGTGGCCTGGTTCCGCGCGCTCGCCGCTGCGGAGGACCAGCCCCCCGGGCTGCTGCGCAGCGAGCTGCTGCGCGGTCAGGAGGGGCGCTGGCGGATCCAGACGCTGTGGCGGGACCGGGCCGCGGTCGTCGCCCTGCGGCAGAGCGGACGGCCGCCGGCGGCCCTCGAGCTGCTGCGCAGCGTGGGTGCGGAGCACACGCACGAGGTGTTCACCGTCGAGCACTCGCACCGGCCCGGCTGACCGAGCTCAGGCGTACGACTCGCAGCCGACGCCGTCGCCGTTCGCATCCAGCCGGTACGGGTCGGTCCCGGCGGTGCGCAGGTAGACGACCTTACCGATCTCCGGGCAGTCGAGGTCGTTCGCCGACCCGCTGCCCGACCCGTCGCCCTTGACCGAGACGCAGGTGCGGTAGTCCGGGTGGCAGCCGCTCGCCGCGACGATGCCCTGCGGGCGGGGGGCTGCAGCCGCCGCGCACGCGGACCAGAGGCCGCGCCCCTCGCGCTTCGCGGCGGCGAACGCGACGTCGAGCTGGCGCGCGAGGGCGGGGTCCTCGTGCCGGAACTCGGCCAGGTAGCGGTCGTTCGCGTACCCGTACCGGGCGAGGTGGACGTTCACGTTGAGCCCGGCTGCCGTGGTCACGACCGCGACCGACCGACCGTAGCCGTCCGTCGAGTAGACGCGGGCGCGGAAGCCCGCGGCCACCAGCTCCTTGCGCGTCGCCGTAGCCGCCGCGCCGAAGCACTCCCCCACCTCTGGCGTGTTGACCATCCCGAGCCGGTACTCGCGGTCGCGGGTGTCGCGCCAGGAGTCGCCGTCACCGCCGCCGCCCGCGAACAGCAGCGGCGCCAGGGCCCGCGAAGGCGCGGCACGCCTGGACTGCGCCGCGGCCGAGCGGACCGTCTCCGGCGACGGGCTCGGGCGCGCCTTCTCCTGCACGGCGGGGCTCGGCGACGGCAGCGCAGCGGTCCGCTCCAGGACGGCTGAGGGTGCGGCGGGCTCGGACGGTCCGGTGAGGCCGCCGAGCAGCACGGCCCCTGCGGCCAGGCCGGCCACGACCGACGCCACGGGCCGCACCCGGCGCCAGCCGACGGCGAGCAGCACGAGGACGAACGCGACCAGCAGACTGCCCCACATGCCCCCATGGTGGCGGCTTCGTCCACATCGCGGGCCAGAACGCCCACTTCCGGCGGCGGCAGGTGTAGCGGGACGAGCCGGCCTGTAAGCCGGGTTCTGTACTGCTCCCCGAGGGGTGCAGCGACGGTCATCCATCTGGGACCGCTGTTGCCAGCGGCCTCGTGCGGTCCACCCCCGAGCTCGGGCGGGCAGCCCTCGAGCGCTCGGGCAGGAGCCGCGAGCGACTCCCTTTCGACCTTGCTCCGGGTGGGGTTTGCCGAGCCGCCCGGGTCACCCCGGGCGCTGGTGGTCTCTTACACCACCGTTTCACCCTTACCGGTGCGAGCACCGGCGGTCTTCTCTCTGTGGCACTTTCCCGCGGGTCACCCCGGGTCGGTGTTGCCGACCACCCTGCCCTGTGGAGCCCGGACTTTCCTCGACGCCGAAGCGCCGCGACCGTCCGGCCGACTCGTCCCGCCGCAGAGGCTACGCGGACAGGTGCCCCGTGTCGTTGAGAGACCGCACGACGGCGCCGCCGTCGGACGACCACTGCACCTCGCACAGGCAGGCGAGGTCGAGGTGCATCCGGTACAGCGCCGCCGGCGGCGCGTCGAGCGCCATCCGGATCAGGGTCTTGATGGGCGTCACGTGCGACACGACGACGACCGTCTTCCCGCCGTACGCGGCGAGGACGCGGTCGCGCGCCTGCCGCACCCGCGTCGTGGTCGCGTCGAAGCTCTCGCCGAACGGCGGCGCGACCCTTGTCGACGCCAGCCACGCCTCCATCTCGCGCGGCCACTTCTCCCGGACCTCCGCGAACGTGTACCCCTCCCAGTCGCCGAAGTCGGTCTCGCGGAAGCCGTCGTCGTACGACAGCTCGACGCCCAGCGCCTCCCCCACCAGCGCGGCGGTCTCGCGGGCCCGGCGCAGTGGTGAGGACACGACGGCAACGGCACCGGAGGACGCGAGGCGCACGGCGGCCGCCGCGGCCTGCGCCCGGCCCACCTCGGTCAGCGGCTGGTCGCCCGAGCCGCTGAATCGCTTCTCCACCGAGAGCACCGTCTGCCCGTGCCGCAGCAGCAGCGTCGTCGTGGGCGGCGACGTCTCCTCCTGCCAGCCGGACAGCCGGTTCGGCACCTGAGCAGGCGCCTGAGCAGGCACCTGAGCAGCTGCCTTCTCGAGGAACGCGTCGGCCACGTCCAGCGACCACACCTCGCCGCGCGCGGCCGCGTCCATCGCCTCGTTCGCGAGCCGGTCGGCGTGCTTGTTCTGCTCGCGCGGGATCCAGCAGAACCGCACCCGCGGCAGCTGCGCCACGAGGCCGGCGGCCTCGCGGGCCAGCGGCTTCATCGACGGGTGCTTCACCTGCCAGCGGCCGCTCATCTGCTCGACGACCAGCTTGCTGTCCATCCGGACCTCGACCTCAGCAGGATCGAGCTCGAGGGCGGCGCGCAGCCCTGCGATCAGCCCGCCGTACTCCGCCACGTTGTTGGTCGCCGTGCCGATCCCGGCGGCGCGCTCGGCGAGGACGTCGCCGGTGACGGCGTCGCGCACGACGGCGCCGTAGCCGGCCGGTCCAGGGTTGCCGCGCGAGCCGCCGTCGGCCTCGATGAGGAGGCGTCGGCTCAAAGGCCGGACTCCGCGGTGCGCACCATGATCCGGCCGCACTCGTCGTGCCGCAGCACCTGGTCGACCGGGGCGGCGCGGACGTCGGACTTCTCGTT
>JAODNS010000243.1 GCA_025465145.1 Frankiales bacterium
CGCGGTGGGAGACGACCTCCACGACGACCGCGTCGCGGCCAAGCACCTCGCGCCAGCGGTCCAGGTGCGCCCGGGCCAGGTCGGGCCGGCGGGCGGCCAGCGCGCGGCCCACCTCGGACGCGGGCCCGAGCAGGACGGCGAGCGCACCGTCCTGCGCCACCGCGCCGGCGTGCTCGGCGACCAGCTCGAGGCTGCTGACGGGGGTGCCGCGCTCGCCGGCCAGGTGGGTGCCGGAGACCAGCCGGCACAGCGCCGCCCAGCCGCGGCCGTCGCGGGCGAGCAGGGTGACCCGCGGGTGCCCGGGATCGAGGAACGCGCCGCCGCGCGCGGGCGTCCGCCGGCCCGCAGCCGGTCGCGGAGCCTCGACCGGCGCCACCGCAAGGTCGACGCCGAACACCGGCCGGATGCCGGCCTGGGCGCAGGCGGTCGCGAACTTCACCGCGCCGTACATCCCGTCGCGGTCGGTCAGCGCGAGCGCGTCCATGCCGTGGTCGGCCGCGCGCTGGACGAGGACGTGCGGGTGCGAGGCGCCGTGCCGCAGCGAGTACCCGGACGCGACGTGCAGGTGGACGAAGGGGTCCACCGGATCAGCCGGAGGAGGCGAGCAGCAGCTGGTGGCCGAGCCCGAGCGTCGTCTCGACCACGGACAGGAACGTCTCCGCGTCGCGGACGAGGTCGTCGCCCTCCCGCGGCGTCACGGCGGTCGGCAGCCCGGCCTCGGCGGCGGCCCGCTTGCGCGCACCGGCGGCGAAGAAGGCGGCCCACTCCCCCAGCTCGGGGGCGACGTCGGCGAGCAGCACCCAGGCGCTGGTCGGCCGGGACCGGCGGCCGGGCGAGGGCCGGGCCCGGCAGGCGAGGACGGCGGCAGCAGCGCGCAGCGCAGCCAGGTGCGCCGTCGCGTACCGCTCCGCCGGCCGCTCCAGCGACGCTGCTTCGACGACGCCGCGGCGGGACAGGGCGAGCAGCGTGCTCGCGGGGAGGGAGGTCGGCGCCGTCATCAGTCGAGCACCCGCGCGAGCGACCAGGCGCCGCGCGTCCAGTCGAAGCAGAGGTCGTAGACGCCGGTGCCGCCGGAGGAGGCGGAGGCCCGGCCGGAGTCCGCCTCGACCCGCCACCAGTCGCGCTCGTTGTCGTCGACCTGGGCCGGGCCGACCGAGGCGCCGACGTCCGGGGCCGGCTCGCCCCACGCCCGCTGCGCCCACTTGGGCGAGGCCGGGATGGGGGCGGTCTCGAGCGGGGCGTCCGGCGCGGGAGCGGCGCCGTCGCCGGCGGTGAGGGCCCGGACTGCGTCGCCGCGCCACCAGCCGCCCGCCTCGGTCCACCGGGCGAGCACCTCGCGGACGACGTACAGCCGCCCGCGCCACAGGAACTGCTCGGGCACGTCGTCGCGCCGTCGCACCTCGACGGGGTCGGCGTGCAGCCTGGTCATGGGCGTCCTCCCTGGGCCGGAGGCGGGCAGCGGCGTGCTGCCCGCGGGCGCCGGGGGAAGGCGGCAGTGGGCGGATCCCGGTCCGATGAGACGCTTCCCCACGCCGCACCGGACCGGGAGATCCCGCCCGGCGGCGCAGAGGGTCGAGCTGCGCACCGCCGGGCGGGAGTCCGCCCTCGACGAGGTCCGCGAGGTCCTCGTCGTTGTCGTTCGAACAGGTGTTCGAACGACAGGAACAGTAGACCCCCGCACCGACAGAACCGTCAACACCCGGGTGTGCACACTGGGCCGGTGAGCTCGCCGACCCGCTTCACCACCGTCGCGAGCCCGATCGACGCGCTGATGGTCACGGCCGACGACGAGGGCGTGACCGGGGTGTTCTGCCTGCCGCACACGGGCCGCGCGCAGCCGCAGCCGGACTGGGTGCGCGACGACGTGGGGCTGACGCCGGTCACCGACCAGCTCGCCGCGTACTTCGCCGGCGAGCTCCAGGACTTCGACGTCCCGCTCGCGCCGAGGGGCACGCCGTTCCAGACGGAGGTGTGGGCGGCGCTGCGCGCGATCCCGTACGGCACCACCACGACCTACGGCGCCCTCGCGACCCAGCTCGGCAAGCCGCTGGGTGCCTCGCGCGCGATCGGCGCGTGCAACGGCCGCAACCCGATCTCGGTCCTCGTGCCGTGCCACCGGGTCATCGGCGCCGACGGCAACGTCATCGGCTACGCGGGCGGGCTGGACCGCAAGCGCTGGCTGCTGGCCCACGAGCGCCGGCACGCCGGCGGCACGCTCTTCTGACCGGGAGGTCAGCAGGAGGTCAACGCCGGACGGCGAACTGAGCCGGGGACAGCCTCACCCAGCCCCTGGAGCACCTGTGTCCCGCCGCCTGCCCGGCCTCCTCGCCGCCGCCGCCCTCCTCGCCGGAGGCACCGTCGCCGCCGCCGCGCCCAGCACGCCCGCCCGGGTCGACGGCTCGCTCGTCGGCGCCGGCGCGCTGCACGCCTTCGTCCAGTACGACCGCCCGGTGCGGGACGCCGACGTGCGCGCGCTCCAGCGGCTCGGGATCGCGCAGCTGCACCCGTACAGGCACGTCAACGCCGTCGCCGTGATCGCGCCGGTCGAGCTGCTGAAGCGGGCCGGCCGGCTGACCGGCGTCACCAAGGTCCAGCGCGACCACGGCCTGCGCCTCGACACCGCGGAGTCCAAGAAGGCGCTGAAGGTCGACCAGGTCCGCGCGCCGAAGCCGAAGGGGCTCGGTCTCACCGGCAAGGGCGTCACCGTCGCGGTCATCGACTCCGGCCTGGACAGCAGCCACCCGGACTTCGCCGGCCGCGTGAAGGGCACCTTCAACTTCGAGGGCGCCTGGATGTGGGACCAGTACCAGGACGGCGCCATCAGCAACGACGTCGCCGAGACCACCGCTCCGTACGCCGCCGTCGACGAGGTCGGCCACGGCACGCACGTCGCCGCCACGGTCGGCGGCAGCGGCGCCGCAGCCGCCATGGGCACCGGCGCGGACTACTCCGGCATGGCGCCCGGCGTCAGCTTCGTCGGCCTGAAGGTGGCCTCGGCGGTCCAGGGCGTGGCGTACGACTTCGGCTGGGAGGCCAACGCCATGACCGCGATCGAGTACCTCATCGAGCACAACAAGCAGCTCGACGTCTCGATCGTCCAGAACAGCTGGGGCATCTTCGAGGTCGACGACCCGGACAGCGAGCCGGTCATCCAGATGGTCCGCGCGGCCATCAACAAGGGCTTCATCTTCGTGTTCTCCGCGGGCAACAACGGCCCCGGCAAGAACACCGTCGGCTGGCCCGGCGCGATGGGCAACGTCATCACCGTCGGCTCGACGCTCAAGACGGCGCCGTACGGGATGTCGAGCTTCTCCAGCCGCGGCCCCCAGGTCGACGTGACCGCGCCCGGCAGCAACATCGTCTCGGCCCGCAGCAAGGGAGCCGTCATCGACCTGCAGAACGGCGCGACGCCGCCGCAGGACCGGCCGTTCTACATGGCCATCTCGGGCACCTCGATGTCCTCGCCGCACATCGCCGGCGTGATCGCCCTGATGAAGCAGGCCTTCCCGCGCATGACCGGCCCGGTTGCCGAGGAGGTCCTCGAGCGGACCGCGCGCGACCTCGGCGCCAAGGGCAAGGACGACGACTACGGCTGGGGCTTCGTCGACGCGTTCAAGGCGAGCAAGGTGGCCGGCTGCCTGTCGACCACCGCGGTTGCGAGTCGCGAGCGCTGCTTCGCCTCCGTGGGCTCGCTGCCGGCGAAGGCGTGGCGCAGCGACTGGGCGACCACCGGCGCCGAGGCGCCCACGGCGAACGGCGCGGCCGTCGTCCCGCTGTAGCGCGCCCGTCCGGTAGACACCCGGGCATGGCGGACTGGACGGCGGCTGGCGCGTACGAGGTCGCCGCAGGCGTCTTCCGCATCCCGCTGCCCCTGCCGAACGACGGCCTGCGCGCCGTCAACGTGTACGTGCTCGAGACGCCCGAGGGGCTGGTCCTCGTCGACGGCGGCTGGTCGCTGCCCGAGTCGCGGCACCTGCTCGCCGCCGGTCTCGCGGAGATCGGCGCACACCTCGAGGACGTGCGGCAGTTCCTGGTCACACACATGCACCGCGACCACTACACGCAGGCCGTCGCGCTCCGCCGCGAGCTCGGCTGCCGCGTCGGGCTCGGCGCGGGCGAGCGGCCGGCGCTCGAGGTGGTGCAGCGGTCGGTGGAGGAGCCGATCACGCGGCAGGTCGACCTGCTGAGGCTGTACGGCGCGACCGAGCTGGCAGCGCTCATCACCGGCCCTCGCGACGTCGACCTGATGGACTGGGAGTCGCCGGACGACTGGCTGACGCCCGGTCCGCTGCCGCTGCCCGGCGACCGGGTCCTCGAGGTGGTGCACACGCCCGGTCACACCACCGGGCACGTCGTCTTCTACGACACCGACGCCGCGCTGCTGTTCGCCGGCGACCACGTCCTGCCGACCATCACGCCGTCGATCGGCTTCGAGCCGGTGCTGTCGCTCGACCCGCTGGGCGCGTTCCTGCGCAGCCTCGAGGTGGTGCGGTCACGGCCGGACGCGTTGCTGCTGCCCGCCCACGGTCCGGTCGCCCCGAGCGTGCACGCGCGCGTCGACGAGCTGCTCGCGCACCACGGCAGTCGCCTCGACCAGGCCGCGGCCGCTGTCGCCGCGGGAGCCGTGACCGCTCTCGACGTGGCCGGCATCCTTGTGTGGACCCGGCGCGAGCGGACGCTGCCGGAGCTGGACCCGTTCAACGCGATGCTCGCCGTCTGCGAGACGGGAGCGCACCTGGACCTGCTCGTCGCGCAGTCGCGGCTGACCGTCCAGGAGGTCGACGGCGTCCGGCAGTACGGGTGACTAGTGCATTCGGCGGTGTACCGCCGGAACCGGCTGCCGATCCAACCTGAGACATCCGCGCCATTCTCAGACGGACAGGCCTGTGCGACCCCTCCTCCTGCGCTCCAGTGCTGGCCAGGCACTGGTAGGCGCCTGCCTGGTGCTGGGCACGGCCGCCCTCGGCGGGACCGCGCAGGCCACCGACGCGCCCGCACAGGCACGCAAGCGTCCGGTGGCGTCGCCCGCAGCCGCGCCGTCCTCCGGGGCCGGCTCGTCCGACAGCGGGGGTACGTCAGCGGGTGGGTCCTCCTCGGACACCACGGCGACCGGCCCCACCGCGCCCGTCAGCGCGTCGACCGGCTCCGGGCACGACGGCGGCAAGCCCGGCAAGAAGGCGCCGCCCGCCCCGACCTCGGCCGCGTCAGCGACCGCCTCCCCCGCGACCGCAGTCCCGCCCGCCCCGGCCGACACCGGCGCCGCCGGATCCGGGCCCGCCGGATCCGGGCCCGCCGGATCCGGCCCCCAGGACAGGCCCGGGAACGGCAAACCGGACAAGAAGCCGACGTCGAGCCCGGCAACGTCCCCGTCGAGCCCGG
>JAODNS010000245.1 GCA_025465145.1 Frankiales bacterium
CGACGATCAGCCTGACCAACCCAGGCGGCATCGGGACGGTGCACTCCGTCCCGCGCCTGATGAAGGGTCAGGGCGCGATCATCGGCGTCGGCGCGATGGAGTACCCCGCCGAGTTCCAGGGCGCCTCCGAGGAGACGCTCGCACGGATGGCAGTCAGCAAGACCATCACGCTGACGTCCACGTACGACCACCGCGTCATCCAGGGCGCGCAGTCCGGCGAGTTCCTGCGCCGCATGCACCAGCTGCTGCTGGGCGAGGACGGCTTCTACGACGACGTCTTCAAGAGCCTGCGCATCCCGTACGAGCCGGTGCGCTGGGTCGCCGACAAGCAGGTCAGCCACGAGGGAGAGCTCGACAAGGCGACCCGCGTCAACGAGCTCATCGACGCCTATCGCGTGCGCGGCCACCTCATGGCCGACACCGACCCGCTCGAGTTCAAGGTGCGCACGCACCCCGACCTCGACGTGGTCAACCACGGGCTGACGCTGTGGGACCTCGACCGCGAGTTCCCGGTCGGCGGGTTCGCCGGCAAGACCGTGATGAAGCTGCGCGACGTCCTCGGCGTCCTGCGCGACTCGTACTGCCGGACCATCGGCATCGAGTACATGCACCTCGGCAGCCCGGAGGAGCGGCGCTGGCTGCAGGAGCGCGTGGAGAAGAAGGGCGAGCAGCCCGACCGCGACGAGCAGCTGCACGTGCTGAAGCGCCTCAACGCCGCGGAGGCGTTCGAGAACTTCCTGCAGACCAAGTACGTCGGGCAGAAGCGCTTCTCGCTCGAGGGTGGCGAGTCGGTCATCCCGCTGCTCGACGGCATCCTCGAGCGGGCTGCCGAGGAGAAGCTGGCCGAGGTCGCGGTCGCGATGCCGCACCGCGGCCGGCTCAACGTCCTCGCCAACATCGTCGGCAAGAGCTACGCGCAGATCTTCCGCGAGTTCGAGGGCAACATCGACCCGCGGACCGCGCACGGCTCCGGCGACGTCAAGTACCACCTCGGCGCCGAGGGCACGTTCACGCACCCGGACGGCGGCGAGGTGGCGGTCAGCCTGCAGGCCAACCCGTCGCACCTCGAGGCCGTCGACCCGGTGCTCGAGGGCGTCGTGCGCGCCAAGCAGGACGTCATCAACAAGGGCGAGGAGGGCTTCACGGTCCTGCCCGTCCTCATGCACGGCGACGCGGCCTTCGCCGGCCAGGGCGTCGTGGCGGAGACCCTGCAGATGGGCCAGCTGCGCGGCTACCGCACGGGCGGCACCATCCACGTCGTCGTCAACAACCAGGTGGGCTTCACGACCGGCCCGCACTCCGCCCGCTCCTCGGTCTACTCGACGGACGTCGCCCGCATGGTGCAGGCGCCGATCTTCCACGTGAACGGGGACGACCCCGAGGCGTGCGTCCGCGTCGCGAAGCTGGCGTTCGACTACCGGCAGAAGTTCAAGAAGGACGTCGTCATCGACATGGTCTGCTACCGCCGCCGCGGGCACTCCGAGGTCGACGAGCCCTCGTTCACGCAGCCGCTGATGTACGACACGATCGACAAGAAGCGCTCGGTCCGCAAGATCTACACCGAGAACCTCATCGGCCGCGGCGACATCACGGTCGAGGAGGCGGAGGCGGCGCTGCGCGACTACCAGGAGCAGCTGGAGAAGGTCTTCCAGGGCACCCGCGACGCGTCGACGGAGCCGTCGCAGGAGCAGCCGATGGAGACGCCGGCGGACGAGCAGGTGACGACGGCCATCCCGATGGAGGTCGTGAAGACCGTCGTCGACTCGCAGGTCAGCCTGCCCGAGGGGTTCACGCCGCACCCCCGGCTGCTGCCGCAGCTGCAGAAGCGCGCCGCGATGGTCAACGACGCGACGATCGACTGGGCGCTCGGCGAGACGCTCGCGTTCGGCTCGCTGCTGCTCGAGGGGCGCCCCGTCCGCCTGGCCGGTCAGGACTCCCGCCGCGGCACGTTCGGCCACCGGCACGCCGTACTGGTGGACCGGGCCACCGGCGGCGAGCACACGCCGCTCGCGCACCTGTCGGAGACGCAGGCCCCGTTCTACGTCTACGACTCGCTGCTGTCCGAGTACGCCGCGATGGGCTTCTAGTACGGGTACGCCGTCGCGCGGCCCGAGGCGCTCGTGCTGTGGGAGGCCCAGTTCGGCGACTTCACCAACGGCGCGATGACGATCATCGACGAGTTCATCGCGTCGGGTGAGGCCAAGTGGGGTCAGCGCTCCGGCGTCACCCTGCTGCTGCCGCACGGCTACGAGGGACAGGGTCCGGACCACTCGTCCGCCCGGCTCGAGCGCTACCTGCAGCTGTGCGCCGAGGACAATATGACGGTCGCCGCACCCACCACGCCGGCCAACTACTTCCACCTGCTGCGCCGGCAGGCCCTGCGGTCGCACAAGCGGCCGCTGGTCGTCATGTCGCCGAAGTCGATGCTCCGCCTGCGTGCGGCCGCCTCGGCGGTCGAGCACTTCACCTCGGGGACGTTCCAGCCCGTGCTCGCCGATCCCGAGGTGCCGGCCGGTGCGACGCGGGTGGTGCTCTCAGCCGGCAAGGTCTACTACGACCTGCTCGCGGCGCGGAAGAAGTCCGGCGACACGTCCACCGCGCTCGTACGGGTGGAGCAGCTCTACCCGCTGCCCGGCGAGCAGGTGACGGACGCGCTGGCTGCGTACCCGGACGCGCGTGACGTCGTCTGGGTCCAGGAGGAGCCGGCGAACCAGGGGGCGTGGTCGCACATCGCGCTGTCGCTGCCCGAGCACCTGCCGGAGAACGTCACCCTTCGACGCGTCTCGCGCAAGGCCGCCGCGTCGCCGGCCGCCGGGTCGAGCAAGGTGCACGAGGCCGAGCAGGCCGCGCTCGTCGCGAGCGCGTTCGAGCGGTAGGTGTACTTCACCGACCGCGGCCTCGAGGAGCTCGCCGAGCGGCGGGGCGCTGAGTCCGTCTCGCTCGCGTGGCTCGCCGAGCGGATGCGCGAGTTCGTCGACCTCAACCCCGAGTTCGAGGTGCACGTCGAGCGGCTGGCCACATTGCGGGCCCTCCTAGACGACGAGGAGGACTAGGTACTCGTCGCCTGGCCGAGGAGGTCGAGGATGACCTCGGTCTTGGTGTCGGTGTAGGCGAAGCCGTCGTCCCGCCAGCGCGCGGCTGCCGCCCGCTTCACCTCCGCGTACCTGGCCCGCGCCGTCGGGCTGCTGCGCAGGTGGTCGCGGAAGAGCAGGTGCTCGCGCTCCCAGGTGGAGCCGACCGCGCAGACGTGCACGTGGACATCGCGGGGCTGGTCCGGGTACGGGCGGAAGTACCGGTGGAGGGCGTCCCGGCTGCGCAGCTGCACGCCGGCCGCTTCGATCGCCGGCACGTACGCGTCCTCGTCCTCCACGTCGGCGACGCTGATCTGGATGTCGATGATCGGCTTCGCCGGGAGGCCGGGTACGGACGTGGATCCCACGTGCTCGATCTGGACGGCTGCCGTGCCCATCGCTTGCGCGAGGCGAGTCCGCCACTGCTCGTAGCGGCGCGGCCAGTCCGGGTCGTAGTCGACGACGACGACCTCGTCGCCGGTGCGGTCGCTGCCGGTGGTCGCTTGGAAGTCGGGCCAGACGACGGGCAGGGTGGCGCGGCCGAGGGCGCCGCGGTCTTCGCGGGTGAGGTCTTGCAGGGGTACGCCGCGCCGGTGGGCCTCGAGCAGGTACAGGTCGACGACGGTCGCGGCGGCGCCTTCGTGCTCGCGCAGGCGCTGCCAGGTGTCCAGCGGGTCGGCTGCCTGGGCGTTGGCGGCGAGGAGCCGCTGCGGGAGGCGGCGGGAGGTGAACGAGGGCTCTTCCACGGAGGCAGAGTCGCTGACCCGGTGTGCGGGAAGCAAGCCAGGCTCGGGACGCGCCTGGGTCGACCGCACCGCGGCATGCCGCGCCGCTCCCGCCGGAGAGGGATGAGCAGCCGCAGCTCGTCGCATCGGCCAGCGGCCGGCAACGAAGGCTGCGTCCCAGAGGTCGTTGCCCGCGGCGTGGCGGTAGCGCGGGTGGCGACCCCGGACGTGCCTGATCGCCGGAGGTGTGTCCGGTGCGTGGTTGATCAGGCGGTGGCGGGCTCAGTAGCCCTTGGGTTGTCGGCTGAACTGCCAGCCGCCTCGGCTGGTCCAGGTGTAGCTGCCGTCAGTGTCTCGGGTGACGGTGAAGACGGTGTGCTTGGCGCGGTGGTGGTGCCGGCACAGGCACTG
>JAODNS010000260.1 GCA_025465145.1 Frankiales bacterium
CGCGGTGGCCGGACCGAACGGCGCCGCGGTGCGCAGCCTGCGCCTGCCGGGCGACCGGGAGCGGGTGCGGCTGCTCGCTGTCACGGCCGCGCTGGACCTGCTGCGGCGCACGGCGGCCGTTGCGCCCTGAGCGGACGCCGCTGTGCTGAGGTGGCCGCACGCGGGTAGCGTTGCCCCACGACGAGCAGGGAGGTGGCGGGCATGGCGGTTCTGCGCACGCTGATCGGCGAGTCCCTGCGCACCACGCGGCTGCGCCAGCAGCGGACCCTCCGCGAGGTGTCCGGCGCGGCCCAGGTGTCCCTCGGCTACCTCTCCGAGGTCGAGCGGGGCCAGAAGGAGGCGTCTTCCGAGCTGCTCGCCAGCATCTGCCGCGCCCTGGGCATCCGGCTGTCCGACGTCCTGCGCGACGTGAGCGAGACGCTGTCGGTCCTCGAACCCGCTCCTGACCTCGTCCTGGAGCCCGCTCCGGTGGCCTCGGTCCACTCGATCCGGGACGTCGTCGCCGCCGCCTGAGCGTGACAGCATGACCTCGTCGTCTGACGAGGGGGAGTGTTGGCGGGTCGGAGCAGGGTGCCGCTGGTCGTCGCCGTCGTGGTGGGTGTGATCGCGGTCCTGGCAGTCCGCAGCGCCACCTCGGGCGGCTCCGACAGCGCGAGGGGCAGCGGTGACCTCGGCCCGTCGGCGGCGCCGAGCGGCTGCGTCACGCTGGCCGTCACGGCGTCGAGCGAGAAGGCGGCGCTGCTGTCCGCGATCGCGGACGACTACGCCAAGGACGACGGCGAGTCCGGCGACGGCTGCGCGCGGGTCACCGTCACCAGCAAGGCCAGCGGCGGCGCCGCCACCGCGCTCGGCCGCGGCTGGGACGAGCGGGTCGACGGGCCACGGCCGGACGTGTGGTCGCCCGCATCGCAGAGCTGGACCGGCCTGCTGCGCCAGGACACGACGGCGCGCGATGCCGCTGACCTCGTCGGCGACGCGAAGCTGCCCAGCATCGCGCGTACCCCGCTCGTCATCGCGATGCCGAAGCCGATGGCGCAGACGCTGGGCTGGCCGGCGAAGCCCATTGGCTGGGGCGACGTGCTCGCGCTGGCGAAGGACCCGAAGGGCTGGGCGAAGTACGGCAAGCCGTACGGCTCGTTCAAGCTGGGCAAGACCAACCCGAACTTCTCCACCTCTGGCCTGCACGCGACGATCGGCGCGTACTTCGCCGCCACGCAGCGCTCCACCGACCTGAGCGCGAAGGACCTCGCGGACCCGAAGGTGCTCGCGTACGTGAAGGCGGTCGAGGGCTCGGTCGTCCACTACGGCGACACGACACTGACGTTCCTGTCCAACCTGCAGAAGGCCGACGACGCTGGGCAGGGGCTGTCGTACGTCAGCGCCGCC
Source organism: Frankiales bacterium (assembly GCA_025465145.1). Classification (GTDB taxonomy): domain Bacteria; phylum Actinomycetota; class Actinomycetes; order Mycobacteriales; family SCTD01; genus RYN-124. The sequence goes on from JAODNS010000260.1 coordinate 1,387, forward strand.
ACGGTCGAGGAGAAGTCGGTCTGGGACTACAACCAGGGCAACCCGACGGGCGACCCGAAGACGCTGGGCAAGCACGCGAAGCCGCGCACGCCGCTGGTCGCGATCTACCCGAAGGAGGGGACGCTGTTCAGCGACAACCCCTACGTGGTGCTGAAGGCCCCGTGGGTGGACGACGCGAAGCGGGCGGTGGCGGCGGACTTCTTCGCCTACGTGCAGTCGAGCAAGGCGCAGAAGCGGTTCACCGACGCGGCGTTCCGCGACTACGAGGGCAGGGCCGGCGGCCGGATCAACGTGAACGAGGGCATGCTGCCCGACCAGCCCAAGGCGGTCATCGGCCCGCCCGCACCGGCGGTGCTCGCCGGCGTCAAGGACTCGTGGGAGCGCAACCGCAAGCGCGCGAAGGTGCTGCTGGTGCTCGACGTGTCCGGCTCGATGGGTGAGCAGGTGGGCTCGCAGGGGGCGACCAAGCTCGACCTCGCAAAGAAGGCGGCCGCGTCCGCGGTCGGGCTGCTGGCGCCGGACGACCAGCTCGCGCTGTGGGTGTTCTCGACCGAGCAGGACGGCACGAAGCCGTACCGGCAGCTGGTCCCGTTCGGGCCGGCGTCGACGCAGGCCGGCCTGGCGCGGCGAATGATCGCCGACCTGCAGCCGGAGGGCGGGACCGGCCTCTACGCCACCGCCCGGGCCGCGAACAAGGCGCTCGCTGCCTCGTACGACACGTCGCGCATCAACGCGGTCGTGCTGCTGACCGACGGCCGCAACGAGTTCCCCGCGGACAACAGCATCGACTCGCTCACCGCGGAGCTGTCGAACGAGGACGCGGACCGGACGGTGCGGGTGTTCCCGATCGCGTACGGGGACGACGCCGACATCGGCGAGCTGACGAAGATCGCGGACGCGACGCGGGCGGCCGCGTACGACGCGTCCGACCCGGCCTCCATCGACAAGGTGCTGACGGCGGTGCTCAGCAACTTCTGAGCCGTAGGCGCACACGGGCTGATCCGCACCGGGCGCCACGCCGGCGCGGCAGCCACTCGCGATCAGTCTGTGTGCGTTCTGGGGCTGGTGGGGCGGGCGTGGGGGAGACTCGGCGGGTGAGCCTGTCGGACGAGCTGCGCGACCCGTGGGGGCTCGTCGTGGCCGGCGTCGCCGGGGGCATGGCGTCTGCCTTCGCGGCCCCGGCAGTCGCCATCGCCGTGGCGGCAGGCGTGTTCGGCGCGAAGGTGATCAGCGGCGCGCTGGTCAACCGCGAGCCGCGCCGCACGACGCCGCAGGTCCCACGCCCGCCGCGGGGCACCGCCGCCGACGGCTGGCTGCGCCGGGCAGAGGCCGCCGTCCGCAGCCTCGACGACATGGCGGCCACGACGACCGCGGGTCCGACGGGTACCGCCGTGCGCAGCGCCGCCGACGAGGCCGGGGACACCCTCGCCGACCTCAGCCGCGTCGCCGCGCAGGTCACCGCCGTGGAGAGCGCGCTGGGCCGGGTCGACGTGCACGGGCTGGACGAGGAGGCGGCCCGGCTCGAGCAGGCCGCCCGGCGCGCTCGTACCCCCGAGGTCGAGGCCGAGATCCGCCGCTCCGCCGCCGCCGTCAACGACCGGCTCGAGGTGCGCAGCCGGCTGCTCGGCGTACGCGAGACGCTCCTCGCGCGCATGGAGGCGGTCACCTTCGGGCTCGAGGGCCTCGGCGCGCGGCTGGCGGAGGTGTTGGCGATGACCGCCACCACCGGCGGCGTCGACACCTGCGCGCAGCAGATCAGCGACCTCGCGCTCGAGCTCGAGGGGCTGCGGGCCGGCCTCGTCGAGACCGAGGCGCTGTCGCGGCGCGCGCTGGACGCCGCCCCGGACTGAGGTGCGTCCGCTCCGTGGCCACCTTCGTGTGATGCGCAGCGACTATCGGCGGAGCCTGCGGCGCCCCGACGAGTAGTGACTTCTGACCATCTAGGCGGTTTTCGCGGACATGGGGCTTTCCGTCCCACATCTTCTGCTCACCCCATCCGCAGCAGAAGCGAGGACGCCATGACCAACAAGCAGCGCCTGATCATCCCGGGGGCGCTCATCGCGCTCGCCATGTTCGGCACAGCCGCGTGCGAGGGAGACCCGAGCACGACTGCTGCGAAGGCACCTGCAGGTGACGCGGCGCCTGTGGCGGTGGAGCAGACAGCGGCCGAGAAGGCCGCGGAGGCGACGGCCGCTGCAGCGAAGGCGGCCGCTGACAAGGCAGCTGACGCGAAGGAGGCCGCAGCCAAGAAGATCGCGGACGCCAGGGCAGCCGCCGAGAAGAAGGTCGCTGCCGCCAAGCAAGCCGCAGAGAAGGCGGCCGCCGCTCGGGAGGCAGCCCTCACGAACGGCCAGAGGAACGCCAGCCGTGCTGCGGAGAACTACCTCGACATGACCGGCTTCTCGCGGAAGGGCCTCATCGACCAGCTGAAGTTCGAGGGCTACACGGTCAGCGAGGCCACCTACGGGGTCGACGACCAGAAGGCGAACTGGAACACCCAGGCAGGACGGTCAGCGAAGAAGTACCTCGAGATGACCGCCTTCTCCCGCTCGGGGTTGATCGAGCAGTTGATGTTCGAGGGCTACACGCGCTCGCAGGCCACCGCTGGCGTCACCGCAGCCGGGCTCTGACGGCGACGTCGACCGCCACACAGCGGCTGAGGAGACGCAGAATGAGCAAAGACGGCCGGTTCACGTTCACGGGTGGCGCAGCGACCTACCTGGGGACGGCAGTCCTCGCGTTCCTGATCACGGTCCTGACAGTGGGGATCTGTTATCCGTTCGCGCTGGTGCTGCGCGAGCGCTGGCGCGCGAAGAACAGTCACATCGACGGCCAGCAGCTCGCCTTCAACGGCTCGGCCGTCGGGCTGTTCGGCCTGTGGATCAAGTGGTTCCTGCTCAGCGTCATCACGCTCGGGATCTACCTGTTCTGGGTCGGCCCGCGCATCTACCAGTGGAAGTGGGAGCACACTTCGTTTGCGACCGGCGCGCGAGCGAACGGCTCGGGCTGGGCGAACACAGATGTGTCTGCTGCGTCCTAGTGCTCGCGGTGCTGGTGTCGCAGGTGCAGCCGCTGGACGCCGCCCCGGACTGAGGTGCGTCCGCGGCTGACGGGCGGGTAGGGGATCCGTCGGCTGCGTATCGTGGGCAGCCCCCGATCCGTTGGAGATGTCGACTTGAACCCCTTCGTCAAGGCCTGGAAGTACCTCATGGCTGCGTTCGGCGCGAAGATCGACGAGAAGGCCGACCCGAAGATCCAGATCCAGCAGGCGATCGAGGACGCGCAGCGCCAGCACCAGGCGCTCACGCAGCAGGCCGCCAGCGTCATCGGCAACCAGCGCCAGCTCGAGATGAAGCTCGCTCGCCAGATGTCCGAGGTCGAGAAGCTGCAGGGCTCGGCCCGCCAGGCGCTCGTGCTCGCCGACCAGGCGCGCGCTGCCGGCGACGAGAAGAAGGCGACCGAGTACGAGTCCACCGCCACGGCGTTCGCGACGCAGCTGGTCGCCGCCGAGCAGTCGATGGAGGATCTCAAGTCGCTGCACGACCAGGCGCTCACCGCCGCCGAGCAGGCGAAGAAGGCCGTCGAGACCAACGCGATGACCGTGCAGACCAAGCTCGCCGAGCGGACCAAGCTGCTCAGCCAGCTCGAGCAGGCCAAGATGCAGGAGCAGGTCTCCGCGAGCCTCACCTCGATGTCCGAGCTCGCGGCGCCCGGCAACACGCCGTCGCTGACCGAGGTCCGCGACAAGATCGAGGCGCGGTACGCGAAGGCGCTCGGTCAGGCCGAGCTGGCCAGCAACAGCGTCGAGGGCCGGATGCTCGAGGTCCAGAAGTCGACGCTCGACATGGCCGGCTCCGCCCGCCTCGACCAGATCCGCGCGTCGATCGCCGGCAACCAGCTGGCAGCTCCGCCGGCGACCCCGGCCGCACCGCTCGCCAGCGGCAGCGCGACCGAGGCCGACGCGGCGGCGGACAAGACCACGTAGGTGCCGCTCGACGACCGGCGGCTGGCCCGCCGGCTCGACCGCGAGGCGCGCGCCGCCGCCAAGGTGGCCGCA
>JAODNS010000158.1 GCA_025465145.1 Frankiales bacterium
TCCACGACGGCAGGCCGGACATCGCGGCTGTGGCCGACGAGATCTGGTACCCCGTGTGGGACGCCGGCGTCTCCCTCGACCACTCGGTGCGCACGGTCCCGGAGGCGGTGGAGGTGGCGCGGGCCGACCTGAAGGCGGCGCTCGGCCTGCTGGACGCGCGGCACGTCGCCGGCGACGCCGACCTGTCCGCGCACCTCGTGTCGGCGACGCGCGCCGCCTGGCGCGCGGGGGCGAGCGCCCGGCTGCCCGAGCTCCGGGCGTTCACGGTCGAGCGAGGCGCAACGGCCGGCGAGGTGGCCTTCCTGCTCGAGCCCGACCTGAAGGACGGGCGCGGCGGCTTGCGCGACGTGCACGCGCTGCAGGCCGTCGCCACCGCCCAGGTGGCCGACCCGCCGGGGCAGGAGGTGCGGTCGGCGTACGAGGTGCTGCTCGACGTCCGCGGCGAGCTACACCGGCGGACCGCCGGCAGCGGACGACGCACGGTCGACACGCTGCTCATGCAGGAGCAGGACGCGGTCGCCGCTGCACTGGGGTACGGCGATGCAGACCTGCTCATGGCGGCCGTGTCCGGTGCAGCGCGGACCATCGGGTTCGCGTCGGATACGACGTGGCGGCGCATCCGGCCGCCGACCCGACGCCGGCTGCTGGGTCGCCGCGCCACCGCACCGGTACGACGGCCGCTCGCGCAGGACGTCGTCGAGCAGGACGGCGAGGTCGTGCTGGCCCGCGATGCCGCGCCCGCCGAGGACGCGGGGCTGGTGCTGCGGGTGGCGCAGGCCGCTGCCCGGGCGGAGCTGCCGATCGCGCCGAACACCCTGCTGCGCCTGCAGGAGTGCCCGCCGCTGCCCGTCCCGTGGCCGCGCTCCGCGCTGGACGACTTCGTCGGCACCCTCGCCGCCGGACCGGCCGCCGTACCCGTCCTCGAAGCCCTCGACCAGGCCGGCCTGCTGCCCCGGCTGCTGCCCGAGTGGGAGAGCGTGCGCAGCAAGCCGCAGCGCAACAGCTACCACCGCTTCACCGTCGACCGGCACCTCGTCGAGGCCGCCGCCGCAGCCGCTGGCCTGACCCGCCGCGTCGCCCGGCCGGACCTGCTGCTGCTCGGCGCGCTGCTGCACGACATCGGCAAGGGGCTGCCCGGCGACCACACCGAGGTGGGCATGCAGGTGGCCGCCGACATCGGCCCGCGGCTCGGCCTGCATCCGGAGGACGTCGAGGTGCTGGTCGCGATGGTGCGGCACCACCTGCTGCTCCCGGACGTGGCCACCCGCCGCGACCTCGCCGACCCGGCGACAGCGGGTGCGGTGGCAGACGCCGTCGGCACGGCAGAGGTCCTCGAGCTGTTGCACGCCCTCACCGAGGCCGACTCCGCGGCGACCGGCCCGGCGGCGTGGTCGTCGTGGAAGGCGCAGCTCATCGGCGACCTCGTGCGCCGGACCTCCGCACTCCTGGCCGGTCATCCGCACGTCGAGGACCCGGTGCTCACGCCGCGGCAGGAAGCGCTGGTCGCCGCGGGCGACCTCGCGCTGGAGGCGCAGGACGACGTGGTGACCGTCGTTGCGCCGGACCGGCCGGGCCTGCTGTCGTTGGCCTCCGGCGTGCTCGCGCTGCACCGCCTCGACGTCCGCGCCGCGAGCGCGTTCTCCCGCAGCTCGACCGCGGTCGCGGTGTTCCGGGTCGAGCCACGGTTCGGCGCGTACCCGGACTGGGCTCTCGTACGGGACGACCTGCGGCGTGCGGCGGACGGGACCCTGCCCCTCGAGGACCGGCTCGCGTCGCGGGAGGCGGCGTACGCGCGCCCGTCCGCGGTGAACGCGCCGCCGACGGTGCGGCTGGTGGACGACGCGTCCGCGACGGCGACCGTCGTCGAGGTGCGCGCACCGGATGGGCTCGGCGTGCTGCGCAGGATCACGCAGGCGTTGGAGTCCTGCGGGCTCGACGTGCGCAGCGCGCACATCTCCTCGCTCGGGGCAGACGTGGTCGACGCGTTCTACGTGGTCGGGGCGGACGGGAACAAGCTCGCCGACCCCGGGGTTCGGGCAGGAGTAGAGGACGAGGTGCTGGCCGCGCTGCGTTGAGCACCGCTCCTGCCGGGCGCGATCGAAGACGCCGGGGGAGGATCCGACGGGTGCGTCCCGTTCGTCCCGGCTCTCGAGCCGCCAACGCTCGAGCAGAGGTCGTCCCATGAGTCCCGCACCCCACGCCGTCTGCCTCGTCGGCACCGCACCGCCGCGACGCTGCGGGATCGCCACGTTCACCGGCGACCTGGGGTCGGCGCTCACCGCCCTCCAGCCGGAGCGGCCCGCCGTGCAGGTCGCCCTCACCGACGTCGGCGGCGCCTATGCGTACGGGCTCGAGGTCGTCTTCGAGGTGCAGGCCCCGCAGCGCAGCGACTACCGGACGGCAGCCGGGTTCCTCAACGCCGCCGCGGTCGACGTGGTCTGCGTGCAGCACGAGTTCGGCATCTTCGGCGGGCCGGCCGGCCGGCACGTCGACGAGCTGCTGGACCACCTCGACGTCCCGGTCGTCACGACGCTGCACACCGTGCTGGCTCAGCCGTCGGCGGAGCAGCGGGCCGCCACGCGCCGGGTCGCCGACCGGTCCGCCGCCGTGGTCGTGCTCGCCGACCGCGCCGTGGAGCTGCTGGTCGAGGGCTGCGGGATCGACCCGGCCAAGGTGCGGGTCATCCCGCACGGCGTACCCGCGGCCCCCGAGCTGGACCAGGACGGCGCGAAGGCCTCCCTCGGCCTGACCGGCCGCACGCTGCTGCTGACCTTCGGCCTGCTCGGCCCCGACAAGGGCGTCGAGGTGGTGCTGGACGCGCTCCCCGAGCTGGTGGTCGCCGACCCGTCGCTGCTGTACGTCGTGCTCGGCGCCACCCACCCGCACGTCCTGCGCGACCACGGCGACGTCTACCGCGAGTCGCTGGCGGCGCGGGTGCTGGAGCTGGGGCTCGAGGACAACGTGCTGCTCGTCGACCGCTACGCCGAGCTCGAGGAGCTGTGCCGCTACCTGGCCGCCAGCGACGTCTACGTCACGCCGTACCACTCGACCGAGCAGATCGTCTCGGGGACGCTGGCCTACGCCGTCGGCATGGGCTGCGCGGTCGTGTCGACGCCGTACCCGTACGCCGCCGAGCTGCTGGCCGGAGGTCGCGGCGTGCTGTTCCCGTACCGCGACTCCGCCGTGCTGGCCGAGGAGCTGGCGGTGCTGCTGCGCGACGTGCCCGGGCGCCGGGCGATGCAGGCGAGAGCGCGCGAGCACGGCCGGACCATGACCTGGCCCGCGGTGGCGCAGGCGTACCAGCAGCTGTTCGCCGAGGTCATCGCCGCGCACGAGCGGACGCCTGTGCCGTGGGTCGAGCAGGAGCTGCCCGCCCCGACCTTCGCCTTCCTGCAGGCGATGACCGACGACGTCGGCGTCTTCCAGCACGCCCAGCACGGCGTCCCGAGCCGGGCGCACGGCTACTGCACCGACGACGTCAGCCGCGCCCTGCTGGCGGCTGTCGACGGCGTGGCGGTGCTGGACGACCCGGTCGCGGCCGGCCTCGTGCCGAGGTACCTGAGCTTCCTGCTGCACGCCCAGCGGCCGGACGGCAGCTTCGACAACCTGATGGGCTACGACCGCCGGTTCGTCCCGGGCACCGCCGGCGAGGACACCCTCGGCCAGGCCCTGTGGGGGCTGGGCACGACCACCGCACGTGGGCTCGAGGACCGGTGGCGGCTGCTGGCCACCGAGCTGTTCGAGAAGGCCCTGCCGCACGCCGCGCGGCTCCAGGCCACCAAGGCCGTGTCCTACGCCGTGCTGGGGCTGCACGCGTACCTCGAGCGGTACCCCGGCGCCCTCGCGGCCCGCCGGACGCTGGCCGTGCTCTGCGACCGGCTGCTCGAGCGGCTCGCGGACAGCCGGCGCGACGGCTGGCACTGGATCGACGACGCGCTGACCTACGCGAACGCGGTCGTGCCCGAGGCGCTGCTGCGGGCAGGGGCGGCGCTGGAGCGCCCCGACGTCAGCCGCAGCGGCCTGCAGCTGCTCGACGCGCTGCTGCTCGCGACGTGGACCCCGGCCGGCTTCCAGTTCCCCGGCAACGAGGGCTGGGTGACCCGCGACGGAGCGCATGCCTCGTACGGTCAGCAGCCCATCGAGGCCGGCCTGACCGCCCGCGCGTGCGTCCTCGCCCACGAGGTCAGCGGCGACGCGACGTACCTCGACCAGGCCCGTGCGGCCGTCGGCTGGCTGCTCGGCCGAAACCGGTTGGGGCTGGCCCTCTACGACCCGGCGACGGGCGCCTGCGCAGACGGGCTCGACCGCCACGGCGTGAGCACCAACACGGGGGCTGAGTCCGCCGTGGTCGCCCTGCTCGGGCTGCTGGCGCTGCCCCGTCTCGTGCCGGTCGAGCTGCCGGGCGTTCCCGCGGAGGCCTGACGGTGCGGGTCGGCATGCTCGCGCCGGTCGCCTGGCGGGTGCCGCCACGCCACTACGGGCCGTGGGAGCTGGTGGTCTCCCGGCTGACCGAGGGGCTGGTCGCCGCCGGCGTCGACGTCACGCTGTTCGCCACAGCCGACTCGGTCACGTCCGCGTCCTTGTCGTCGGTGGTCGGGCGCCCGTACGAGGAGGACGGCTCGTACGACGTGAAGGTCGCCGAGTGCCTGCACATCGCCGCCGCGTTCGAGCGAGCGAGCGAGTTCGACCTGCTGCACAACCACTTCGACTTCCTGCCGCTGACCTACAGCCGGCTGGTCGACGTGCCGCTGGTGACGACGATCCACGGCCTGTCGTCCGAGCAGATCGCGCCGGTCTACCGGCAGTACGACGACCGCGTCGCCTACGTGGCCATCAGCGAGGCGGACCGGCACCCCGATCTGACGTACGCCGCGACCGTCCACCACGGGATCCCGGTGCAGGACGTGCCGGAGGGTCCGGGCAGCCGCGACGGGACGCTCGTCTTCCTCGGCCGGATCCACCCGCACAAGGGGACCGCGCAGGCCATCGAGGTGGCCCGGCGCACCGGGCGGCCGCTGGTGATCGCCGGCATCGTGCAGGACCAGGAGTACTTCGACGCCGAGGTGCGGCCGCATGTCGACCGCGACCGGGTGCAGTACGTCGGGCCGCTCGGGCCGACTGACCGCGACGCCCTGCTGGGGGCGGCAGACGCCCTGCTGCACCTGGTCGGGTTCGCGGAGCCGTTCGGCCTGGCGATGGTGGAGGCGATGGCCTGCGGCACGCCGGTGATCGGGATGCGGCTCGGCGCGGTGCCCGAGGTTGTCGCGGACGGCCGCACCGGCTTCGTGGTCGACGACCTGGACGCCGCGGTGCGCGCGGTGGGTCGGCTCGACCAGCTGCAGCGGGCCAACTGCCGGGCGCACGTGCAGGAGCACTTCTCGGTGGAGCGGATGGTGCGCGGCTACCTAGCCGTCTACGACGCGGTGGTCGGCCAGCGCGGCCAGCAGCTCTGAGACGGAGAACGTGGCGAACGCGGTCCGCTGGTCCGAGGCGCCGTACGGCAGGACCAGGTGGTCCCCGTGCAGCATCGCGCCGCACGAGTAGACGACATTGGGCACGTAGCCGTCGCGCTCGTCCGGGCCGGCGGCCAGCACCGGGTACGGCAGGTCGGCCAGGATCCGCTCCGGCCGCTCGAGGTCGAGCAGCAACACGCCGATCCGGTACGTGCGCATCGGGCCGACGCCGTGGGTCAGCACCAGCCAGCCGGCGTCGGTCTCGATCGGGGAGCCGCAGTTGCCCATCTGCACCGCCTCCCACGGCTGCTGCGCCCGTCGCAGCAGGACCGACGGCGCGGCCCACGTCCGCGGCTCGTCGGACCGAAGGAGGTGCAGGTTCTCCCGGTCCGGTCGGGACAGTGCGACGTACTGTCCGTCGATCCGACGGGGGAACAGCGCCATGCCCTTGTTCTGCGCGCTGCTGCCAGCCAGCGTCGAGATCTCGAAGGCGGTGAAGTCGTTGGTCTCGATGAGCTGCGGCAGGATCTCGAACCCGTTGAAGGCGGTGTACGTGGCGTAGTAGGTGCTCGAGCCGTCCCGCTCGGTGAAGCGCACGAAGCGGGCATCCTCCATGCCGCGGCTCTCGAACGGACCCTCGGGCCAGATGAGCCGCTCGGACAGCGCGCTCGCCGGGTCGAACGACAGCAGGTAGTTGGAGGCGGCGAGCCACGTCA
>JAODNS010000286.1 GCA_025465145.1 Frankiales bacterium
GCCAGCCCGGTGGCCGCCAGCCCCAGCGCCGCGAAGACGGCCGCGCGCACCGTCTACTACCTGCACGACGGCGGCAAGGGCCCGCGCCTGTACCGCGAGGTGCACCAGCGGCCGGCCACCACCGGCGTCATCCGCGACGCGGTGACGGCGATGCTCACCGAGCAGCCGGTCGACGGGAACTACACCTCGCTGTGGCCGCGGACGACGAAGGTCCGCGGGGCGCGCATCAGCGGAACCACAGCGTACGTGGACCTGTCCGCCGACGCGCGGCGTGGCAACGGCGGCGGCGAGGCGGAGGCGATGTCGCTCCAGCAGCTCGTCCACACGGTCATCGCGGCGGCGCCCGCTGTCCGGCAGGTGCAGCTGCTGGTCGAGGGCAAGGTGGTGCCCGACCTGTGGGGTCACGTGGACACCCGTACACCCGTGGCGAAGGGTCCGCAGGAGGAGGTGCTCGCGCCGGTGTGGGTGCTGACGGCGGGGACGGTTCCGCGCGGCGGCGCCTTCGGCGGCGAGGCCACGGTCTTCGAGGCCACCGTGTCGTGGGAGCTGCGGCGCGGCAGCCAGGTGGTGAAGAAGGGCTTCACCAACGCATCCACCGGAGCGCCGGGGCGCGGCACGTGGTCGGCCAAGGCCGACGTGCCACCCGGCGACTACGTCCTGCGGGCGTTCGAGTCCTCCGCCCAGGACGGCTCCGAGCAGTGGGTCGACGACAAGCCGCTGCGGGTCACCTAGCCGGGCTCGTCATCAGGATCGCAAATTCCCTGGCACGTAAGGGATTTCGGCTGTTCAGGCCTTGCTGCCGGCGATGTTCTGACGTACGATTCGAACACCAGTTCGACGACGTCGGAGGTGGCTGTGGACCAGATCCTGATCGGCCGTGATCCCTCCTCCGTCGACGTGTCACCTGACGGGCTCCGCCGGCTGCTGGCCGAGCAGGCTCTGCCCGAGCCCGTGCGGCTGCTGCTCGCGGGGCTCGACGGACTGGCGGCGCTGCCGCCGGCCGAGCTGACCGCCGAGGTGGCGGTGCAGGTCGCAGGTGTCCTGCTCGCGGCGCGCGACCGGGTGCAGGCCCTGGCGCTGCGGGCGGTCGCCGACGTCGACGCCCGGGACCTGTACGTGCTGGACGCCAGCCCCTCGACGGGCACCTGGGTCGTCGATCAGCACACGTCCATGCCCCGCTCGCACGTCGACCTGGCCCGCCGGCTCGACCGGGTTCCGCAGGTGACGGCGCGCGTCGCCGCCGGCGGCATCACGGTGGACGCCGCGGTGCAGATCGCTCGGGCGCTGGATCGGCTACGGCGTCACATGGACCGCCCGGACGGGCTGATCGACGGTCAGCCAACCGAGCAGGTGCTTCCCGGCGTGCTGACCGACGGCATCTGTCAGCTCGTGGGCGAGGCCCTGGGCGGCCTCGCCATCGACGACCCCCGCCTGATCGGACTGCACCTGGACCTGATCGAGATCGTGTCCGCTCCGCTACCGGAGCTGTGTCGGTTGGAGAGCGGGTTCCTGCTGCTCGCCGCGCATGTCCCGCAGCGACTGCTGGCGCCGGCGCTCGGCGTTCTGGTCGACGCGTTGCTGCCCAACCAGCTTGCCGAGCGCAGCGACGATGCGCACGCGCGTCGCGGGCTCGAGCTGCGCCGCGACCCATCGGGATCGGGCTGGCTGCTGCGCGGGTCGCTCGACGAGGAGTGCGGCGAGCGGCTGCACACCGCTCTGTCCGCCGAGATGGTCACCGATCCGGAGAACGCGACTGACACCGCCGCGGCCGCCGCTGAGCGTGCCGCCCCCGGAGCTGGCGCGGACCCGGCACCGATCGCTGCCAGCCCGAGAGCCAGAACACAGCGCCGGCACGACGCGTTGAACGTGCTCCTCGGCAGGTTGCTGGGCAGCGGGGTCCTGGGCACACGCAGCAAGGTCCCCGTGCAGATCGCGGTGACCGTCAGCCTGGACGCTCTGCACGACCAGCCCGGGGCCCTTCCCGCCCGTACCGGCTCTGGTGCCGTTGTCCCGATCGGTGTGGTCCAGAAGTGGCTGTGTGACAGCGCGATCACCCGGTTCGTGCTCGGTCTGGGCAACAAGGTCGTGGAGATCAGCCACACCGAGCGGACCTGCAAGCCGCACGAACGCCGCATCAAGCTGCTCGAGACCGGCGGCATCTGCCAAGGAGCCGGCTGCTGGCGTTCGTGACCGAGTTGAGACCCAGCAGTCGGTTGCCAGGTTGAGCGATGACCCAGACGTGACCGAAGCCGATGCCGATGTTGGTCTGGTCATCGACCTTGCTCACCTTGACCTGCGGTCCGCGCTGGTTTGTCCGCGTGTTGATGCGCACGATGTCGTCGCCTCGGCAGGTCCAGACCTCCTCGCCAAGCACGCCCAGCCCTTGACACAACTCGTCCGACACGAGTAGGTGTGCGACCTCGCGCCCAGTCCGCGGATCGATCCGGTACACGAGGCCGTTGTCTGCTTTCACCCAGACCGCGTCAGTCCCGATGCCGATGTAGTCGGGATTGCCGCTCAACACATAGGCGGCGATCTGCTGGCGGGGGAGGCCCCTGTCCTCGAAGACGAGCGCGGTCTCCTCGCCCACATCGGTGAGTGTCACCTCTATGACGCAGTCCGGTTCGCCGCTCGACTTCGTGAGCAGCAGCAACCGTGCTGCCTGCTCGCAAGCCGCTACGTGGATGGTGCCTTCCCACCCCGTGGCGAAGAAGCGCGACCTGACGTCTTCTCCAACCCGCAGGTCGCCGTCCAGCTCCCCTAGCCACTCAGCGAGACGAGCCCGGTCAGACAAGGCCGCCCACACGTCTTCAGCACGGCGCGGGAGCCGAACCTCGAGGCGAACGGTGCCCGCGCCGTCAGCGACACGAAGGCTGCCGCGGACCGGGCCTCCCGCAGGTGCCGGGATCAGAGCTCAACGCACGCAGCGGTTTCAGCGCAAGTGCACCACGTCGCCGGCGCCGAACGCCGCGCCGTCGACGACGAGCCGGCCGGCCCCGTCCACCGTCTGGGCCAGCCCCTCGACCGGCTCGCCGGACGGCAGCTCGACCCGCACCTGCCGGCCGAGGGTCGCGCACAGCTCGCGGTACTCCTCGTGCGGCTCGTCGGCGAGCACCCCGCGCAGCTCGCGCAGGACCGCGCGCAGCAGGGTGTCGCGGTCGGTCGTGCTCGCGCCGGCCAGCGTCAGCGACGTCGCCGTCTCCACCGGGAGCTCGTCCTGGCGGGTCGTCACGTTGAGGCCGATGCCGACGACGACAGCTCCCGGCTCCGGTACCTCGGCGAGCACGCCGCACACCTTCTGCGCGCCGATCAGCACGTCGTTCGGCCACTTGAGGGCGGCCTCAACCCCAGCCCGCGCCCGTAGCGCACGCGCGACCGCGAGGCCTGTCATGAGCGGCAGCCAGCCGGTGACCGCGCGCGGCCGGAGCAGCACCGAGAACGTCAGGCCGGCGCGCGGCGGCGAGACCCACGTGCGGTCGAGCCGGCCGCGCCCGGCCGTCTGCTGCTCGGCGACCACGACGAGCCCCTCCGGCTCGCCCGCGCGGGCCCGCTCGGCGACGACCGCGTTGGTCGAGGCGGTCTCGGTCAGCACCTCCACCCGCCAGCCCTCGGGGGCGAGGGCGCGGGTGAGCGCAGCCGTGCGCAGGGGCGGCCGGTCGAGGTCCTCGTACACCGGAGGAAGCCTCGCAGATAGCCTTCCGGCGTGACCGCAGAGCCCCTCCAGGACAGCCCGGACATCCACACGACCGCGGGCAAGCTCGCCGAGCTGCGCAGCCGCGTCGACCAGTCGCTGCACCCCGGCACCGAGGCCGCGCTCGAGAAGCGGCACGCGAAGGGCCAGCGCACCGCACGCGAGCGGATCGAGGCGTTCCTCGACCCGGGCAGCTTCACCGAGACCGACGCGCTCGCCCGGCACCGCGCCCGCGACTTCGGCATGGAGGCGAAGCGCACGATCGGCGACGGCGTCATCACCGGCTACGGCACGGTCGACGGCCGCCCGGTCTGCGTGTTCAGCCAGGATGCGATGGTCTTCGGCGGTGCCCTCGGCGAGGTCTACGGCGAGAAGATCGTCAAGGTCATGGACCTGGCCCTCAAGACCGGCTGCCCCGTCGTCGGCCTGAACGAGGGCTCCGGCGCCCGGATCCAGGAAGGGATCATGGGCCTGGCGCTGTACGGCGACATCTTCTACCGCAACGTCATGGCGTCCGGTGTGGTCCCGCAGCTGTCGCTGATCCTCGGCAACTGCGCCGGCGGGCACGTCTACTCGCCCGCATTGACCGACTTCAACCTGATGGTCGACGGCAGCAGCGCGATGATGATCACCGGCCCGGACGTCATCAAGACGGTCACCGGCGAGGACATCACCATCGAGGACCTCGGCGGTGCCCGCGCGCACAACAGCAAGAGCGGTGTCGCGCACTTCATGAGCGACACCGAGGAGGAGTGCCTCGAGCTGGCCAAGACGCTGCTGGCCTTCCTCCCGTCGAACAACCTCGAGGAGGCGCCGGCCTTCGAGGGCGTCGACGCGACGACCGAGGAGCCGCTGCTGCACCTCGACACCGTCATCCCGGACAGCAACAACGCGCCCTACGACATGAAGTCGATCATCACGTCGGTGCTCGACGACGGGGACTTCCTCGAGGTGCAGTCGCTGTGGGCGCCGTCCATCGTCTGCGGCTTCGGGCGCATCGAGGGCCGCAGCGTCGGCGTCGTGGCCAACAACCCGATGCAGTTCGCGGGAACGCTCGACATCGACGCGTCCGAGAAGGCCGCCCGTTTCGTGCGCACCTGCGACGCGTTCAACATCCCGGTGCTGACGTTCTGCGACGTGCCGGGCTACCTGCCGGGCGTCGGCCAGGAGCACGCCGGCATCATCCGGCACGGCGCGAAGCTGCTCTACGCCTACAGCGAGGCCACCGTCCCGCTGGTCACCGTCATCACGCGCAAGGCCTACGGCGGCTCGTACGTCGCGATGGGCTCCAAGCACCTCGGCGCCGACGTGAACCTCGCCTGGCCGACCGCTCAGGTCGCCGTGGTCGGCGCCCTCGGCGCGGTGAACATCGTGCGGCGCAAGGAGATCGCGGCGGCCGCCGACCCGGACAAGGCCCGCGCCGACTTCATGACGGAGTACGAGGACACCTTCGCCACGCCGTACATCGCCGCCGAGCGCGGCTTCGTCGACGCGGTGATCGAGCCGTCGACGACGCGGCTCGAGGTGGCCAAGGCGCTGCGGCTGCTGCGCACCAAGCGCCAGACGCTGCCGCCCAAGAAGCACGGGAACATCCCCCTGTGAACACCCCACGAAGTCGCTCGCTCCGCTCACGACTCCGCGGGGGCCTTGGATGACAGCGGACACCCAGCCCCTGCTCCGGGTGGTGCGCGGCAACCCCACCCCGGAGGAGCTGGCCGCGCTGATCGCGGTCGTCTCCACCCGCGGCGGCGCTGCCGAGGACCCCGCTCCGGTGCGGTCGCTCTGGGCCGCACCCGCGCTCCGCCGCCCGCTGTCCCCCGGTCCCGGCGCCTGGCGCGCCTCGTCCCTTCCCCGCTAGGAGCACCACGTGCGCAAGGTCCTGATCGCCAACCGCGGCGAGATCGCCGTCCGCGTCGCCCGCGCCTGCCGCGACGCCGGGCTGCAGTCGGTCGCGGTCTACGCGGAGCCCGACCTCGACGCGCTGCACGTGCGGGTCGCCGACGAGGCGCTGGCGCTGGGCGGCACCACGCCGGGCGACTCGTACCTGCGGATCGACAAGGTGCTCAAGGCGGTCGCGGACAGCGGCGCCGACGCGGTCCACCCCGGCTACGGGTTCTTGTCGGAGAACGCCGAGTTCGCGCAGGCCGTCATCGACGCCGGCGTGACCTGGATCGGTCCGTCGCCGGAGGCGATCGCCGCCCTCGGTGACAAGACGACCGCCCGGCACATCGCCCTGAAGATCGGCGCCCCGCTCGTGCCCGGCACGGCCGACCCGGTGAAGGGGGTCGAGGAGGTTGTCGCCTTCGCCGAGGAGCACGGTGTTCCGGTCGCCATTAAAGCGGCCTTCGGCGGCGGCGGTCGCGGTCTGAAGATCGCTCGCACGATGGAGGAGATCCCCGAGCTGTACGAGTCCGCCGTCCGCGAGGCAGTTGCCGCCTTCGGCCGCGGCGAGTGCTTCGTCGAGCGGTACCTGGACAAGCCGCGGCACGTCGAGACGCAGATCCTCGCCGACACGTACGGCAACGTCGTGGTCGTCGGTACGCGCGACTGCTCTCTCCAGCGCCGCTACCAGAAGGTGGTCGAGGAGGCGCCCGCGCCGTTCCTGTCCGAGCAGCAGCTCGCCCAGCTGTACAAGGCGTCGAAGGACATCATCCGCGAGGCGAAGTACGTCGGCGCGGGCACCTGCGAGTTCCTCGTCGGGGCGGACGGGCTCATCTCGTTCCTCGAGGTGAACACCCGCCTGCAGGTCGAGCACCCGGTCACGGAGGAGGTCGCCGGCGTCGACCTCGTACGGGAGCAGTTCCGCATCGCCGACGGCGAGGAACTCACGTTCACCGACCCGGAGCCGCGCGGGCACTCGTTCGAGTTCCGCATCAACGGCGAGGACGCCGGCCGCGGGTTCCTGCCGGCCCCCGGTGCGGTGACCGAGTGGGTCGTGCCGTCCGGTCCCGGCGTCCGCGTCGACTCCGGCGTGGAGGCCGGCTCCGTCGTCGGCGGCGCCTTCGACTCGCTGCTGGCGAAGCTGATCGTCACCGGCGCGACCCGCAAGCAGGCGCTCGAGCGCGCTGCCCGCGCGCTGGACGAGATGCAGGTGGACGGGATGGCGACCCTGCTGCCGTTCCACCGCAAGGTCGTCCGCGACCCGGCGTTCACGGCCGAGCCGTTCACGGTCCACAACCGCTGGATCGAGACCGAGTTCGACAACGACATCGAGCCGTACGGCGGCGGGGCGGCCACCGAGGACGACGAGCCGCGCGAGAAGGTGGTTGTCGAGGTCGGCGGCAAGCGCCTCGAGGTGACGCTGCCCGCCGGTCTCGGTGCGTCCGCGGGTCCCGCGAAGAAGAAGGGCGGCCCGCGCAAGGCTGGTGGCGCGGCTGGGAGCGCGAAGGCGTCCGGCGACTCGCTCACCTCGCCCATGCAGGGGACGCTGGTGAAGGTCGCGGTCGAGGACGGCGCCACCGTCGCCGAGGGCGACCTCGTGGTCGTCCTCGAGGCGATGAAGATGGAGCAGCCGATCAACGCGCACAAGGCCGGCACCATCAGCGGCCTGACCGCTGCGGTCGGCGAGGTCGTCACCGCCGGCACGACGATCTGCGACATCAAGGACTGAGCTATAGGCCGGGAAGGCCGTCCAGGCTGACCGCGTTCTTCTCCGCGCGGTACGTCGCGAGGCCAGCCGGCCCGCGCTTGTCGGCCGAGAGCCGCAGCAGGTCCCGCGCGCCCACGACCTCCATCACCGGCACGCCGTACCCGCACGAGTCGCTCACCCGCGTCACCTCGACGGTCACGACCGCGCGGGTGGACGGGTGCTGCGGGTGCAGGGCGACGACCTCGTCGTACGTGGGCGTGCCCGGCAGGTGGACCGTGCCGGTCCCGTGCAGCCGCACGATCCGCGGCCGCGTGGCGAAGCTGTTGAACATCACGCAGACGCGGCCGTTCTCGCGCAGGTGCGCGATCGTCTCGACCCCGCTGCCGGTGTAGTCGACCCAGCCGACGCGGTGCTGGCCGAGGACGGAGAAGCTGTCGTGCCCGCGCGGCGACACGTTGACGTGCCCGTCCGCTGCCAGTGGCGCCGTCGACACGAACCACATCGGCTGCTCAGCGATCCAGTGGGCCAGCGACGCGTCGATCCCGTCGAAGACCTTGCCCATCAGGCGTCGTGCAGCATCAGCTGGCGCGCGGCCTCGGTCATCGAGCCGGACAGCGACGGGTAGATCGCGAACGTGTGCGCGACCTGGTCGGCCGTCAGCCCGTGCTGGACGGCGAGCGACAGCGACAGGATCAGCTCGCTGGCCCGCGGCGCGACGACGACCCCGCCGAGCACCGTGCCGGAGCCGGGGCGGCAGAAGACCTTCACGAAGCCGTCGGTGATCCCCTGCATCTTCGCGCGCGCGTTCGTCGCCAGCGGCAGCGTCACGGTCAGCGCCTGGACGGCACCCGCCTCGACGGCCGTCTGCGAGACGCCGACCGACGCCACCTCCGGGTCGGTGAAGACGTTCGCGGCGACGGTGCCGAGCCGCAGCGGCGACACCGCCTCGCCCAGCGCGTGCCACATCGCGATCCGGCCCTGCATCGCGGCGACGGAGGCGAGCATCAGGACGCCGGTGCAGTCGCCGGCCGCGTAGACGCCCGGCACGGTCGTGCGCGACACCCGGTCGACCTGCACGAACCCCTGGTCGGTCAGCGCGACGCCGATCTCCTCGAGCCCGAGCCCGGCCGTGTTGGGCACCGAGCCGACCGTCATCAGCGCATGGCTGCCCTCGACGGTCCGGCCGTCGGTCAGCGTGACGACGACGCCGTCCCCCTGTCGCACGACCGTCGCAGCGCGGCCGCGAACGACGTCCATCCCGCGCCGCTCGAAGACGCTCTGCAGCAGCTCGGCGGCGTCGCTGTCCTCCCCCGGGAGCACCCGCTCCCGCGACGAGACGAGCGACACCTGGCAGCCCATGGCGAGGTACGCGTTCGCGAACTCGGCGCCCGTGACGCCGGACCCGATCACCACCAGGTGCGACGGAAGCTCCGGCAGGTCGTACAGCTGCCGCCAGTCGAGGATGCGCTCGCCGTCCGGCTCCGCTCCCTCGACGACCCGCGGCCGCGCGCCGGTCGCGACGAGCACCACGTCGGCCTCGACCACCTCGTCGCCGACCTCGACCTTGCCGCCGCCGCGCAGGTACGCCGCACCGCTCAGCAGCTGCACGCCCTCGCCGCTGAGGCGCCGCGTGATGTCGGCCGACTGCGCCAGCGCGAGCGCCTTCACACGCGCGTGCACCTCGGCGATCGACGCGGTGACCAGGCCGTCGGCGTGCACGCCGACCCGGTCGGCCTGCGACAGCGAGGTCATCGCCTCGCTGGTGGCGATGAGCGTCTTCGACGGGACGCAGTCGGACAGCACGCACTGCCCGCCGACCCCGTCGCGGTCCACCAGGGTCACCTGGGCGCCGAGCTGCACCGCCACCAGCGCGGCCTCGTAGCCGGCCGGCCCACCTCCGACAATCGCTATGCGTGTCACGCCTCCATCGTCCCACTTGTCCGCCGCTAGTCTCCCGCCCATGGCGCTCTACGCGGCCTACGGCAGCAACTGCGATCCCGCGCAGATGCTCGCCCGCTGCCCCCACTCCCCCTCGGCCGGCACCGGCTGGCTGGAGGGCTGGCGGCTGACGTTCGGCGGCGAGGACCTCGGCTGGGAGGGCGCGCTGGCGACGATCGTGCAGGCGCCCGGCCAGCACGTGTTCGTCGCGCTGTACGACGTGACCGACGGCGACGCCGCCGTGCTCGACCAGTGGGAGGGCGCCGACAAGGGCCTGTACCGCAAGCTCAAGGTCCGGGTGCACACCCTGCAGGGCGACCACCTGGTCTGGGTCTACGTGCTGGACGGGTACGAGGGCGGGCTGCCGTCGGCGCGCTACCTGGGCGTGCTGGCCGACGCGGCCGAGGCCGCGGGCGCACCCGACGACTACGTGGCCGAGCTCCGGTCGCGCCCCTGCACGTCCTCGGGGATCTGAGGCACCGCCGGCTCACCCGGCACCGCCCGCCGGCGCCGCCCCTCCTCGCTCACGACGACCGCAACCGCGAGCACCGTCATGGCACCGCCGACCACCGCCGACGTCGTGATGTCCTCGCCGACGAACAGCGCGCCGAGCAGCACGGCGACGACCGGGTTCACGTACGCGTACGTCGACACCTTCGACACCGGCGCGACGCCGAGCAGCCAGCTGTACGCGGTGAAGGCCACGATCGACCCGAAGACGACGAGGTACGCCAGGCCGAGCACCGACGACAGCCGCACCTCGTCGACGACGAGCGTCTCGGACCGGGCGAGGCCCAGCACCAGCAGGCCGATCGCGCCGGCCGCCATCTCCGCGACGGAGGTGACCAGCGGCTCGCGGGGCAGCTCGACGCGAGTGGCGAGGTACGACCCGACCGCCCACAGCAGGGCGGACACGACCACCACCAGCGCCGGTCCGATGCTGAGGCCGTCCGGGCGTCCGCCCGGGCCGAGCAGCACGACGAGGCCGAGGAAGCCGATGCTGACGCCGATCAGGGTCCGGGGGGCCGGCCGGTCGCGGTCGAGCATCCGCAGCAGCACGACCCACAGCGGGATGACCGCGACGAGCAGCGCGGCCAGACCGGACGGCAGCCCGCGCTCCTCGGCCAGGGTCACGCCGCCGTTGCCGCCGGCCAGCAGGAGCAGCCCGACAGCGGCGGCGTTCGCGTACTGCCGACGCGTCGCGTGCAGCGCCCGTACCCCCCGCCGGACCAGCAGGTAGCCACCCAGCAGCAGGCCGGCAAGGGCGAACCGCGTGGCGGCGGACAGCAGCGGCGGCAGCGAGTCGACGACGTACCGGATCGCGAGGTAGGTCGACCCCCAGACGACGTAGACGATGCCGAGTGCGGTCCAGACCTTCCAGGCGGGCGCCTCGCTCACGTGGCGGTGAGCGCCGCGACCGCGGCAGTCACCAGGACCCGGACGCCGGCGCCCATGGCCGCCTCGTCCACGTCGAACTGGCCCTGGTGCAGGTCGACCGGCCGCTCGGACCCGGGCGGCTTCACGCCGAGGCGGGCCATCGCGCCAGGCGTGTGGTCGAGGTACCAGGCGAAGTCCTCGCCGCCGAGCGACTGCACCGTCGGCACGGCCGCGCCCTGGCCGAGCGCCATCTTGACCGCAGCCGTCAGCAGCGACGTCGCGGACGGGTCGTTGACCACAGGCGGGACGCCGCGGACGTAGCTGACCTCGGCGCGCGCGCCGTACGGCAGCACCAGCCCGTCGACCACGCGCCGCACCAGCTCCGGCGCGTCCTGCCAGGCCGCCTTGTCGAGGACGCGCAGCGTGCCGCGCAGCAGGCCCTCGCGCGGGATCGCGTTGTGGGCGACGCCGGCGCCGATGTGGCCCCAGACCAGCGCGAGGCCGGCCCGCGGGTCCACCAGCCGGGACAGCGCGGCGGGCAGGCCGGTCGCCACCGTGGCCAGCGCCTGCACCATGTCGACGGTGTTGTGCGGCCGCGAGGTGTGCCCCCCGGGACCGGTCAGCCGCACGTCGACGGCATCGGCGGCCGCGGTGATGGCGCCCTGCTTGAGCCCGACCCGGCCGACCTCGAGCGCTGGGTCGCAGTGCAGGCCGAAGATGACGCTGGCGTCGGCGAGCCAGCCCTCCGAGATGACGTCGAGTGCCCCGCCCGGCATGACTTCCTCGGCCGGCTGGAACAGCAGCCGCACCCGGCCGGGCAGCCGGTCCGCCACCTCGTTCAGCGCGAGCCCGGTGCCGAGCAGAACGGTCGTGTGCACGTCGTGGCCGCAGGCGTGGCTGACGCCGGGCACCGTCGAGCGGTACGGCACGTCCTTCTCGTCCGGCAGTGGCAGCGCGTCAATGTCCGCGCGCAGCACCACCGTCGGCCCGTCGCCGCTGCCCACGTCGCACACCAGCCCGGTGCCGCCGCCGAGGACCTTCGGCACGAGCCCGGCGCGCTCGAGGTGCTCGGCCACGTACGCAGTCGTCGCGTACTCCTGCCGCCCCAGCTCCGGATTCGCGTGCAGGTGCCGCCGTACGACCGACAGCTCCTGCTCGTGCTCGGCCAGCCAGGTCTGCGCGACGGCGGGTCCGGTCGTCCGCGTCACAAGACGGCTCCGGGGGCGCCGGGCTTCCCGATCGCGGTGGCCGGCTCCAGCTTCGGCAGGCAGTTGCGCTCGCCGGTCTCGAACTCCTGCAGCAGGCTGTCCACGACGGCCGTGAGGTCGCCGCCGCTCGCCGCCGCCACGGCCCGCTGCCGCTGATAGGACGCGCCGCCCTCGACGATCTCGTGCACGAGGTCGAGCTGCTCAGCGCAGCCGAGCCGCTGGGCCGTCGGCTGCAGCTCGTGCACCAGCTCGGCCAGCGACTCGCGCAGCGGGCGCACGTCGTTGTTCTCGCCGTAGATGACCTCGGCGTCGAGCCCGTATCGCGCCGCGCGCCACTTGTTCTCGCGCATGACCCAGCCCTTGGGCATGGGCAGCGTGTAGCCCTTGTCCAGCTCCCGGTCGAAGATCTCGACCAGGCACTGCGACAGCGCGGCGACCATGCCGATCTCGCCGAGCGTCGACAGGCCGTCGCAGATCCGCAGCTCGACCGTCCCGAACGTCGGGTGCGGCCGGATGTCCCACCACACCTCCTTGATGGACGCGATGGTGCCGGTCTTGATCAGCGTCTCCATGTACTCCTCGAACTGCTCCCAGCCGGACAGCTGGAACGGCAGTCCGGCGGTGGGCAGCTGCTCGAAGACCTTCGACCGCGCGGAGGCGAGCCCGGTGTCGTGGCCGATCCAGTACGGCGAGGAGGCCGACAGCGCGAGGAAGTGCGGGATGTACCCGGTCAGCGCGTTGACGATCGGGATGACCTTCTCCGGCGCGCGCACGCCGACGTGCACGTGCACGCCGAAGATCTGCAGCTGCCGGGCGAGCCACTGCATCTTGTCCAGCAGCGAGAAGTAGCGCGGGTTCGGGCTGAGCTCCTGGCTGGACCACTCGGTGATCGGGTGGGTGCCGGAGCACATCAGGCCGAGGCCGAGCTTGTCGGCCTCTGCCCGGACGTCGTCAATGGTGGACGACAGGTCGCCCATGGCCTCTTCGACGGTCCCGCAGATGCCGGTGATGACCTCGATCGTCGACTGCAGCAGCTCGTGCTTGGCCTTCGGGTGCTCCCCACCGTCGGGCGACATCGCTCCGAGGATCTCGTTCGCTCCGCTGCGCAGCTGGCGGGTCTCCCGGTCGACGAGCTGCAGCTCCCACTCCACGCCCAGGCTGGAGCGCTCGGAGGACTCGAACGGGATGCGCACGACGAGCTCCTCTCGCGGGTTCGTCCGACCCTACCCAGGCGGCCTGCCGAGCACGCGGACCATGCGGTCGACGTGGTCGCTGTAGACCGCGTCGCAGCCCAGCGCGACCAGGACGCGGATCCGCCGCTCGCTCTGCGCGTCCCACCCGAAGGCCAGCAGCCCGGCGTCGTGCACGAGGTCGACGAGCGCCTTCGACCAGCGCCGCCGCCGCAGGTTCACGGCCGCACCGCCGCCCTGCCGTACCGCAGCCAGGTGCGCCTGCCACCCCGCCACGAGGTGCTGCTTGCGGGTGTCGGAGACGAGCTGCACGTCCGGGTCGACCGTGCGCCAGCGCAGCGGGCCCACGCCCCAGCCGCACAGCCACAGCCGCGACGGGTCGTGGCCCGCGCGGTACGCCGTCGCGACGACCGCCTCGGCGGAGCGGCCGTCCTTGAGGTCCAGTGACAGGTCGAGGTCGGTGCCGCACGCGTCGTACAGCTCGGCGAGCCGCGGCAGGCCGGACTGCGCGGCCCTCAGCGACCCGATCGGCTGCCGGCGGTGCGTGCCGCCGTGGTGCAGGACGGGCACCCCGTCGGCCGTCATCCAGACGTCGGTCTCGATGCCGCGCGCGCCCATGTCCAGCGCGAGCCGAAAGGCGTGCAGCGTGTTCTCGGGCGCGTGCGCGCGTGCGCCGCGGTGCGCGAACCCGATCGGCAGGTCCCTCCGCGTCACACCGATGAGCCTGCCACCCCCAGACGTCTCATCTTCGGAAAACCGTGATCTCCCGGCAACCTCGCGCCGGTACGGTCGCGCCGTCACTCGTCCGAGGGGGAACGTCTGTGACTGGTCTTGCCCGGTTCGTCCTGCGCCACCACGCGCTCGTCGCCGTCTTCTGGCTGCTGGCGTTCGTCGCCGGCGGCGCCACGTCCGCCACGACCGTCGATCGGCTGACGGTCGACTTCTCGCTGCCCGGCCAGCCGGGGTACGAGACCTCGAAGCAGATCCTCGACACGTACGGGAACGGAGCCGACTTCGGCGCCTCCCTCGTCGCGGTGACGGCTCCCGAGGGCAGCACGATCGCGGCGCAGCGGGCGAAGGTCGACAGCCTGTTCAACGCGCTCGAGCGGGAGTACCCGCAGTACCGCGTCGCCTCGCCGGCCAACAGCGGTGACGAGCACCTGGTGACGAAGGCCGGCCGCACCGCGTACGGCATCGTCGTCGACAAGGAGTTCACGAGCTTCACGGACAAGCCCAACTTCACCGTCTTCAAGCCGATGCTCGAGGAGCAGGCCAAGGCCACCGGGCTCACGGTCCGGACGACCGGCTACAACGAGCTGGCGCTCGGCAACACGGCCGACACCGAGCAGGCGCCGAGCCTGCTCGCGGAGACGCTGCTCGGCGGCGTCGGCGCGCTGGTGGTCCTGCTGTTCGTGTTCGCGTCGTTCCTCGCCTTCCTGCCGCTGATCATCGCCGCCGTCTCGATCCTGTCGACGTTCCTGTGCGTCCTCGCGCTGAGCTACCTGACCGACATGAGCTTCGTCGTGCAGTTCCTCATCGCGCTGGTCGGCCTCGGCGTCGCGGTCGACTACTCGCTGCTCCTGGTCAACCGCTGGCGCGAGGAGCGCGAGCACGGCCGGGAGAACGGCGAGGCGGTCGTCGAGGCGATGCGCACCGCCGGCCACGCCGTGCTCGCCTCCGCCGGCACCGTTGCGATCTCGCTGCTCGCGCTGATCGCGGTACCCGTCCCGTTCCTGCGCAGCATGGGCCTGGGCGGCATGCTCATCCCGCTCGTCAGCACGGCCGTCGTCCTCACCCTGCTGCCCGCCGTCCTCGGCAGCATCGGCCCGCGGGTCGACTGGCCGCGGATCCGGCACGAGAGCGCCGCCTCCCGGGGCTGGACCGCCTGGGCGCGGCTCATCAGCAACCACCGCTGGGTCGCCGCCGGTGTCGGCCTCGTCCTGCTCGGCCTGCTCATCGCGCCGGTGTTCGGCATCAAGGTCGGCCTGGCCGGCACGCCCTCGCTCGCCAAGGCCGGGCCGGCGGTCGAGACGCTGGCCGACCTGCGGACGGGTGGCGTTCCGGCCGGCATCGTCACGCCGCTCGAGCTGCTCGTGAAGGGCGACCAGGCGGCGGCGCAGGCGGTCGCGGACAAGGCCGCAGCTGTCGACGGCATCGCGTACGCCATCGCGCCGACCACGCCGGGCTGGCACAAGGACGGCACGTCGCTCGTCGAGGTCGTGCCCGTCGCGGAGACGGTCGACATCGCGCAGTCGAAGGTCGTCGACCGGGTGCGCGACGCCGTCGACGACCTCCCCGGCTTCGTCGGCGTCAGCGGCTCCGGCGCCACCGTCCTCGACTACAGCGAGGCCGTCTTCGGCAACTTCCCCCTCGTCATCCTGCTCATCTCGCTGACGACGTTCCTGCTGCTGGTCCGGGCGTTCCGCTCGCTGCTGCTGCCGCTCAAGGCGGTGCTGCTCAACATCATCAGCGTCTCGGCGACGTTCGGGTTCGTGGTGCTGTTCTGGCAGCAGGGCCATGGGTCCGGGACGTTCTTCGACACCGAGCCGACGGGGGCCGTGACGTTCTGGCTGCCGGTGCTGATCTTCGCGTTCCTGTTCGGGCTGTCGATGGACTACGAGGTCTTCATCCTCGCCCGCATGCGGGAGGAGTACGACAAGAGCGGGTCGACCCGCGTCGCCGTCGTCGAGGGGCTCGGCCGCACCGGCCGGCTCGTCACCTGCGCCGCGCTGATCCTGTTCCTGTCGTTCCTCGCGCTGACCGCATCGCCGGGCACCGACATCAAGGTGCTGGCCACGGCGCTCGGCGTCGGGATCCTCATCGACGCGACCATCGTCCGCGCGCTGCTCGTACCCGCACTGGTGTCGCTGCTGGGCAAGTGGAACTGGTGGCTGCCGTCGTGGCTCGCCAAGCCGCTGCGCGTCGAGCCGTCACCGCTGCGCGTCGAGATCCCGTCGCAGCGCGCCGAGGAGCGGGCGCCGGCGACGGTCGACTAGAAGAACTCCTGCGGCGTGTAAGTGCCCCACACCTCGCGCAGCGCGTTCGACACCTCGCCGACGGTCGCCAGCGCCCGCAGCGCCTCGCGCATCGGGTACAGCACGTTCTCGCTGCCCTCGGCCGCCTTGCGCAGCTCGGCGAGGTGGCGGTCGACCGCGGCGTTGTCGCGCTTCTCGCGCAGCACGCGCAGCCGCTCGCGCTGGTCCGCCTCGATGGCCGGGTCGACGCGCAGCGGCTCGTACTTCTCCTCCGACTGCGACTGGTACCGGTTGACGCCGACCACGACCCGGTCGCCGCTGTCGATGCCCTTCGCGACGTCGTACGCGGACCGCTCGATCTCGCTCTTCTGGAAGCCCTGCTCGATGGCGGCCACCGCGCCGCCGAGGTCCTCGATCTTGGCC
This sequence comes from Frankiales bacterium, assembly GCA_025465145.1. Classification (GTDB taxonomy): domain Bacteria; phylum Actinomycetota; class Actinomycetes; order Mycobacteriales; family SCTD01; genus RYN-124. The sequence goes on from JAODNS010000286.1 coordinate 16,392, forward strand.
ATCAGCGCACGCGCGCCGGCCTCCACCTCGTCCGTCATGGCCTCGACGACGTAGGAGCCGGCGAACGGGTCGACCGTGGCCGTCACGTCGGTCTCGTAGGCGAGGACCTGCTGGGTGCGCAGCGCCAGGGTGGCCGCCTTCACCGTCGGCAGCGCGATGGCCTCGTCGTAGGAGTTGGTGTGCAGCGACTGCGTCCCGCCGAGGACCGCCGCGAGGCCCTGGACGGCGACCCGGACGAGGTTGACCTCGGGCTGCTGCGCGGTGAGCTGCACGCCGGCAGTCTGGGTGTGGAAGCGCAGCATCAGCGACTTCGGGTCCTTGG
>JAODNS010000289.1 GCA_025465145.1 Frankiales bacterium
CGACCGCGCCGGTCAGCCGGGCGAACTCGCGCAGCGTGAAGGTCCGCGCCGCTGCCCGCGGGTGCAGCACGACCGCGGCCGCGCGGTGCTCCCGGGTGGCCCCGAGGACGAGGTCGGCAGCGGCCACGTGCTCGGCCACCAACTCGCGGGCGGCGAAGGCCGAGCCGTCCACGCCGTACCGCTGCAGCGTGCTCGTCGCGTACGACTCCATCGGCGAGCCGGTGTGCCCCCACGTCCCCGCGGACTCGACGACGAACCGGTCCGCCTCGACCCCGAGCCGCTGCTGCAGCCCCGCGCGCATGAGGTGCTCCGCCATCGGCGAGCGGCAGATGTTGCCCGTGCACACGTGCAGCACGCGGAACACGTCCGTCACGGCAGCACCTCGAGGTCGGGGGCGTGCTCGCGCAGCGCGTCGACTGGCAGCGCGCCGACCCGCACCACCCGGGCACGGTCACCGGTGAGGTCGACGATCGTGCTGGGAACTGGCTCCCCCGCGGGGCCACCGTCGAGGTAGACGCTGACCGCGTCGCCGAGCTGCCGCTCCGCATCGGCGGCGTCGGCGGCCGGCGGCTCGCCGCTTCGGTTGGCGCTGCTGACCGCGAGCGGCCCGGTCTTCGTCAGCACGTCGAGCGCGACCGGCTGCAGCGGCATCCGGACCGCGACCGTGCCGCGGGTGTCGCCGAGGTCCCAGGCCAGCGAGGGCGCGGCCCGCACGATGAGCGTCAGCGGACCTGGCCAGAACGCCTCGACCAGGGTGCGGGCCAGCGGCCCGAGCTCGTCGACGAGGCCGTCGAGGGTCCGCCACGAGCCGACGAGGACGGGCACGGGCATGTCGCGGCCGCGCCCCTTGGCGGCGAGCAGCTTCGCGACGGCCGCCGGCGAGAACGCGTCCGCAGCGATGCCGTAGACGGTGTCGGTCGGCAGCACGACGAGCTCGCCCGACTGCAACGCGGTGACCGCGGCAGCCACGCCGGCCGCGGCGTCGATCGTGACGTCGTAGGCGGTCACAGCTTGCGCGCCGTCACGTATCGGTCCCGACCAGTGAGGTCCTTGTGGTCCTCCACGTCCGCCCAGCCTGCTGAGAACACCGCCGGCGCCGTCGTGCCCTGGCGGTCGGAGTGCTCGACGACGACGAGCCCGCCGGGCTTGAGCAGCCGCTTGGCCGCCTGCTCGACGAGCCGCACGACGTCGAGGCCGTCGGCGCCGGCGAACAGCGCGATCTCCGGGTCGTGGTCGACGACCTCCGGGTCGGGGATGTGCCGCTCGTCCTCGGCGACGTAGGGCGGGTTGCTCGCGACGAGGTCGAATTGGCCGTCCATGTCGAGCAGCGACTCCTCGACGCTGCCCAGGTGCAGGTGCACCTCGGGGTCGCCGGCGGCAACCCGGTTGGCCGCGTTGCGGCGGGTCCAGGCGAGGGCGTCCGGGTCCCGCTCGACGGCGTGCACGGTCGTGTCGGGCACCTCGTTGGCGAGCGCGAAGGCGATGGTCCCGCTGCCGGTACACAGGTCGACCATGAGCCAGCCCGGCTGCGCACGGTCGACGGCCCACTGCACCACCGACTCCGTCTCCGGCCGAGGCACGAACACGCCCGGCCCCACCTCGAGCTCGATGTGCCGGAACCCGACCCGGCCGGTGAGGTGCTGCAGCGGCACGCGAGAGGCGCGCCGCGCCACGAGCTCGTCGAAGGCAGTGGCCTGCTCGTGGTCGAGCGCATCGACCATGAGCAGGTCACTCGGCTTGTCCAGCCCGAGCACGTGCACGGCCAGCGCGCGGGCGTCGTGCTCCGGCGAGTCGACGCCGGCCTGCGCCAGCGTCTCGGTCGCGGTCGCGACGGCGGTGCGGAGCGCGGTCACTCGTCCCCCTGCAGCTTGGCGGCGTTGTCGGCGTCGACGAGCGACTGGATGACCGCGTCGAGGTCGCCGTCCAGCACCTGGCTCAGGTTGTTGGCCTTGTAGCCGCTGCGGTGGTCGGCGACCCGGTTGTCCGGGAAGTTGTACGTACGGACCTTCTCGCTGCGGTCGACCGTGCGGATCTGCGCCCCCCGTACGGCGGAGTCCTTCGCGGCCTGCTCCTCGAGGGCGAGGGCGAGCAGCCGGGCGCGCAGCACGCGCATCGCGGCCTCGCGGTTCTGCAGCTGGCTCTTCTCGTTCTGCATGCTGACCGTCACGCCGGTCGGGATGTGCGTGATGCGCACGGCCGAGTCGGTTGTGTTGACGCTCTGCCCACCGGGGCCGGACGACCGGTAGACGTCGATGCGCAGATCGTTCTGGTCGACGGTGACGTCCACCTCCTCAGCCTCGGGCAGCACGAGGACGCCGGCGGCGGAGGTGTGGATGCGGCCCTGCGACTCGGTGACCGGCACGCGCTGCACGCGGTGGACGCCGCCCTCGTACTTCAGCCGGGACCACACACCCTGGCCGGGCGCGGGCGTGCCCTTCGCCTTGATCGCGATCGACGCGTCCTTGTAGCCGCCCAGGTCGGACTCCGTGGCGTCGAGGAGCTCGGTCTTCCAGCCCTGGCGCTCGGCGTAGCGCAGGTACATGCGCAGCAGGTCGCCCGCGAACAACGCCGACTCCTCGCCGCCCTCGCCGGCCTTGACCTCGAGGATGACGTCCTTG
>JAODNS010000292.1 GCA_025465145.1 Frankiales bacterium
TGGCGCGCACCAGCGGGATCGGCACCGGCAGCGCGAGCGGCGGCTTGCCGGTGACGCGCCGGGCGAGCTCGTCGACGCCGAGCTGCTCCGGCCCGCCGATCTCCGCGGGCGCGCTGGGGGGGTCGGCGACGCACTCGACGAGCACCTCGGCGACGAAGTCCTCGTCGACCGGCTGCAGCCGGAGGCCGCGCGCGGTGATGGCGCGGCTGGCCAGGCGCGGGGCGAGCATGGTGCGGACCAGGCTGTGGAACTGGGTGGCGCGCACGACGGTGCCACCCGCCGCCCGGACGAGCTCCTCGGCGGCTGTCTTCGCGCGGTAGTACCCGAACGGGGTGCGGTCGCAGCCGACGATCGACAGGTAGAGGACGTGGGCGGGTCCGGCGGCCGCGAGCAGGTTCCGTGTTCCCTCCACCTCCGTCTGCGCGGCCGTCCGGCGCGGGCTCGAGGCCAGGTGCACGACGAGGTCGGAGTCGTCGAGCGCGGCCGGCAGCGAGCGCGGGTCGAGCACGTCGGCGACGACCTCGCCCCGGCCGACGCGGCCGCCCTTGCGCGTCATGCCCCGGACGTCGTGGCCCGCGTCCCACAGCGCGGGCACGAGGCGGCTGCCGAGCGTGCCGGAGGCTCCGGTGACGACGACGACTGCCATGGCCGCGACAGTACGACGGTCTGCCGCTGGGCCGCTTGCGCGCTACCGGTTGTGGACGACGGGGTGCGCTGTCCACAACCTCGCGCCGCGCCCGCTCCTCGCTGTCGCGGCTGGACATCGTCGCGGCATGACGACAGCATCGGCCGCCCGGATCAGCAGCCCCACCGAGATCGCCGCCCTGGTCCCGCACCTCGTCGGCTTCGTGCCCGAGGAGAGCCTCGTGCTGGTCTGCCTGCGCGGGCCGCGTCGACGGGTCGGGCTGACGATGCGCGTCGACCTGGCGGAGTGCGCCGATGCCCCGTCGGCGGCGGCGGCACTGGTCGGCCGTGCGGCGCACGAGCAGGCGGTGGCCGCGGTGCTGCTCGTCTACACCGAGGGCCCGGACCGGCACGACGAGCTGGTCGACGAGGTCGACGAGGCGCTTGCGTCGGCTGGCGTGGCACTGCAGGACGCCCTGCTCGTGCGGTCCGGTCGCTGGACCTCCTACCTGTGCGGGGACAAGCGGTGCTGCCCGGCGGAGGGCACGCCGCTGGAGGACGCGCCATCGCCGGCGCTGCAGCTGGTGCAGGCGGAGCAGGCGCTGCGGGGACGTGTCGTGCTGCCCAGCCGCGACCAGCTGGTGGCGGAGCTGTCGCCGCCGGCGTCCGCCGGTGGGTGTGCGGCTGCCGCAGAGGCGCTGAGCAGCGACGTACGGGCGCGGGGGAGGATCGCCGTGCAGACTGATGCCGTCGCGGCATGGGCTGCCGCGGTGGCCGCTGCCGAGGACCCGCGTGCGGTGCCGGACGCCGAGCGGCTCGCGGTGTCGCTGCAGGACGTCCAGGTACGGGACCGGGTGCTGGCGTGGGCACCGGACCGGCCGGAGCCGCTCGGCCGGCTGCTGCGTGCCGTGGCCCGCGCGGCACCTCCGCCGTACGACGCGCCCGCCTGCACGATGCTCGCGGTGGTCGCCTGGGTGCAGGGAGACGGCGCGCTGGCGAACGTCGCGCTGGACCGCGCGCTGCTCGCCGAGCCGACGTACCCGCTCGCCGTTCTGGTCCGCGAGGCGCTCGACCAGCAGGTGCCGCCGTCGGTGGTGAGGGCATGGCTGCGGGCGACGGCCAGTTAGGGTCGCGCGGTGCCTGCCGCTGTCGAGCCCGCCTTCCTCGCCCTGCCGCTGCGCGCCTGCGCGGACGCCGGCCTGACCGCAGCAGTGGCTGCCGGCGCGACGCACGCGGACGTGCGGATCGAGCGGCTGCGCGGGCAGGACCTGACGATGCGCGACGCGCGGATCGAGAACCTGCGCGACAACGTAAGCATCGGCCTCGCCGTGCGGGTCGTCGTGGACGGGACGTGGGGCTTCGCCAGCGGCCCGGACGTCTCACCGGCCGAGGCCGAGCGGCTCGCGCGAGAGGCCGTGGCGATGGCGCGGGTGGCGCGGCCGCTCAACGCCGAGCCGGTCGAGCTGGCGGACGAGCCGGTGTACCCGGACGTGACCTGGGTGTCGTCGTACGAGATCGACCCGTTCGCGGTTGAGCCGGTGGAGAAGGCGGCGCTGTTCCAGACGTGGAGTCGCGAGCTGCTGGGGTCGGACGACGTCGACCACGTGGACGTCGGGCTCAAGCAGGTCCTCGAGAACAAGTTCTACGCCGACACCGCCGGCACGCGCACGACGCAGCAGCGGGTGCGCCTGCAGCCGCAGGTGCTCGCGACGCGGGTCGACCCGGGCGGCGGCTTCGAGACGATGCGGACGATCGCGCCGCCGGTGGGTTGCGGCTGGGAGTACCTCACCACCGGCTACGACTGGGCGACCGAGCTCGCCCGGCTGCCCGAGCTGCTCGCGGAGAAGGCGAAGGCGAGCAGCGTCGAGCCCGGCCGGTACGACCTCGTCATCGACCCGAGCAACCTCTGGCTGACGATCCACGAATCGATCGGGCACGCGACCGAGCTCGACCGCGCGCTGGGGTACGAGGCGGCCTACGCCGGCACGTCCTTCGCGACCCTCGACCAGCTCGGGACCCTCCAGTACGGCTCCGGCCTGATGCAGGTCACCGGCGACCGGACGGTGGAGCACGGCCTCGCGACGATCGGGTACGACGACGAGGGCTTGCAGACACAGCAGTGGGACATCGTCCGCGACGGGGTGCTCGTCGGGTACCAGCTCGACCGGCGGATGGCACGGCAGAACGCCGGCGTCCTCGGCACCGCCCGGTCGAACGGCTGCGCCTTCGCCGACTCGCCCGCGCACGTGCCGGTGCAGCGGATGGCCAACGTGTCGCTGCAGCCGGCGGTGGACGGGCCGTCGACGGACGAGCTGATCAGCGGCGTGGACCGCGGCATCTACGTGGTCGGGGACAAGAGCTGGTCGATCGACATGCAGCGCTACAACTTCCAGGTCACCGGCCAGCGCTTCTACGAGATCCGCGACGGACGGCTCGTCGGCCAGCTCAAGGACGTGGCGTACCAGGCGACGACGACCGACTTCTGGGGCTCGATGGAGGCGGTCGGCGGGCCGCAGACGTACATCCTCGGCGGCGCGTTCAACTGCGGCAAGGCGCAACCCGGCCAGGTGGCAGCGGTCTCGCACGGCTG
>JAODNS010000162.1 GCA_025465145.1 Frankiales bacterium
CTCGCAGGACCTGGTGGACCACGCCCGCAGCTGCGGCGCCCCCGATGCGCGGCTCGCGCCGGTCGCCGCGCCGGCCTTGGTGCCGACCGGTCGCGACCCGGGGCTCGGGCACCCGCTGGTGCTCGCGGTCGGCCGGCTCCACCCGCAGAAGGGGTACGACGTGCTGCTCGCCGCGCTGCCGCAGCTCGGTGACTGCACCGTCGCGGTCGCCGGCGACGGTCCGCTCGCCGACGAGCTGGAGGCCGCGGCGCCCCAGGTCCGCTGGCTAAGCCGCCGCGACGACGTGGCCGACCTCTACGCCGCCGCCGACGTCGTGGTGCTGCCGTCGGTCTGGGAGGCGCGGTCGCTGACCGCGCAGGAGGCGCTGCGGGCAGGCCGGCCCCTGGTCGCCGCGGACGTCGGCGGGATCCGGGAGCTCGTCGGCGACGGCGCCGTCCTCGTCCCGCCGAACGACCCGACCGCCCTCGCGGAGGCGGTGCGCGAGCTGCTCGCTGATCCGGCGTACGCGGCCGCGCTGGCGGCACGCGGCCGTGCTGTCGCGGCCAGCTGGCCGGACGAGCAGGACACCGCCGACCAGGTCGCGGCCGTCTATCGGGAGTTGCTGGGATGAGACGGCTCCTGCTGCTGCTCGTGCTGGTGGTCTTCCTGCCGGCGCCGGCGCACGCCGACACGGTCCCGAAGGTGGTCGTCGTCGGCATACCCGGCCTGCGGTGGTCGGACGTCACCGAGAGGGCCACCCCGACGCTGTACCGGCTTCAGCAGACGGCCGCGTCCGGCGTGCTCAGCGTCAAGACCGCGGCCGCCCTGGACTGCCCGGCCGACGGCTGGCTCACCCTCGGCGCCGGCAACAGGGTGGTCGCGCAGGGCGGGCACGTCGACCCGTGCCCGCAGGCGCTGCCCGGCCAGTACTCGCTGCCGCTCCAGCGCCGCGCGAACGCCGACCGCCGCGAGGGCGCCATGCCGGGGCTGCTCGCAGATCTGCTGCGGCGCAAGGGGATCTGCGTCTCCGCGACCGGCATCGGCGCTGGCATGGCGGCCGCCGACGGCAGCGGCAACGTCGGCAGGGACTGCCCGGTGCAGGTCGTCGAGGCGACGATCGCCACGTCGGACGTGGCGATCACCAGAGCGGTGGCGACGGGCGCGACCGTCCTGGTCGTCGGAGTGTCAGAGGGAGCCGGTGAGTCGGATCCGCACCTGCACGTCGTGCTCGCCACCGGACCGGGCTTCGAGCCGGGCGCGCTGACCAGCGCCAGCACACGGCGCGCGCCGTACGTCCAGCTCGTCGACGTCGCGCCCACGGTGCTGCAGCGGTTCGGGATCGCGGCGCCGGACGAGATGATCGGCGAGCCGATCCGCTCCGTGGGAGACGTCCCGACCCTGGCCGCGCTGCGCGACGAGGCAGTCAAGGCGGACGCGCACCGCACGGCGACCGTGCCCTGGTTCGTCACCGTCCTCGGGCTCGAGGCACTGGTCCTCAGCCTCGGCATGTGGCGCAGGCGGTGGCGCATCGCCGAGCTGGCCGGACTGGCCGGCACCTGCGCCGTCGGGGCGTCGTACCTCGCCAACCTGCTGCCGTGGTGGCGCAGCGGCACGCCGGCGCTGCTCGGCCTCACCGCCGTCGGCACGGCCGTGCTCACCGGCATCACCCTGCTCGGCCGCGGGTTGCTCGCCCGGGCGGGCATCGCGTGCGGACTCGTCGCGCTCGTCGTCGTCGCCGACCTGCTGACCGGCGCGCACCTGCAGCTGTCCAGCGTCGCCGGGTACAGCCCGCTCGTGGCCGGCCGGTTCGCGGGGATCGGCAACGTCGCCTTCGGCGTCCTTGCCGCGGCGGTGCTGCTGGCAGCCGCGAGCACCCGGAGCGCGACGGTGGCGGCGCTGACCGCGCTGGTCGTCATCGTCGACGGCGCGCCGCAGTGGGGGAGTGACGTCGGAGGGGTGCTCGCGCTCGTCCCTGCGTACGCGGTCCTGGTCCTGCTGCTCGCCGGCCGCGCCGCCAGCCTCGGGCGGGTCGCCGTCGCGGCCGTCGTGGGCGCGCTGGTGGTCACGGCCTTCGCCGTTGCGGACCACGCGCGGCCGGCTGCCGACCAGACGCACCTGGGCCGGTTCGTCGGACAGGTCCTCGACGGGTCGGCAGGCGGGGTGCTGCGGCGCAAGGCGGTCGCGAACCTGTCTCTGCTGTTCCACTCGCCGATCACCGCGCTGCTGCCGGTCGTGGTCGCGGGCGCGGTCTACCTGTTCCTGCGGCCACCCGAGCCGCTGCGCCGGGTGTTCGACCGGACGCCTGCGTGGCGGGCCGGGCTGCTCGCGGTGCTGACCGCCAGCGCGCTCGGCTTCCTGCTCAACGACAGCGGCGCAGCCGTGCCCGCGCTGGCGCTCGTCGTGGCCGTTCCCGCGACACTCGCCGTGGTGGCCCGTCAGGAGCGGACTTCCGGATAGAGTGAACTTCCGTGCAGCAGGGCGTTCGAGCCCCTGCTGATGAGCACGGGGGCCCATGTGGCGGGATTTTCAGGTAATCGGCCTGGCCAGTCGACCTGCCATCTGTTCGTCACCGGCGGCGTCGCCTCCTCGCTCGGCAAGGGGCTGACAGCCTCGAGCCTCGGCCGGCTGCTGAAGGCGCGCGGGCTCCGGGTCACGATGCAGAAGCTCGACCCCTACCTGAACGTCGACCCCGGGACGATGAACCCGTTCCAGCACGGCGAGGTCTTCGTGACCGACGACGGCGCGGAGACCGACCTCGACGTCGGGCACTACGAGCGGTTCCTCGACGAGGACCTGCACGGCAGCG
>JAODNS010000083.1 GCA_025465145.1 Frankiales bacterium
ACGTGCGCGACACACCCGAGCGCGTGGGTCGGTCACCCGGCCCGCCCCCCAGATCAGTCTTCAGCGGCACCACTCAAGACAGGACGTACAGCCACCATGGCGGGACAGAAGATCCGCATCAGGCTCAAGGCCTACGACCACGAGGTCATCGACAGCTCGGCGCGCAAGATCGTCGAGACGGTGACGCGTACTGGCGCGCAGGTCGCGGGCCCGGTGCCGCTGCCGACCGAGAAGAACGTCTACTGCGTCATCCGCTCGCCGCACAAGTACAAGGACTCCCGCGAGCACTTCGAGATGCGCACCCACAAGCGCCTCATCGACATCCTCGACCCCACGCCGAAGACCGTCGACTCGCTCATGCGGCTCGACCTGCCGGCGGGCGTCGACATCGAGATCAAGCTCTAGGAAGTAGTGACATGGCAGCCAGCTACCTGAGCTCCCCGAAGGAGACCGCTCGCAAGAGCACCGGTCTGCTCGGCGAGAAGCTCGGCATGACGCAGGTCTTCGACGAGAACAACCGGATCGTCCCGGTGACCGTCGTCAAGGCCGGCCCGTGCGTGGTCACTCAGATCCGCACCGCGGATCGGGACGGCTACAGCGCGGTCCAGATCGCCTTCGGCGCGATCGACCCCCGCAAGGTGAACAAGCCCGAGGCCGGGCACTTCGCCAAGGCGGGTGTCCCGCCGCGCCGCTTCCTGGTCGAGATCCGCACCTCGGACGCGTCGACCTACACGCTCGGGCAGGAGCTGACCGCCGAGCTGTTCCCGGTCGGGAGCCGCATCGACGTCGTCGGCACCAGCAAGGGCAAGGGCTACGCCGGTGTCATGAAGCGCCACAACTTCCGCGGCCTCGGCTCCGGCCATGGCGTGCACAAGGCGCACCGCAAGCCCGGCTCGATCGGCGCCTGCGCCACCCCCGCCCGCGTCTTCAAGGGCACCCGGATGGCCGGCCGCATGGGCCACGTCCGGACGACCACGCAGAACCTCACCGTCCACGCGGTGGACCTGGAGAAGGGCCTGCTGCTCATCAAGGGCGCCGTCCCCGGCCCCGCCCGCGGCGTCGTCCTCGTCCGCAACGCCGTCAAGAACAGCCTCGGGAAGGGTGGTGTCGAGAAGTGACTGTCACCGATTCCGTCCCCGCGACCAACGCGACGCTCAGCGTCGACGTCAAGAGCGCGGCCGGCTCGACCGGCCGCACCGTCGACCTGCCGGCCGACGTCTTCGACGTCCAGGTCAACATCCCACTGATCCACCAGGTCGTCGTCGCGCAGCTCGCGGCCGCCCGTCAGGGCACGCACTCGACGAAGACCCGCGGCGAGGTCCGCGGTGGTGGCAAGAAGCCGTACCGCCAGAAGGGCACCGGCCGCGCCCGCCAGGGCTCGACCCGCGCGCCGCAGTTCGTCGGCGGTGGCGTCGTCCACGGCCCGAAGCCCCGCGACTACGCCCAGCGGACGCCCAAGAAGATGAAGGCGGCCGCCCTCCGCGGTGCGCTGTCCGACCGCGCCCGCCACGGCCGGCTGCACGTCGTCGACAGCCTCGGCGCCGGCGACCTGCCCAGCACCAAGACCGCCGTGTCGCTGCTCACGGCCATCAGCGAGCGCAAGCACGTGCTCGTCGTCGCGGAGCGCACCGACAGCGTCAGCTGGAAGTCGCTGCGCAACGTCGAGAGCGTCCACCTGCTCTCGCCCGGCCAGCTCAACACCTACGACGTGCTCGTCAGCGACGACGTCGTGTTCACCGAGTCGGCGCTGCAGGCGTTCCTCGCCGGCGCGCCGAAGGGCCGCTCCGCCAAGGCCACCGCGTCCTTCGCCGGCGACCTGCCCGGCTCGGCGTCCGCTTCGACGGAGACCGTCGCCGCGGCCAGCTCCGCCCCCGGCGAGCCAGGCACCCCCGGAGAAGACCTCACGCCGCACAACATCGACAGCGACGTGCCGTCGGTCGCCCCGGCGACCGAGCCCACAGCTGAGGAGGGCTCGGCATGACCGACCTGACCGACCCGCGCGACGTCCTGCTCGCGCCGGTTATCTCCGAGAAAAGCTACGGCCTGCTCGACGAGAACAAGTACACGTTCCTCGTCCGCCCGGACGCCAACAAGACCCAGATCAAGATCGCGGTCGAGAAGGTCTTCGGCGTCAAAGTGAGCAACGTCAACACGCTCAACCGCCAGGGCAAGCGCAAGCGGACGAAGGTGGGCTTCGGCAAGCGCGCCGACAGCAAGCGCGCCATCGTCACGCTGCGCGAGGGCCGCATCGAGATCTTCGGGGGCCCGGTCGCCTAGGGCTCAGCCCTAGACAACCGGAATTCCAGGACATGAGGAACTGACATGGGCATCCGCAAGTACAAGCCGACCACCCCGGGCCGTCGTGGCTCGTCCGTGGCCGACTTCGCCGAGATCACGCGCTCCGAGCCGGAGAAGTCGCTGGTCCGTCCGCTGCACAGCAAGGGCGGTCGCAACTCCTACGGTCGCGTCACCACCCGTCACCAGGGTGGCGGCCACAAGCGCGCGTACCGGCTCATCGACTTCCGTCGCAACGACAAGGACGGGGTGCCGGCCAAGGTCGCTCACATCGAGTACGACCCCAACCGGACCGCGCGCATCGCGCTGCTGCACTACGCCGACGGCGAGAAGCGCTACATCGTGGCGCCCAAGGGCCTCAAGCAGGGCGACGTCGTCGAGGCCGGTCCGTCCGCGGACATCAAGCCCGGCAACGCGCTGCCGCTGCGCAACATCCCGACCGGTACGACGGTGCACAACATCGAGCTCCGCCCCGGTGGCGGCGCGAAGATGGCCCGCTCCGCCGGCGCGAGCGTCCAACTCGTGGCGAAGGACGGCCCGTACGCGCTGCTGCGCCTGCCCTCGGGCGAGACGCGCAACGTCGATGCCCGCTGCCGCGCCACCATCGGCGAGGTCGGCAACGCCGAACAGTCCACGATCAACTGGGGCAAGGCTGGCCGGATGCGCTGGAAGGGCAAGCGCCCCTCCGTCCGTGGTGTCGCCATGAACCCGGTCGACCACCCGCACGGTGGTGGTGAGGGCAAGACCTCCGGT
>JAODNS010000090.1 GCA_025465145.1 Frankiales bacterium
GGTGGTAGCTGTTGACCGTCGGGTTGGTGAAGGCGAGCAGCGACGGCGCGTGCTTGAGCAGGCCGCCGATGTAGTGGCGAGCCATGTCCGACAGGCCCGCGTAGCCGACCTCGTCGTAGAACAGCGGCGAGCCGTCGGCCCACAGCGACATGTGGCAGTGCATCCCGGAGCCGTTGTCGCCCATGACCGGCTTGGGCATGAAGGTGACCGTCTTGCCTGCCGCGTGCGCCGTGTTCTTGATGATGTACTTGAACAGCATCAGGTTGTCGGCGCTCTCGAGCAGCTCGCCGAACTTGTAGTTGATCTCGGCCTGGCCCGCGGAGCCGACCTCGTGGTGGCCGCGCTCGACGATCATCCCGGCGTTCTCGAGCTTGACGGCCATCTCGTCGCGCAGGTCGGCGTAGTGGTCGGTCGGGCTGACCGGGAAGTAGCCGCCCTTGGTCCGCGGCTTGTAGCCGAGGTTGCCGCCCTCCTCGTCGCGCCCGCTGTTCCAGGCCGCCGCCTTGGCGTCGATCTTGTAGAAGGCGCCCTCAGGCTTGTCCTCGTACTGCACCGAGTCGAAGATGTAGAACTCCGCCTCGGCGCCGAAGAACGCGGTGTCGGCGATGCCGGAGCCCTTGAGGTACGCCTCGGCCTTCTTCGCGACGTTGCGCGGGTCGCGGGAGTACGCCTCGCCGGTCAGCGGGTCGTGGATGAAGAAGTTGACGATCAGCGTCTTGCGGGTGCGGAACGGGTCCAGCCGCGCACTGCTCGGGTCGGGCAGCAGGAGCATGTCCGACTCGTGGATCTCCTGGAAGCCGCGGATGGACGACCCGTCGAAGCCGAGGCCGTCGTCGAACACGTCCTGCGTGAACGAACCCACCGGGACCGTGAAGTGCTGCATGACACCGGGGAGGTCGCAGAACCGGACGTCGACCATCTCGACGCCCTCCTTCTCGATGTAGCTGAGGACCTCTTTGGCGTTCGAGAACACGTGCGGCTTCTTTCGTCGATGGGCGCTTGCCCCAGAGGCTAGGGAGCGGTCGTGACCCGGCGGTGTCCCGTGTGTTTCGGCGGGGTTACGCCAACACCGGCGGGCGGCCGTGCTGCTGCGACGTTAGCCTTCGGACGTGGCTCGCTGGACCCAGACCTGGCTGTCCGGGCTCGGCGCTGCGGGTGTCTCGCTGCAGCCGGAGGGCGCCTGGCGCGGCAGCCGGCTCGGCCTGCCGGAGGCCGGCGCGGGATCCGTCGCGACGTTCAACCAGCGGCTCGGCGCGGTGCTCGTCGACCTCGTCGTCGCCGGCCTCATCGGCGCGCTGGTCAACGGCTTCGTCGAGGACCCCGGCTTCGCGTCGAAGCAGGGCGCGGGGGTCGGGGCATTGGTGCTGATGTACGCGCTGCTCCTGCCCACCGGTGGCCAGACGTTCGGCATGCGGGTAGCCCGCATCCGGGTCGTGCGGCGGGCCGGCGGCCTCCTCGGCTTCCTGCCCGCGCTGCTGCGCGGAGTCCTGGTGGCGCTGACACTGCCCGCGCTGTTCACCGACCGCGACGGTCGGGGGCTGCACGACAAGGCTGTCGGCAGCGTCGTGATCCGTACCTAGCGACGCCCGCGCGGCACGCGTGTCGGCATCGGGCCCTTCGGGACCGGCAGCTGCGCGGCCGGCATCGCCTTGAGCTTGCGGTCGAGCTCGTTCACCACGACCGGCTTGATGTTGCGCGGCAGCTTGAGGAAGTGCCGCTCCAGCTCGCGCAGCCCGACGGTTCCCTCGCCGTCGCCGACGACCACGTCGTACACAGGGGTCTCACCGATCCAGCGGGCGAGCTTCTTCTTCTCGGTGATGATCAGCCCGCGGACCCGGCTCGGGCTGCCCTCGCCCACCAGCACGATCCCGGGCCGGCCGAGCACGCGGTGCACGAGGTCCTGCTCACGGCTGAAGCCGACGGCGGGCGTGACCCGCCAGTCTCCGCGCATGTTCTGCAGGACGGCGGCGGCCGCGCCGAGCTGGCCCTCCACCTGCGAGTACGCCGTCTTCTGCACCCGGCGGCCGAAGACGGCGACCGTGACGACGAGCGCCACGAGCAGGCCGAGCACGCCGAGGTAGATCGGGTGGCCGATGACGAAGCCGATGGCCAGCAGCAGCGCGAACGGCGCCAGGAAGGCGGCGAGCAGCAGCGGGACGAGCTTCGGGTCGCCCGCCTTCGTCATCGTGAAGGCGGTGCGGATCTGCTTGGCCCGTGCGCCGCGCGAGGGCTTGGGGGCCGCGGCCTTGCCGCTACGAGGGGCAGGCGTCTTCGGCGTACGGCGCAGCGAGGGCATGAGCAGGAAGGATAGGCGGGGTCAGCTGTCGCTGGACTGGCGTCGAGCCGCCCGCTCCGCCCGTACCTGGGCGTCCTTCGCCTCCGCGGCCTCCAGCGTGGGCGCGGTCCCGCCTCGGGACGCAGGGATCCACCAGGTGTCGTCGGGTCCGTGCGGCTGGCCCTTGTACGTCGCGCGCGCCTCGTCGAGCAGCGTCTGCATGCGGCGCTTGAGCTCGGCAGTCGCCGCTACCGGGTCGGCGTCCGGCGCGGGGCTGAACGTCTCGCCGACGACGATGCGGACGTGCTGGCCGCGGCGCAGGTCCTTCTTGCGGTGCTTGGTCATGATGCGGTGGCTGCCCCAGACGATGCAGGGGAGGACGGGTACGCAGGCCTCCTGCGCCATCCGGACCGCCCCCGTCTTGAACGCCTTGAGGTCGTACGACTCCGAGATGGTCGCCTCCGGAAACACGCCGACGATCTCGCCCTCGCTGAGCGACTTGACCGCGGCCTGGAACGACTCGGCGCCCGACAGCCGGTCGACGGCGATGTGCTTCATGCCGCGCATCAGCGGTCCGGAGACCCTGTGGTCGAAGACCTCCTTCTTCGCCATGAACCGCACGAGCCGGCCGGCCGGCTGCGCGGCGAGGCCGGCGAAGGTGAAGTCGAGGTAGCCCGTGTGGTTGATGGCCATGACCGCGCCGCCGGTGGTCGGCACGTGCTCGACGCCGCTGATGTCGAAGCGGATGCCGAGGGCCTTGAAGACGCCCTTGGCGAAGCCGATGACAGGTCGGTAGACGGGCTCTCCCATGGGCGAACGGTAGCCGCCCGGGGACTACTGCGCGGCGGCGGTCCGGCGGTGGCGGGCAGCGCTGGAGGCGAGTGCCGCGTCGGCCTCGCGCCGGGCGCGCGAACGTGCGCTGTCGGCGGACATGCCGGCCCAGGCGTTGCGGCGGGCGACCTGCTGGCCGCCGGCCGGGAGCGCGAGCAGGAAGAGCGTCTTCAGGACGGACATGCGGACCTCCAGGGGTGGCGTCGCGTCCGAGAGTGGCCGCCGCATGTGTCGGGCCGATGTCGTGATCATGAACCTCGTGGGTCGGCAGGAGGAACAGCCGCAGACGTCGAACAGCATGTGGACGCAGTCGCATGCCAGCCGTGCCACTGGGGGATGATCTGCGCAAGTCGGGCGGAGGAGGAGCGGTGCTGCGGGGACGTACGGCAGCGGTCGGGCTGCTGCTGGGGCTCGTGGCCGCGTGCGGCGGCGGGAGCGCCGAGGAGCCGCAGACCCTGCCCCCGGTGAGCACCGCGCCGTCCCCGTCAGCCAGTCCGAGCGCGAGCGGGGTGGTGACCGCCGCCGAGGTCGAGGCCGCCGTGGCCGCCTACTACAAGGCGATTAACCAGGCGCTCGCCGCTGCGGACGAGTCGCTGTTCATGGCCATGGTCGAGCCGTCCTGCAGCTGCTACGAGCCAGCTGTCACGAAGCTGCGAGAGCTAAAGCGCGAGGGTCAGACCGTGACGTACGACGCGCACGCCACCGACGTCCGGCCTCACGAGCTGAGCAGCACGGGCGGCCAGGCGTTCGTCACCTACGTCGCGAGTGACAGCCCAATCAAGGACTCAGCCGGCAACGTGGTCGGCACGCTCCCGGGCCAGAAGCCTTACGCGCAGGACCTGATCTTCCTGAAGCGCGAGGACGGCCTGAAGCTCGTGAACGTCGTCAACCTCGGGCAGTGAGGCAGTCGATGCGAAGGCTTCTGGTCTGCTTGGCGCTCCTCGCGCCGATGTTCCTGTTCGCGCCGCCGGGAGCTCTCGCTGACGTCGTGTGCACCGGGTTCGCGTGCCCGCCCAAGCCGGGCGGCGGCGACTTCACCGGCTCCGTCACCGTCGTCGGCCAGTCACACGGCAACGGCGGCAAGATCCACGGCTCGGGAGGCGGCAGCAGCTGTGAGGGCTGCACCTGGCGCCTCGTACCGCTCTGCTTCCACCGCGACCCGAACGACCCGAACAGCGACGTCCTCTGCACCGGCGCCGTCGACAACCCGCGTTGCCAGAACAACCAGATCGCCTACGCCGTCTACCTGTCGACCCCGTCCAGCCCAGGCTGGGACAAGGTCGACGTCATCTGCCAGGGCGGCGGTGCCGGCCTCGTGCCCACGGCGGCCGTAGGACCCGCGATCGACACCGCTTTCGCCTCCCTCGACCTGCCGGACCCGACTCTCGTCGTGCAGCCACCGGACGGCGCCGTCCTGCGCGTGCCGGCGATCTTCCGGACGACGGCAGCGCCGGCGACGACGGTGACCACGGCTGCCGCTGTCGGGCCGGTGACGGCGAGCCTGGCCATCACGGCGACCGTCGACCACTACGAGTGGCACTTCGGGGACGGGACCACGCGCACGACCTCCGGCGCGGGTGCGCCGTACGAGGAGGGTGCCAGCGTGCCCGAGGAAGGGGACGGCAGTCCGTACGTGACGCACACGTACCGGCGGTCGGGGACCTACCCGGTGCGGGTCGACGTGTTCTGGACCGGCACCTACGTCTTCGCAGGGAGCGTCACGGGCAGCATCAACCAGCCACGCCTGGTCCCAGGGACAGCGGTCCAGCTGCGCGTCTTCGCAGCGCGCTCGCAGCTCGTTTCCTAGAAGGGCGGCGGCCCACACCACGGCGGCTCGTGCGCCAGAGGTACCTCCGCCAGCATCAGCGCATCGAGCGCGTGCAGCTCATCCGGATCCGGCAGCTCGGCCTCGGGATCGAGCTCGGGTGCGGGTCCCGGGAAGTTGTCCACCTCCACCAGCTGACCCGCCGGGCTGATCCACAGCGTCGACGTGCCGGTCCGCAGTGGTGTCCAGCCGCGGTGCTTGAGCAGATGCGTGCGGCCCGCGCGGGCCTTGAGGTTCCACGCCGCCGTGGGGCCGTCCGGATACCGAAGGTCGTGATCGTGGTCGCAGCGCGCCGCCGGCACCCTCGCACCGGTGGGGCCGTCACAGACGACATCGCGGATGTCCACGAATCCGCGCAGCGCCGGGCCTGGGTCGTGCTGCAGCTCCGTCCGCCACGTCTTCTCGGTGATCGGGCCGGGGTCGGACACCATCGCGAGGACCGCGTCCCGCACCCCGGCGGGAGTCGGCCCCGAACGCACCACGCGATCCGCCACGTCGACCACCTGGCCGCCGTTGACGCAGACCTGCCGCAGCTCGGCGAGGGGCAGCCACTGCCGGCACTGGGGGGCGCTGACCCACCCGTACCCGGTGAGCCATCCCGGCTCGTTGTCCAGCCCCAGTGCCGTCGTCACGGGCAGGTGCAGCAGCACCTGCACAGGGCGCTGCCGGCGCCGGTCTTCGAGGGAGGCCGCGTCGGCCAGGGCCGGCAGGGCCAGGTCGAACCGCAGCGCGTCCAGCGAGCGCACATCGCCGGCAGCCCGCGCCGCTCGCGCCCGTGCTGTCAGGTCCTCGTAGTGGCGGGTCAGCGGCAGCGCCGGGCCGCTCAGCACCAACGTGGCCTGGTCGTCCCTGTCCGCGTACAGCTGCACACCACGCGCCCGGGCAGCCTTGGCCGCGCGTGCCGCAGCAGCATCGGCGTCGTGCCGGAGCTCGATCCGGCGGACCGCCTCGCGGATGCGTGCAGGGCTCAGCCGGCAGGCCCGCTCGGCCAGCTCGGCGTCGACGAGCCCGCGCACGGCCGGTGCACACGAGGCGGTCTCCTCCACCAGCACCTTGGCGCTGTAGTCCGGCAGCTGGCCGGCGCGGACGAGCGCCAAGCAATGCGGGTGCTCTGTCACCAGTGCCACAGCCAGGGCGATCTCCTTGGCCGCGGTGCGGTCGCTGCACCGCCGGACGACGGCGATCTCACGCACGAACGACTTCCACGCCGCATCCTCACGCCGGTCCCGCGGGACCTGAGCCGCCAGCCGCGCGAGCAGCACCGCCTGCTCCGCGTACCGCTGCCAGCCCTGTCGGACCGAGGCCTGCAGCTCCCCGAGATCAGCCCGCCAGAGCGGCTGATCGAACGGGGTCAGGTCGAGCTCGTCCACCACCGTGGAGAAGCTGCCTGACATGTTCGAACACTAGTTCGAATACGGCGAGAAGTCAAGCGGAGGAGGGGGTTCCGGCGCGGCGGGCGAGCGCCTGCTCGTACAGCCGCCCGGCTCGGTACGACGACCGGACCAGCGGTCCGCTCATGACCCCGGCGAAGCCGATCTCGAGCGCCTCCTCCTGCAGGGCGACGAACTCCTCGGGCTTCACCCAGCGCTCGACCGGGTGGTGCCGCGGCGACGGTCTCAGGTACTGGGTGATCGTCACCAGCTCGCAGCCCGCGTCGTGCAGGTCCTGCAGCGCCTCGCTGATCTCCGCGCGCTCCTCACCCATCCCCAGGATGAGGTTCGACTTCGTGACCAAGCCGTCGGCGCGGGCCTGCCGGATGACGTCGAGCGAGCGCTCGTACCGGAAGCCCGGCCGGATCCGCTTGAAGATCCGCGGCACCGTCTCGACGTTGTGCGCCAGCACCTCCGGGCGGCTGCTGAACACCTCCGCCAGCTGAGCCGGGTCGGCGTTGAAGTCCGGGATGAGCAGCTCGACGCCGATGCCGGGAACAGCCGCGTGCACGAGCCGCACGGTCTCCGCGTACAGCCACGCGCCGCCGTCAGGCAGGTCGTCGCGGGCGACGCCGGTGACGGTCGCGTACCGCAGGCCCATCGTCGCCACCGACTCGGCGACCCGGCGCGGCTCGTCGATGTCGTACGCCGCGGGCTTGCCCGTGTCGATGTTGCAGAAGTCGCACCGCCGCGTGCACTGATCGCCGCCGATGAGGAACGTGGCCTCGCGGTCCTCCCAGCACTCGTAGATGTTGGGGCAGCCGGCCTCTTCGCAGACCGTGTGCAGCCCCTCCGTCTTCACGAGCGCCTTGAGCGACGTGTACTCCGGCCCCATCACCGCGCGGGTCTTGATCCACGACGGCTTCTTCTCGATCGGCGTCGCCGCGTTGCGCACCTCGAGGCGCAGCATCTTGCGGCCCTCAGGCTCCACAGCGGTCACACCAGAGGCTAACGCCGGAGCGGCCGGATAGCGTCCCGAGCATGGACCTGCGCATCTTCACCGAGCCCCAGCAGGGGGCCACGTACGACGACCTGCTCCGCGTCGCGCGGTGCGCGGAGGACGCCGGCTACGACGCCTTCTTCCGCAGCGACCACTACCTGACGATGGGCGGCGGCGGGCTGCCTGGCCCCACCGACGCCTGGCTCACCCTCGCAGCGCTGGCCCGCGAGACCTCCCGCATCCGGCTCGGCACCCTCGTCACGGCCGCGACCTTCCGGCTGCCCGGCGTTCTCGCCATCTCGGTCGCGCAGGTCGACCAGATGTCCGGCGGCCGGGTGGAGCTCGGCCTCGGAACGGGGTGGTACGACGACGAGCACACGGCGTACGGGATCCCGTTCCCGCCGCTGGGCGAGCGCTTCGAGCGGTTCGAGGAGCAGCTGCAGATCGTCACCGGCCTGTGGTCGGCGCAGGGCAGCTTCAGCTTCTCCGGCGAGCACTACACGCTGGTCGACTCACCCGCGCTGCCCAAGCCGGTGCAGGAGCGGATACCGGTCATCATCGGCGGCGGAGGACCCAAGCGGACCCCGCGGCTGGCGGCGACGTACGCGGACGAGTTCAACCTGCCGTTCGGGTCGCTCGAGGACACGGCGGCGCAGTTCGGCCGGGTGCGCGAGGCTGCCGCACAGACGGGACGCGACCTGGTGCTGTCCGCCGCGCAGATCGTCTGCGTCGGGCGTACCGAGGACGAGGTGGCGCGGCGCGCGGCCGCGATCGGGCGCGAGCCGGCGGAGCTGCGGCGCAACGGCCTCGCAGGCACCGTCGCGGAGGTGGCCGAGAAGATGGGCCGGTTCGCCGAGACGGGCGCGACCCGGCTATACCTGCAGGTGATGGACCTGTCCGACCTCGAGCACGTCGAGCTCATCGCG
Source organism: Frankiales bacterium (assembly GCA_025465145.1). GTDB lineage: Bacteria > Actinomycetota > Actinomycetes > Mycobacteriales > SCTD01 > RYN-124. Next base: position 8,228 of record JAODNS010000090.1, read on the forward strand.
AGCGAGGTCGCGCCTCAGCTCTGACCGGCGGGGTACCCGAGGCTCTTGTCCCGCACCTTCCAGCTGCGGCCGTCCTTGCTCGTCTCGGGCAGGGACAGCACCACCGGGCTGACGTAGCGCCAGGTGGCCACGAGGTCAGCGGTTCATGAAGGCGTCGACCGTGACGGCCAGAGCTGCCGGCACCCGCCAGTCCAGCGAGCCGTCGTGCACCGTGACCCGGTACACGTCGCGCAGCCGCATCTGCCGCTCGATCGTCAGCGCGGTGGCGCCGCCGGCGTCGGTGAAGTCGAAGTGGATCGGCAGGAACCACGGGACGTCGGTGAACACCTCCAGCACCCGCCGCGCGATGGCCTGGACGGCGGACCGCTCGCGCCCCACGAGCGCGCGGCCGCCGACGTCCACGTTGTAGGTGGAGCGTGTGAACGAGGAGACGACGTCCTTCGCGATGACGGCCAGCGCAGTGCCGTCGCCCGCGGCCACGTCGTACGTGCCGGCGATCTCGAACATGTTGCGCGCGCCGATGGTGAACACGACCTGCGACCGGTCGGCGCTCGACCAGAACGTCACCTTCTCCTTGAGCGAGAAGCGCTTCTGCTCGGCGTAGCCCAGCGGCGTCTCGAGCCCGGAGGCGTCGACGCCGACGACGTCGTACCGGTTCTGCAGCGGCGAGAACCGCTGGCGCAGCTCGAGCAGGTACCGGTTCATGCGTCCAGCACCAGCTGCTCCTCTGCCTGCCGCGGCGCGGGCAGGACGAGCGGCTCGACGACGACGCGGTCGCCCACGGCGACGAAGCCCTCGACCAGCACGCGCGCGTAGATCCGGCTCGTGCCCGGCGCCACGTCGTGCGACATCCGCCGGAACCGGCCGTCCAGGAACCACTGGGCGTTCTTCTTGCACGGGATCGCGTACGGCGTGGTCTCCAGCAGCGCCTCGCCCACGTGCAGCCGCACGCCGGGACGGATCGTCCGCCAGTCGAGCCCGCGCAGGGTGAGGTTCTCGCCGGTGCTGCCGTAGCCGACTGGATGCCCCTCCGCCGCCAGTGCGTCCACGACGTCAGCAGACCACAGGCACACGGCCTGCCAGGGCCGTCCGTGGTGGACCCGGTTCGCCTGCTTGTCGCCGCGCAGTCCGCGGCGGGTCACGAGAGCCTTCGCGACCGGCAGCTTCGGGACACCGCCGGGGGAGGTGCTCACCTGCACGACCTCGCCCGTGTCGGTGGGTGCGCCCGCGCCCATCGTGTGCCGGATCCGCCCCGCCTCGCCGAGCAGCTGCCAGGCGGTGTGCACGGCCTCCGCGTCGACCACACCGCGGGGGAGCGCGGCGAGCTGGGTCGCCATCGGCTCCAGCGCGGCCAGCACGTCCGTCGGCGCGTCCTCCGCGAGCTGCCGGAACCAGGGCGCCACGTCGTTGAGCGTCCGCCTCAGGTCAGAGGCGGACCAGGCGGCGGCGTCGAACGCGCAGGTGGGGCAGGGCACGCCCTGACGCTACGGAGGAACGTCCTGCGCCGCAGGGCTTTTCGCGAGCTGCACGAGGTCGTCCTGCACCCGGCCAGTCCGCACGAAACCGCTGCGCGCGTACGCGCCGAGCGCCGGCTCGTCGTCGGCGGCGGTCCACGTGCTGACGCGCGGGTAGCGCGAGGTCAGCGCGGTCAGCAGGCTCGTCCCGATCCCGCGCCGCCAGCGGTCCGGGTGCACGAACAGCATCGACAGGTGCAGCACGCCGGCCTCCTCCGTCGACAGCTCGGCGAGCAGCATTCCGACCACGCGGCCGTCGTCCTCGGCGACGAGGTGCAGCGCATCCGGTGCGCGCAGCTTGCGGCGGACCTGGGCGATCCGCGCTGCCGAGGGCAGCCGCCCGCGCACGCCGAGGCAGGCGCGCCACACCTCGATCGCGGCGTCCTCGTCGAAGCGGGTACCGGGCCGGACGGTCACACGTGCGCGGCGGCGGCGGACAGCCCGGGCAGCCGCGCCTCGAGCAGCGGCAGCACCTCGTCCACCGGCACGTCCCGGCCGAGCTCGCGGCTCAGCGACGTGACGGTCGCGTCGGTGATCCCGCAGGGCACGATCCGGTCGTAGGCCGACAGGTCCGGGTCGCAGTTGAGCGCGAACCCGTGCATCGTCACGCCGCGCGCGACGCGGATGCCGATGGCCGCGACCTTGCGTGCACCGTCCGGCGTCCACACGCCGCTGCGGCCTTCGACGCGGTCGGTCTCGAGGCCCAGCGAGGCGCACACGTCGATGAGCAGCTGCTCGAGCCGGCGGACGTAGTCCACGACGTCGACGGGGTCGGCGAGCCGCACGATCGGGTACCCGGTGACCTGCCCCGGGCCGTGCCAGGTGATCTTCCCGCCGCGGTCGACGTCGACGACCGGCGTGCCGTCGACCGGCCGCTCCCACACCTCGGTCCTCTTGCCGGCCGTGTAGACCGACGGGTGCTCGAGCAGCAGCGTGACGTCCTCGGCGCCCGCGACGACCTGCGCGTGCAGCGCCTGCTGCAGCCGCCAGGCATCGTCGTACGGGACCGAGCCCAGCCGACGCAGCAGCACGTGCTCAGGCTAGCTCTCGGGCGGGCACCTTCGTCTCGCCGTCGACGTCGACCCGCCAGGCCGACGCGCCGATCCGGGCGGACACGGCCTCGTGCAGCTCGGTCCCCACGTAGTGCAGCGCCACGTCGTCGTCGGCGGCGTACCCCGGCTGCAGCGCACCCTCGCGCACGAGCCGCTGGTACAGCGGTCGCCGACCGGCGTCCGAGTCGTAGTGGGGGCAGTTCGAGCCGGGGAGGAGCCCGAGCCCGTCCGCCCATGGCCGCAGCTCAGGCCCGTACGAGTCCGTCGTGCCGCCGCTGTGCCAGCACAGCGAGCCGGCGCTGACACCGCACAGCACGACGCCGGCCTCCCATGCCTCGCGGAAGACGCCGTCCAGGCCGTGCAGCCGCCACAGCACCATCAGCCCGGCGACCGATCCGCCGCCGACGTAGACGAGGTCCTGGGTCAGCAGGTGCGCGCGCAGGTCGTCGACGTTGGGCATCGGCATCACGGCGACGTGGCTGGCCCGCTCCGAGCGGCCCGCCCAGGCGGCGTACCAGCTCGCGATCTGGTCGCTCTTGTCGCCGGTGGCCGTGAACAGGCCGCACACCTTCGGCGCCGCCTTGCCGGTCAGCTGCACCGCATGCTCGATGAGGGGGCCGATGCGCCAGCCGTACCGGTCGTCGGGCACGAACCCGCCGCCGCCGATCGCCAGGATGTTCACGAGAGCTCCTCCAGCACTGCCGTCGCTGCCCGCCGCCCCGAGACCAGCGCGCCCTGGATGGAGCCCGAGTCGCGGTGGTCGCCGCAGACGTACAGACCGCGGTCCAGGCGCACCGCCCTGCGGAAGTCACCCATCGGCGGCCGCATGTCCGGCACACCCTCGCGCACGTCGTACCTGCGCACGTGCTCCCACGCCGCGGTGTCGACGCCGTAGACCCGAGCGAGGTGCGCACGGACCGTCGGCTCGGCCGCGTCGCCGGTGACGACGGACGCCGAGACAAGGACGCGACCGGGTGCGTACGACGGCGCCGCGTTCGTGAGCACCACGGTGTTCGCCAGCGGGCCGCTGCGCTCGGCGTCCAGGACGATCGCCCGCTCCGCGACGGGCGGCTCCGGCGCGAGGAAGTAGTGGGTGGTGACGCCGTTCATCCGCGGGACCACCAGCCCGGGCAGCAGCGCGGCCGCAGCGGGGGCTGCCGTGGCGACGACGACGACAGCGCCGGTCGGCAGCCGCTCCACGGGGCTGTTCAACCGGACGTCCAGGCCCTCTGCGAGCTGTCGTGGGATCGCCCCCATGCCGGCGGCCGGCACGCACTGGATGCCCCTGCCGAAGCTGCGCAGCACCAGGTCGAGGAAGCGGCTGGACGTCGCGAGCTCGTCCTCGAGGAAGACCCCTGACAGGAACGGCCGCACGAACCGGTCGATGGCGGTGTCGCTGATCCTTCGGCGGCGCAAGCTCTCGTACGCGGTGGTCTCCGGTGCGGACAGCAGCCGGTCGGACGACCCGAGCACCTTCTGGGCAGCGACAGCGGCCAGCGCGGCCTTGTCCTTCAGCGAGCCGATCGGCGCCCGGACCGTCGACGGCGTCCAGGTCGGCAGCCGCCGCGGGTCGCCCACCCGGTGCAGCCGGTCCCCCCAGCGGACGAGCGCGCCAGGGGCGAAGGCCTGCAGGTCCAGCCGTGCGGAGTCGAGGACGCGGGCAGCCTCGGGGTAGCCGGCGTTGTGCACCTGGAAGCCCCGATCGAGCAGCATCCCGTCGACGACGTCGGTGCGGACGCGGCCGCCGACCTCGTCGGACGCCTCGTGCACGACGACCTCGCGCCCGGCCGCCCGCAGGTGCCGCGCGCAGGCCAACCCGGCCAGGCCGGCCCCGATGACGACGACCTCCGGCACCGCGCGAGCGTAGGCCTGTGGACGACGCCCCCGCTCGTCGGCGCGGTCCCGCTAGCGTCCGGCGCGTGACGGAGGTCTGGGCGCTGCCGGGCTACGACGTGCAGTCGCTGATCGGGTACGGCGCGACCGGCGAGGTGTGGCGGGCGCGCGAGCTGGCCACGGGCGACCTCGTCGCGCTGAAGCGGCTTCGCGAGGACGCCGATCCCGCTGCGGTGCAGGCGCTCCGGCGCGAGGCGGTCCTGCTCCGGTCGCTGGACACGCCGTACGTCGTCCGCCTGCGCGACGTCGTCGACGACGTCCTCGTCCTCGACCTCGCCGCCGGCGGGTCGCTCGCCGCGTTGCTCACGCGCCGCGGCACCCTCGACCCCGGCGAGGTCGTGACCGTCGCCGGACCGCTCGCGCAGGCGCTCGCCGCCGCACACGCCCGCGGCCTCGTCCACGGCGACGTCAGCCCGGCCAACGTGCTGTTCACGGCCGCCGGGATGCCGCTGCTGTCCGACCTGGGCATCGCCCGGATCGCCGGCGACCGCAGCGCCGTGGACGGGACGGCGGAGTACGTCGACCCCGCGGTCGCCGCGGGCGGGCGGCCCGACGCGGCGGCGGATGTCTGGGCACTCGCGGCCGTCTGCCACCACATGCTGGCCGGCGCGCCCCCGCACGACGGCGGCTCCGTGTCCGAGGTGCTCGACGCGGCGCGGTCGTCGGCGCGGGCACCACTCGGGCTGCTGGCCCCGACCGCGCCGCGGCCGCTTGTCGCGGCGGTGGAGCAGGCGTTGCAGGCCGATCCCTCGGCGCGGCCCGATGCGGCGGCGTTCGCGGCGGCGGTGCGGCGGGCGCACGC
>JAODNS010000184.1 GCA_025465145.1 Frankiales bacterium
ATGGTGAAGCTCGCGACGCTGCACAACCAGGACGAGGTGCGGCGCAAGGGCGTGCTCATCGGCGACACGGTCGTCGTGCGCCGCGCCGGCGACGTCATCCCGGAGGTGCTCGGCCCGGTCGTCGCGCTGCGCGCCGGGAGCGAGCGCGAGTTCGTCATGCCGACGCACTGCCCCGAGTGCGGCAGCGAGCTCGGCCGGCCCGACGGAGAGGTGGACGTCCGCTGTCCGAACACCGTCTCCTGCCCCGCGCAGCTGCGGGAGTCGGTCTTCCACTTCGCCGGGCGGGGCGCGATGGACATCGACGGCCTCGGGTACGAGACCGCGATCGCGCTGCTGCAGGGCGGCCGGCTGGCGGACGTCGGCGACGTGTTCTCCCTGACGGCGGCGTCGTTCGAGGGGCTGCGCGGGTTCGGGCCGAAGAAGGTCGAGCAGATCCTGCGCGGGATCGAGGCCGCGCGCGACCGGCCGATCTGGCGGCTGCTCGTCGGCCTGTCGATCCGGCACGTCGGGCCGACCGCGGCGCAGGACGTGGCCCGGCACTTCCGGTCGGTGGACGCTGTCATGGCCGCCAGCCCGGAGGAGCTGGCCGCCGTCGAGGGGGTCGGCCCAGTCGTGGCGCAGGCTCTTGCCGGCTGGTTCACCGACCCGCGGCACCGCGAGATCGTCGAGAAGATCCGCGCCGGTGGTGCGCGGATGGAGGACGAGGGCGCCGACGACGGACCGCGTCCGCTGGAGGGCGTGACGGTCGTCGTCACCGGCACGCTGCCGTCGTACAGCCGCGACGGCGCGACCGAGGCGGTCCAGGCGCTCGGCGGCAAGGTCACCGGCAGCGTGTCGAAGAAGACCGACTTCGTCGTCGTCGGCAGCGACCCTGGCGCGAGCAAGTACGAGAAGGCGGTGAAGCTCGGCGTGCCGACGCTCGACGACGCGGGGCTCACCGTGCTGCTCGAGCAGGGACCGGACGCCGCCCGCGCCGCCGCCGTCGTCCCGGCCGCGGACTAGTCCTTCTGGGCCACCTCCGGAACTCCCTGCGGGTCAGTCAGGCGCGGCGGCCGGGTGCCGAGGACAACGGCAGCGGCCGCACCAGGCCTGTCCGGAGGAGGCGGAGTGGGCAACCCTGAGTGGGTCGACCCTCGGAACGCCTTCGACGGGCGGAGCGCGCTGTTCCGGCTCTACGTCGCCGCCATCGTCCTGGCCGGCGCTGCGGTCGTCGCGGGCTGCGCCGTCGCCGTCGACTGGAGTGCCGTCCCGCACGTCGACGCTGCCCTCTGGCTGGTCTTCGGACTGGTCCTGCTCGGCGAGCTGCGACCGCTGTTCACCGCCGGCGCCACCGACGCCAACGGTCTGCTCGTCACCAACGCCTTCCTGTTCGCCGTCCTGCTCCGGTACGGCCTCGAGCCGGCCGTCGTCCTGCAGGCCCTCGTCACGGCGATCGTCGACCTCTCCCGCCGCAAGGCCTTCTGGCGCAGCAGCTTCAACATCGCGCAGTACTCGCTGTCGTGGCTCGCCGCCGGCCTGGTCGTGTCCGCGCTCGGCCACAGCGCCAGCCTCGCTGACCCGGCCAGCCTGCGGGCCGTGGACCTGCTGGCGGCCCTCGGCGGCGGTGCCGCGTACTTCGTCGTCAACGAGGTCCTCGTCACCGGTGCGCTCTCGCTCAAGACGGGCGAGAGCCTGCTCGAGATGCTCCAGGGCGACCTCGCGTACGAGGCGCTGACGAACGGCGCGCTGCTCGCCCTGTCGCCGCTCATCGCGGTCGCGATGGAGCGCGGGGTGGCGTTCGTACCGCTGCTGCTCCCGCCCCTGTTCGCCGTCTACCAGGTGGCCGCCATCGCGCTGCAGCGCGAGCAGGAGGCCATGTGCGATGCGATGACCGGGCTGCCCAACCGCAAGCTGCTCAGCGAGCGGACCACCACCGCGCTGCTCGAGAAGACGGACGGCCGGGTCGCGCTCGTGCTGTTCGACCTCGACCGGTTCAAGGAGGTCAACGACACCCTCGGGCACCACGTCGGCGACCAGCTGCTGAAGATCGTCGCCGACCGGCTCGCCGGTGCGGTGCGCGACGGGGACACGGTGGCGCGGCTCGGCGGCGACGAGTTCGCGATGCTGCTGCCCGGCGTGCGCTCGATCGCCGACGCGCGCGACGCCGCGCAGCGAATGGCCGCCGCCATCGCCGAGCCGATCGTGCTGGAGGGCGTCCTCGTCGACGTCGGTGCCAGCGTCGGCGTGGCCGTTTCGCCGGACCACGGCACCGAGCTCGAGCTGCTCCTGCAGCGTGCCGACGTCGCGATGTACCTGGCCAAGGACGCCGGTGGCGGCGTCGAGGTCTACGACGCTGCCCGCGACCGCAACAGCACCGGTCGGCTGGCGATGCTCGGCGAGCTGCGGCGCGCCATCTCGGAGGAGCAGCTGGTCCTGCACTACCAGCCGAAGGCGTCGATGCGCGACGGGTCCGTCGTCGGCGTGGAGGCGCTCGTGCGCTGGGAGCACCCGGAGCTCGGGCTGGTGCCGCCGGACGAGTTCATCCCGCTCGCCGAGAGCTCCGGCCTGGTCCGCCCGTTGACCGTGTGGGTGCTGGACGAGGCGCTGCGTCAGCTGCGCGTGTGGCTCGACCAGGGGCTGCGCATGGGCCTCGCCGTCAACGTCAGCATCAAGGACCTGTGCGGCGACGGGCTGGCCCAGCGGGTGGCCGCCGGCCTGGTCCGGTACGACGTCCCGCCGGAGCTGCTCCGCCTCGAGGTCACGGAGGGCTCGCTGTTCGCCGACCCGGTCCGCGCCGTCACCACGCTGCGCGCACTGGACCACCTCGGCGTGACGCTGTCGCTGGACGACTTCGGCACCGGGTACTCCAGCCTCGGCCACCTGCGCCAGCTCCCGGTCCACGAGATCAAGATCGACCGGTCCTTCGTGCAGCGGATGCACGACGACCCGCGCGACATCGCGATCGTCCGCTCGGTCATCGACCTCGGGCTCGGCCTCGGCATGCAGGTCGTCGCCGAGGGAGTGGAGACCCAGCGCGACTGGGACGGCCTGCGGGCCATGGGCTGCACGACCGCGCAGGGCTGGCACCTGTCGCGCGCGCTGCCCGCCGACCAGCTCACGCCGTGGCTGGTCGAGCGCGCGCTTGCCGTCGGCGTGCCGCACCAGCTCACCCACGGCTGACGGCGGTCACCCCGGCGAGGTGGGCGAGCCGCAGCACCTCGGAGGCGCGGAACAGCGGGCCGCCCGGCCGCCCCAGCAGGACGCCGCGCGTCGGCACCCCCAGCGGCGCCACCGCCAGCTCGGTGCCCAGCAGCTGCCACTGCTCCGGCACCCACGGCTCGCGCGGTCCCACCCGACGCGCGGCGATGAGCGGCAGCCACGCGGTCGGCACCTCCTCGGGCGCTCCGCTGCTGCCGGCCACCACCTGTCCGTCCTCCACCACGACCGCCCAGCCGGCCCGGAAGACCCCCGGCGCGTTGTCGGCCAGCACCTGCAGGGAGTGCGCCGGCGCGGCCGCCAGCGCGTCCACCAGCTCGAGGTCGCGGTGCAGGTCGGCGGCCCCTGCGTACGGGCGTAGCGACTCGACGACCACGCCCGGCACTGACTGCGCGCTGGTGATGAGGCGGTCGACGAGGGCGCCGGACGGCAGCTCGACGAGCAGGTCGTCGACGGCGCCGGCCGGGCCGCGCTCGACGACGTCGAGGCTGAGGATGTCGGCGCCGACGTCGCCGAGGGCGGTCGCGACGGCGCCGAGCATGCCGGGCCGATCGGGCAGCACGACGCGCAGCAGGTAGGCCATGCGCCCACCGTGCCCGACGCGGATGTCGTTCGTGTTACCGCCCTAGAGTGGCCGCATGGCTGAGATCACCCGCACGGAGGTCGCGCACCTGGCGCGGCTGTCGCGGCTGGCCCTGGACGACAGCGAGCTCGACCAGCTCGCGACGCAGCTCGACGTCATCCTCGGCGCGGTCGCGAAGATCGGCGAGGTGACCGACGCGACGGACGTGAAGCCGATGACGCACGCCGTCCCGATCGAGAACGTCATGCGCCCGGACGAGGTACGGCCGTCCCTGCCGCGCGAGGACGTGCTGGTCATGGCGCCGTCGGCGGAGGACGGCCGGTTCCGGGTGCCGCGGATCCTGGACGACGAGGCATGACCGACCTGACCCGCCTGTCCGCCGCCGAGACCGCCGCGGCGATCGCGTCGAAGGACGTCTCCGCCGTCGAGGTCGCGCAGGCGCACCTTGACCGGATCGCGAAGGTCGACAGGCAGGTCCACGCGTTCCTGCACGTCGACGCCGAAGGCGCCCTGGCGCAGGCGGCGCGCGTCGACAGCGGCGAGCTGTCCGGTCCGCTCGCCGGCGTGCCGCTGGCGCTGAAGGACGTCATCGTCCAGAAGGGCATCCCGACCACGGTCGGCTCGCGCATCCTCGAGGGCTGGCGGCCGCCGTACGACGCCACGATCGTCACGCGGCTGAAGGCGGCCGGCGTCGTCGTCCTCGGCAAGACCAACATGGACGAGTTCGCGATGGGCTCGTCGACCGAGCACAGCGCCTACGGCCCGACGCACAACCCCTGGGACCTCAGCCGCATCCCCGGCGGCTCCGGCGGCGGCTCGAGTGCTGCGATCGCGTCGTACCAGGCGCCGCTGGCCATCGGCACCGACACGGGTGGCTCCATCCGCCAGCCCGCGGCTGTCACCGGCACCGTCGGGGTCAAGCCCACCTACGGCGGCGTGAGCCGGTACGGGCTGGTTGCCTTCTCCAGCAGCCTCGACCAGGCCGGCCCCTGCGCCCGCACGGTCCTCGACGCGGCGCTGCTGCACGAGGTCATCGCCGGTCACGACCCGGCCGACTCCACCTCCATTCCGGCGCCCGTGCCGCCCGTCGTCGAGGCCGCCCGGCAGGCCGACATCGCCGGCCTGACGGTCGGCGTCGTGAAGGAGCTGTCCGGCGAGGGGTACCAGCCGGGCGTCGAAGCGCGCTTCGCGGAGGCCGTCGAGACGCTGACCTCGCTGGGCGCGAAGGTCGTCGAGGTCAGCTGCCCGCACTTCGGGTACGCGCTGCCCGCCTACTACCTGATCGCCCCGTCGGAGGCGTCGAGCAACCTGGCGAAGTTCGACAGCGTCCGCTACGGCCTGCGCACCGGCGACGACGGCGTGCACAGCCTCGAGGAGGTCATGTCGCTCACCCGCGCGGCCGGCTTCGGGGCGGAGGTCAAGCGCCGGATCATCCTCGGCACCTACGCGCTGTCGAGCGGCTACTACGACGCCTACTACGGGCAGGCGCAGAAGGTCCGCAGCCTCATCACTCGCGACTTCACCGAGGCGTTCGGCCTCGCGGACGTGCTGGTCTCGCCGGCCGCGCCGACCGTCGCGTTCCCGCTGGGGGAGAAGCTGTCCGACCCGCTGGCGATGTACCGGCAGGACCTCGCGACGATCCCGTCCAACCTTTACGGCGGCCCGGCGATGTCGCTGCCCTGCGGCCTGTCCGACGGCCTGCCGGTCGGCCTGCAGATCATGGCGCCGACCATGCGCGACGACCTGCTCTACCGGGTCGGCGCCGCCTTCGAGGCGGCCGTCCCGCCGCCCGTCCCGCCGCTCGACTGGGAGGCGTAGTGCAGATCGCCATCGACTGCGCGGACCCCGCCGCGCTTGCCGCGTTCTGGAGCGAGGCTCTGCCCGGGTACCAGCTGCAGGCCCCGCCGCCCGGCTTCGACAGCTGGCCGGCCTTCCTCGCCGCGCAGTCCGTGCCGGAGGAGGAGTGGAACAGCCGCTCCGCCCTCGTCGGCGACGGCCCGCGGCTGTTCTTCCAGCGCGTCCCGGAGCCGAAGTCCGGCAAGAACCGGGTCCACCTCGACCTGCACGCCGGCGGCGGCCCGGGCGTGCCTGTCGACGAGCAGCGGGCGAAGATGCGGGCCGAGCTCGAACGGCTGGCCGCCGCGGGCGCGACGTTCGTCGAGGAGCACGAGGAGCTCGGCGTCGTCTGGGCCGTGCTGACCGACCCCGAGGGGAACGAGTTCTGCGCATGACAGTCCCTTACGCCGAGGCGCTCGAGGAGTTCGAGCCGGTCATCGGCCTCGAGACGCACGTCGAGCTCGGCACCGCGTCGAAGATGTTCTGCGGCTGCGAC
>JAODNS010000218.1 GCA_025465145.1 Frankiales bacterium
GCGTCCGCGAGGAACAGCGCGCCGGGCTCCACCTCGGCCGCCGCCGCCTGCGGCGCAACCGCCGCGCGCAACTCGGCTTCGGCAGCGCGGACCAGCGACAGCGGCAGCCCCTCCGCCTCGACCTGCACGAGCGGCACGTGAGCGAGTGCGCCGAGCAGCAGCTGCTCGGCCTCGGTGCGCAGCGGGGTCTCCCACTCGGCCGCCCGCACGACGTCGAGCAGGTCCACGCCTTCCTCGCCGAGCTCGTCGACCAGCTCGGCCCACACCTGCGGCTGCTCGTCCCGCACCCGGTCCGCGGCGAGCAGGCAGGTGTCCAGGACGTACGGCGCGAGCACCTCGTCGTCGAGCCGGTCGGCTTGCAGCCGGCCGTCCGCCATCAGCGCCCCGAGCGCGTCGCCGAGGGTGCCCGCGCGCGTCTCGCCGAGCTGCAGCGGCACGTCCTCGTCGGAGGCCAGCTGCTGCTCGGCCTCGGCGCGGTTGCCGAGCGTCAGACCGGTGGCGACGACCCGGCCTGACCGTCGCGTGTGGTGCGGCGCGTCCGACAGCCCGACCGCCCAGGCGCAGGTCTCGGCCACCAGCGTCGGCAGCCGCTCGCGCAGCAGCTCGCGAGCTGCCAGGTCCACCGCGTCCACCTCGTACACGCTGGACTCCTGCCCGCTCAGCCCAGCTCGTGCACGTATGGCGGATCGGCACCGGGCCGGCTGCAGGTGACCGCTGCAGCGCGCAGCGCGAGGTCGAGGGCCGCCCGTACGTCGGGCGTCGTCAGGGCGAGCCGGCCGCCGAGGTGCCCGCCCGCGTGCAGCGCGGACAGCAGCCCTGCGGTGAAGGTGTCGCCCGCGCCGACCGTGTCGACGACGTCGGTCGGGTACGCGTCGACGTGCAGCACCCGGTCGCCGAGAACTGCTGTCACACCGCCCGCGCCCTCGGTCACCAGGACGAGGCAGGGACCGCGCTGCGCCCACCGCAGTGCGACGTCCACCGGGTCCTCGCCAGGGTGGAGGAGCTCCACGTCCTCGGTGCTCGCCTTCCAGATGTCGGCGAGCCCGACCCAGCGGTCGACGACGTCGCCGGGCGGCATCGACGAGGGCCGCAGGTTCGGGTCCAGCGAGACGGTGCAGGAGGTCCTGGCCACCAGCCGCTCCACCGCCGGCGACAGCGCCAGCGCCAGTGAACCGGTGTGCAGGCAGGCGGTTCCGGGCGGCAGGACCAGCTCGTCGTCGGTCCACTGCCAGTCGGCGGTGCCGTCGAGGACGAACCGGTACGAGGCTGTGCCGGCGCCGTCCCGCGACACGATCGCGAGGCTGCTCGGCTCTGCCGCCTCGACCGCTGCGGACACGTCGACGCCGCTGGCAGTCAGGTGCTCGCGCAGCTGGCTGCCGAAGCCGTCCGGGCCGAAGCGGGCGAGCAGCGACACGGGCACGCCGAGCCGGGCGAGGGCCACCGCGGTGTTCGCCGGAGATCCGCCAGGCTTCGCCTCGTACGTTCCCGGGCCGGTCGCCAGCAGGTCGACCAGCGCCTCGCCGCACACCGTGATCACGTCCAGAGCCTGTCAGAGTGGCGGCATGGCCCTGCGCATGACCGGCGCTCCGGACGAGCCGGAGCTCGTTGACCTGCCGTGGTCCCTGCCGCTGCGGAACTGGCCGGCGGACCAGCTCGTCGGCCTGCCGCGCGGCATCTCCCGGCACGTCGTGCGGTTCGTCCGGCTGCACGACGCGGTCTACGCGGTGAAGGAGATCGGCGCGTTCGCCGCGTACCGCGAGTACGCCGTGCTGCGCCGGCTCGCGCGGCTGGACGTCCCCGCCGTTGAGGTGGTGGGCATCGTGGACGGCCGTCTCTCGGCGACGGGGGAGGAGCTCGAGCCCGCGCTGGTCACGCGGCACCTGGAGTTCTCGCTGCCGTACCGCGCGCTGTACTCACGCACCCTGCGACCGGAGACGGCGGTGCGCCTGCTCGACGCGCTCGCCGTGCTGCTCGTTCGGCTGCATCTGGCCGGCTTCTACTGGGGCGACTGCTCGCTGTCGAACACGCTGTTCCGCCGCGACGCCGGATCGTTCGCCGCCTACCTGGTCGACGCCGAGACGACCGAGCACCACGAGGTGCTGTCGGACGGTCAGCGGTCGTACGACCTGTCGATGGCGCGCACGAACATCATCGGCGAGCTGATGGACCTGCAGGCCGGGGAGCTGCTGGACGAGCAGGTCGACCCGATCGACATCGGTGACACCATCGCGTCCCGGTACCGCGAGCTGTGGCAGGCGTTGACCGAGCCGGAGGTGTTCGGCGTGGGGGAGCGGCACCGCGTGGAGGCGCGCGTGCGACGGCTCAACGCGCTCGGCTTCGACGTTGCCGAGCTGGACGTGTCGACCGACTTGGCAGGCGGCGAGGTGCGGATCCAGCCGAAGGTGGTGGACGCCGGCCACCACGCCCGCCGGCTGCTGCGCCTGACCGGGCTGGACGTCGAGGAGAACCAGGCCCGGCGGCTGCTCAACGACCTCGACGCCTTCCGCGCAGCGGATCCCCGCGCCCGGCTGAACGAGTCCGAGCAGATCGCGGCGCACCGCTGGCTGACCGAGGTCTTCCACCCGGTCGTGCAGTCGGTGCCGCGCGAGCTGCACGGCAAGCTCGAGCAGGCGGAGGTGTTCCACGAGGTGCTCGAGCACCGGTGGTTCCTGTCCGAGCAGGCCGGGCGCGACGTGGGCACGGCGGAGGCCGCGACGCGGTACGTCGAGCACGTGCTGCGCCACAAGCCCGACGAGAAGGCCGTGCTGGCGCCGGTGCCCCGGCCGTAGGGTCGGCGGCGTGGAACCTCTCGGCCACGGCGTCGCCACCTCCTCGTACCAGATCGAGGGCGCCGTCACCGCAGACGGGCGGGGTCCGTCGATCTGGGACACGTTCTGCGCGCTGCCCGGCACCGTCGCCGACGGCACGAACGGCTCGATCGCCTGCAACTCCTACTCCCGGCTGGACGACGACGTGGCGCTGATCGAGGGGCTCGGTGTCAGCGCCTACCGGTTCTCCATCGCGTGGCCGCGCATCCAGCCGACCGGCAGCGGCGCGGTCGAGTCGCGTGGGCTGGACTACTACGACCGGCTGGTGGATGCCCTGCTGTCCAGGGGGATCCGGCCTTTCCCGACGCTGTACCACTGGGACCTGCCGCAGGCCCTCGAGGACGCCGGCGGCTGGCCCGCGCGCGACACGGCGTTGCGCTTCGGCGACTACGCAGGACACGTCGCGGCGCGGCTGGGCGACCGGGTGGCGTCCTGGGCGACGATGAACGAGCCGTGGTGCACGGCCTTCCTCGGGTACGCCGCCGGCATCCACGCGCCCGGTCGCCGCGAGCCGGACGCGGCCTACGCGGCGGCACACCACCTGCTGCTCGGGCACGCGCTCGGCCGCGACGCGGTGCGCGCGGCCGTGCCCGCCGCGGAGGTGGGCATCGTGCTGAACCTCGCGCCGGTCCGAGCCGAGGACGACGCGGACCCGGCCGCCGTGGCCTTCGTCGACGCCGTCCAGAACGGGATCTGGCTCGACCCGCTCGTGGACGGGCGCTACCCGGACGTGCTCGCGCCGTACACGTCGCCGGTCGTGCAGGACGGCGACCTCGCGGCGGTGCAGGGCTCCGCCGACTGGGTCGGCGTGAACTACTACACGCCGTTCCGGATCGGGCGTGGCGACGCCGGCACCCGCGCGGTCGGCCAGGCGACCGCCGCGTACCCGTACGCGCCGCCGTTCGTCTTCCTCCCGCGCCGCCCGCGCACAGACATGGGCTGGGAGGTGGACGCCACCGGCATGACCGAGGTGCTGCTCGCGACCGCCCGGCGGCTGCGCGACGTGCCGCTGCGGGTCACCGAGAACGGCGCTGCCTTCGCCGACGGGCAGCGGACTGCAGACGGGCGCGTCGACGACCAGGACCGGATCGCTTTCCTGCGCGACCACCTCGACGCGGTCGAGCAGGCTCGGCAGGCCGGCGCGCCCGTCCTCGACTACCTGGCCTGGTCGCTGCTCGACAACTTCGAGTGGGCGGAGGGCTACCGCAAGACGTTCGGCCTGGTGGCCGTGGACCCCCACACGCGCGACCGCACGCCGAAGGCCTCGTACGCCTGGTACGCGGAGCGGGCGCGCAGCGGCAGGCCGCACACCGACTGATCATCTCGGCCGCGACGCGCCGCAGGACGCGCCTTCGTGATCAGTCGGTGTGCGTTCCGGGACGGGTGGGCCGGCCGTGGTTGCACCGCACGGACGGACCGGACGGGCGGGCCGCTAGTCGCCGACGCGCGCGCCGTTCGCCGTGTCGAAGAAGTGCAGGTTCTTCGACGGCGCGAGGTGCACGGTCTGCCCCTTCTCCGGCGGCGCCGTCGGGTTCACGCGCGCGACGATGAGCGTCGGGTGGTCGGCGTCGCCGCCTGCGCCCTGGATGCTGCCGTGCAGGAAGGCGTCGGACCCCAGCTCCTCGACGAGCTCGACCGTGACCGGGATGCCGGCGCCGTCACCGACCAACGCCAGGTCCTCCGGCCGGACACCGACCGCCACCTCGCCGTTGCTCAGGCCCTCGCGCGCCGCGCGGGGGAGCGGCATCGCCCAGCTGCCGAAGCGGACGTCCTCGCCCTGGACCGGAAGGTTGATGAGGTTCATCGCGGGAGAGCCGATGAAGCCGGCGACGAACATGTTGGCCGGCTTGTCGTACATCGCGCGTGGCTTGTCGACCTGCTGCAGCACGCCGTCCTTGAGCACCGCGACGCGGTCGCCCATCGTCATCGCCTCGACCTGGTCGTG
>JAODNS010000274.1 GCA_025465145.1 Frankiales bacterium
CGGGCCGCCCGGATGCTCGGCTTCGCCGACGAGGCGCGCGCGTCGGCGGTGCTGACCAACGTCGTCCGCTACGCGGACCGCGCCGACGCGCCCGTCGCGGACGTGCTCGACGCGGCCCGGCGGCTGGTGGCGCTCGACGCCCGGCACGTCGACCGCGCCAACGCCGAGGCCGCACTGCTGTCCGGCAAGGAGATGGCCGAGGTCGCCGCCGAGATCGCCCGGATGGCCGGCCGCGACGACGACGGCCGCACGCTGCTCGCCCGCACCCGGGCGGAGGCGGACCGCTGCGCCGTCGACCCGCGCGGCGACCTCGGGATCGGCGAGGTCCACTTCCCGGAGCTCGCGGCAGGTGGGGGCGAGCCGCTGGCCGTGCTGCGGGAGCGGTGCGAGGCCGGTTTCGGCCGGCGCGGGATGGCGCGCGATCCGAAGGCGCTGACCCGGCTCGAGGACGAGCTCGACGTCATCCGGCAGCTCGGGTACCCGTCCTACTTCCTCACCGTCGCGGACGTGGTCGACCTCATCAAGGGGATGGGCGTGCGGGTGGCCGCCCGCGGGAGCGGCGCCGGCAGCCTGGTGACCTACCTGCTCGGGGTCTCCGACGTCGACCCGCTGCGCTACCGGCTGCTCATGGAGCGCTTCCTGTCGCCGCTGCGCCACCAGCTGCCCGACATCGACGTCGACGTCGAGTCCGCCCGGCGCACGGAGGTCTACGAGCAGGTCCTGCAGCGGTACGGCGGCGACCGCTGCACCTGCGTGTCGATGATGGACACCTACCGCGCGCGGCACGGCATCCGCGACGTCGGCGCCGCGCTCGGCATGCCGCCGGGGGAGATCGACGCGCTGGCCAAGGCGTTCCCGCACATCCGCGCCTCGCAGGTGCGGGCCGCGCTGCACGACCTGCCCGAGCTGCGCGCCAGCGGCCTCGCCAACGGCGCTCGCCTGGACCTCGTGCTGCGGCTCGTCGAGCGGCTGGACGGGCTGCCCCGGCACGTGGCCCTGCACCCGTGCGGTGTGCTGCTCTCGGACGCGACGCTGCTCGACCGCACCCCGGTCGAGTCCAGCTGGCTCGGGTTCCCGATGAGCCAGTTCGACAAGGACGACGTCGAGCAGCTCGGACTGCTCAAGCTCGACGTCCTCGGCATCCGGATGCAGTCGGCCATGCAGCACGCCGTGCGGGAGGTGGCCCGGGTCGACGGGCGCACCGTCGACGTCGACGCCGTGCCGCGCGACGACGCCCGGACGTTCGAGCTGGTGCAGTCGACGAGGACGCTCGGCTGCTTCCAGATCGAGTCGCCCGGCCAGCGCGAGCTGGTCGGCAAGTTCGGGCCGGAGACGTTCGAGGACCTGATCGTCGACATCTCGCTGTTCCGCCCCGGCCCGGTGAAGAGCGACATGGTCCGGCCGTTCCTCGAGGCCCGGCAGGGCTGGCGGGAGCCCGAGTACCTGCACGAGGACCTCATCCCCGCGCTCGAGCAGACGTACGGCGTCGTGGTCTTCCACGAGCAGGTGCTCGAGATCGTCAGTGTCATGACGGGCTGCACGCTGGCCGAGGCCGACGAGGTCCGGCGCGCGCTCGGCGACCCGATGGGCCAGGACGAGGTGCGGGTCTGGTTCGTGCCGACGGCGCTCGGCCGCGGCTACGACCTGGCGCTGGTCGAGAAGGTGTGGGACGTCCTCAAGGCGTTCGGCTCGTTCGGCTTCTGCAAGGCGCATGCCGCCGCCTTCGCGCTGCCGACCTACCAGTCGGCCTGGCTCAAGGCGCACCATCCGGCCGCGTTCCTCGCGGGGGTCCTCACGCACGACCCGGGCATGTACCCGAAGCGGCTGATCCTCGACGACGCCCGCCAGCTCGGGATCGCCGTCCTGTCGCTGGACGTCAACGCCTCGGACGCGGAGTACCGCGTGGAGAAGGTCGGTCGGTTCGACGAGCCGCCGCCCGCGGTGCTCGACCAGGTGCCCGGCTCCGCCGACGCCCCGTCGCGCACCGCGCCGGCCGACCCGCGGCTGCCGGACGGCCGCGGCTACGGCATCCGGATCGGGCTCGCCGACGTCAAGGGCATCAACGAGGCGGAGGTGACCCGCGTGGTGGCCGGCCGGCCCTACGCGAGCCTGTCCGACTTCTGGCACCGGGCGCAGGTGTCGCGACCGGTGACCGAGCGGCTCGTGGTCGCGGGCGCGTTCGACTCGCTTTACGGGCTCGGCTCCACCGTGCCCGGCCGCCGGCGCGGGCAGGTCACCCGGCGCGACCTGCTCCTGCAGGTGGCGGAGCTCGACCGGTGGAGCCGCTCGACGGCACGGGCGGCGCGGCGGGTGGCCCCGAAGAGGACCCGGCCCGCGCTGGACCCGGTGACCGACCTGGACGACGTGCGGGCGCGGGCGCGGCGGCAGTCGCAGGCGCCGGCGGTCCCGCAGCCGGTGGACGTGCAGCTCGCGCTCGACCTGGGTGACGCGCCGGAGGAGACGACGCCGAGCGGGCTGCCGGAGATGACCGGCGCGGAGCGGGTCCGCGCCGAGCTCGACGTCCTCGGGCTCGACGTGAGCTCGCACGTCATGGAGGCGTACGAGCCGTTCCTCGCCGCGCTCGGCGCCACCCGCGCCCGCGACCTGCTCGGCTGCCGCAGCCGGCAGGAGGTGCTCGTGGCGGGGGTGAAGGTCGCGACGCAGACGCCGCCGATCCGGTCCGGGCGCCGGGTCATCTTCGTGACGCTCGACGATGCGACCGGGCCGCTCGACGCGACGTTCTTCGAGGACGCGCAGGTCGGTTACGCGACGACGATCTTCCACTCGTGGCTGCTCGTCGTCCGCGGGCTCGTCCGGCGGACCGGCCCGCGCGGCGTCTCGATGCAGGCGCTCGGCTGCTGGGAGCTGCCCGTGCTGCACAGCGCCTGGCAGAGCGGCGGCCTCGAGGCGATCTGGGAGGTGATGGACGCGCCAGTGGGCGTCACCCAGGCCGCCGTCGAGGGCATGGCGGAGAGCCGGTCCACCCGACCGGTGATGACCAAGCCGCCGCTCGTCGGCGGGGGAGCGGGGCACTCCGGCGTCGGCGGTGCGGTGCACGTCTACGCGACCGGGTTCCGCGCGTCGCCGTACGCCGATGTGAAGCCGGCCGGCGAGGGCGTCGCTGTCCCTCGTCCAGCGCCCCGGCGGCTCTGGCACAGCAGCTCCGGTAGTGCAGGCGGGTGAACCTCGTGCCGAGATGTGCAGAGATGTCCGTGTTCATCCCTTCCTCCTGGGTCAGGTGTGACTCGCTCGTGCTCCAACCGGCGCATCCGGCTGCCGAAGGACAGAGCAACCGCGCAGCTCCCGAGGAGCTGCCGATCACCCTGTCGCCGCACCCGAGGACGTCTTCCTGTGCCCCGCCGCTCGCTCCTGACCGCCCGCCTGATGCGCCCCGCGCTCGTCGGGCTGCTGGCCGGATCGGCCGCGCTGGCCGCGACCCTTCCGGCCGACGCCGCGCCGGTGACCCGTGTCCCCGGCAAGGCGATCGAGATCTACTCGCCGCAGCAGGGGCAGACGACGTGCAACCCGGCTCCCAAGCCCGGCACGCTCGCGCTGTCCCGGCTCGTGCTGGCCGCCTACCCCGGCACCGGCAGCTCCGGCATCGCCCGCGACTGCTCGATCGGCGGGCGCAGCGAGCACAAGGAGGGCCGGGCCTGGGACTGGCACGTCAACCACGCCAGCACGACGCAGCGCGCGCAGGCGGCCGACTTCGTGCACTGGCTGTTCGCGACCGACATCTACGGCAACCGCTTCGCCCAGGCCCGCCGGCTCGGCGTCATGTACGTCATCTGGAACTCCAAGATCTGGAGCGCGGCCCAGGCCAACGCCGGCTGGCGCCCCTACACCGGCGCGGACCCGCACACCGGCCACATGCACATCAGCCTGAGCTGGGCGGGCGCGCAGAAGAGGACCTCGTACTGGACCGGCGTCGTCTCGCCGATGCTCAAGGCGCCGACGCCGGTGAAGGCGCCCGTACCCGTGAAGCCCGCTCCTGCCGAGGGCCCGGCGCCGGCGAACCAGCCGGTGGCGCACGCGCCCGAGGAGGAGACGTCCGGCCTGCCGGTGCTCGTCGCGGGCGAGCGGACGCTCAACGTGCTCGCGACCGATCGCGGCCTCACCACGCCGTGGGCGGTCAAGGCCGGCCGGCACTACCTGGTGACCGCGGTGGGCATGTACGCCTACGGCGAGGACCTCGAGTCGGCCGACGCCGAGTGCAGCCGGTGGGCGAAGGACGGGTACTGGCACCGCAAGGCCGTGCAGGAGGGCCGCAGCAGCACCGGCGCCCTCGACCTCACGATCAACGGCCAGTCCACCTCCTGGACGCCGCTCGTCGACGACGGCAACGACTGCGACACCACGACGCACACCTACACGCTGGTCGTGCAGGCCCGGCGGACGGCGCCGCTCCGGTTCGCGATCAACGACGCCGCGCGCTCGGACAACGGCGGCGGCCTCCGCCTCGTCGTCCGTGCCCTCGACACGGTCTCGCCGACCGACTGACCTCACTAGGCTCGGCAGCCGGACCGCACCGCGCGGACCGGCAGCGGGTCGAGAGCGGAGGAGCCACGTGGCGAGCAGCCCGACCGGCCCCGGCGCCACCGCCCGCACGGCGGTCGTCTGGGACGTGCTGTCGGCCGTCCTCGCCGACGCGGCCGGTCCGCTGGCCGTGGTGGACGCAGGCGGCGGTACGGGCGGCTTCGCCGTGCCGCTCGCGGAGGCGGGCCACACCGTCACCGTCGTCGACCCGTCGCCCGACTCGCTCGCGGCGCTGGCGCGCCGGGCGGACGAGCGCGGTCTCGGCGGGCGCGTGCGCGGGGTGCAGGGCGACCTCGACGACCTCGCGCAGCTGCTCGCGCCCGGCAGCGTCGACCTGGTGCTGTGCCACAGCGTCCTGCAGGTCGTCGACGACCCGGCCGCCGCGCTCGCCTCTCTCGCCGGCGTGCTGCGCCCCGGCGGCCGGCTCAGCCTGCTCGTGGGGAACCGGGACGCCGCCGTCCTCGCCCGCGCCCTCGCCGGGCGTCCGGACGAGGCCGCGCACGCCCTGGTGGACCCTGCCGGCCGCTGGGGCGCCGGCGACGGCGTCGCCCGCCGGTGGACGCCGGCGCAGGTGGAGGAGCAGGTGGTGGCAGCCGGGCTGCGGGTCGAGCAGCTGCACGGCGTCCGCGTCGTCGCGGACCTGGTGCCGAGCGCGGTGCTGGACGTGGAGCCGGGCGCGCCGGCCGCGCTGCTCGCGCTCGAGCGCGCGCTGGCGGACCGTCCCCCGTTCCGCGACCTGGCCACCCAGCTGCACGTCCTCGCCGTCAAGGACTGAGTCGTGAGCAGGGGCCAGCTCCGCCCGATCGGCACCCCCACCGGCCCGCCCGGTGACGACACCGGCTGCACCGTGCTGCACGTCGACATGGACGCGTTCTTCGCGTCGGTCGAGCTGCTGACCCGCCCCGAGCTGCGCGGCCTGCCGGTGATCGTCGGCGGCGGCGGGTCCCGCGGGGTCGTGCTGTCGGCGACGTATGAGGCGCGCGCGTTCGGCGTGCACAGCGCGATGCCGATGATGCGCGCGCGCCGGCTGTGCCCGCAGGCGGTGGTGGTGCCGCCCAGCTCCGGCGCCTACTCCCGCGCCTCGGCGAACGTCATGGAGGTGTTCCGGGCCGTGACGCCGCTGGTCGAGCCGATCAGCCTGGACGAGGCCTTCCTCGACGTGCGCGGCGCCGCGAAGCGGCTCGGCACCCCCCGCCAGATCGGCGAGGAGATCCGCGCGACGATCGAGGACGAGCAGGGCATCACCTGCTCGGTCGGGGTCGCGACGACGAAGTTCGTCGCGAAGCTCGCCAGCGCCCGCTGCAAGCCCGACGGCCTGCTCGTCGTCCCGGCCGGCGAGGTCGTCGCCTTCCTCCACCCGCTGCCGGTCGGCGCCCTGTGGGGGGTGGGCGAGAAGACCGAGGAGGTGCTGCGCAAGCTGGGCCTGCACACCGTCGGCGACATCGCCAACACCCCGGTCGGCACGCTCCAGCGGGCGCTCGGGCCGGCGGTCGGCGCGCACCTGTCCGCGCTGTCCTGGGGTCGCGACGAGCGCAGCGTCGTCCCGCACGAGCCGGACAAGAGCATCGGCGCGGAGGAGACGTTCGCGGTCGACGTCGACGACCCCACGGTGATCGCGCGCGAGCTGCTCCGGCTGTCCGAGCGCACGGCGGCCCGGCTGCGGGCCGGCGGCCAGGTCGGCCGGACGATCAGCATCAAGATCAGGTTCTCCGACTTCACGACCATCACCCGCTCGAAGACGCTGCCGGAGGCGACGGACGTGGGGCGGACCGTGTACGAGACGGCGCTCGCGCTGTACGAGGCGCTCCGCCTCGAGCGGGCCCGGCTGCGGCTCGTCGGCGTCCGCGTCGAGGGGATCGCGGACGAGGCCGTGCAGACCCGGCAGCTGCAGCTCGGTGAGAAGGACAGCGGCTGGCGCGAGGCGGAGCAGGCGGTGGACAAGGCGTCGCGCCGGTTCGGTGCCGGCGCGGTCCGTCCGGCGGCGCTGGTCCGAACGGAGCAGGACGGGCCGTCGTTCGACCGGCACATCCGGGGTAAGAGAGACCGATGAAGCGCGTTCTGCGTCTGCCGTCCACCGTTACCGGATCTCGTGGTGACGGGACGCGGAACCGCTCGTACTCTGAGAGCAGAATCCCGGGACAGCCCGGGACCGTCGACCGCGGGAGGGTGGACCGTGCCGCTCTCTGAGCACGAGCAGCGACTGCTCGACCAGATCGAGCGTGCGCTCTACCAGGACGACCCCAAGTTCGCGTCGACCGTCCGCTCCACCGACCTGCGCACCCACATGAAGCGCCGGCTCATCCGCGCCGCTGTGGTCCTCGTCATCGGCTTCGCCCTGTTGTTCGCCGGGCTGGTCATGAAGAACACCGCCGTCGGCATCGCCGGGTTCGCGGTGATGGTCGGCGCGCTGCTGCTCGCCCTGTCGAGCTGGAAGCGGCTCGGCTCCTCCACGCCGACGCTGCGGGCGGTCAACCCGGACGGGCAGCCGGGCACCGAGCGCCGGGCCGGCCGGCCGAGCAAGCCCAAGCAGACGCGCAGCACGTCCAGCGGGTCGGTCTTCTCCCGGCTCGAGGAGCGGTGGAACAAGCGCTGGGACGAGCGCGGCCGGGAGCAGTAGCCCAAGCCGCTCGGGTGGGCAGCGTCGTCCTGCGTGGGCAGTCCTACGCCGCGGCGCGCACCCGCAGCCGTCGCCGCACCGCGGCCCAGCCGTCGTCGAAGCGGTCCAGCGCGTCGGCCACGAACGTCCCCATCGCGGACGACGCCCAGCGCAGCGTGGACGGCGGCAGCAGCCGCGCCCGCCAGCGCGCTCGCGGCGTCACTCCGGCCAGCAG
>JAODNS010000304.1 GCA_025465145.1 Frankiales bacterium
GGTGGTCCCGGCGCCGCGGCCGCTGGACGGGCCGCACGTGCTGCTGGACGACGCGTGGCCCGCCGCGGTCGCGCGCCGGCTGGAGCGCCTGGCCGACGAGGTCGTCGTACGGGACCCGGCCGACCTGGACGACGCGGGGCTGGCGGACGCGCTACGGGCCGCGTGGGCGCTGCTCCCGCCGGACGGCCTGCGGCTGCTCGGCCTGTCGGTGGACCTGCCGACGATGCGGGCCCAGCAGGTGGGGACGAGCGCGTTCCCCGACGCGACCGAGGCGGTGCTGTCGCGTAGCGGTCTGGACCTGCTCGTCGTCGGCTGGCAGCTCGCCTGCTCGGACGACCTGGTCGTGCTGCGGCGGCGCGGACCGGGCCTGCTGGCCGCCGAGCTGCTGGCGGTGAGCTTCCCGAGCGGCTGGCCGGTGCGCCGCCGGGCGGGCGCCTCGCTGCTGGACCTGCACGCGCCTGTCGCCGACGGCGAGCGGCTGCAGCGGGCCGCCCCCGCGCTGTCGGAGGCGCTGCTGACGAAGGGGCCGTACGTCCAGCACGTCTGGGGGCTGAACCGCTCCAGCCGGCTCGACGACGACCCCGACGAGACGTACCCGGACGA
Source organism: Frankiales bacterium (assembly GCA_025465145.1). Taxonomy (GTDB): domain Bacteria; phylum Actinomycetota; class Actinomycetes; order Mycobacteriales; family SCTD01; genus RYN-124. The sequence goes on from JAODNS010000304.1 coordinate 604, forward strand.
GCCGCTGCGCTGGCACCTGCGGGTCGAGCGGCAGACGACGCTGCCGCTGCCGCACCTCGGCCGCGCGCTGTTCACGATCCGGCCGTACCTCACGCCGGTCGACGAGCTGACACCCGGCCAGCGCCGCGTCCTCGACGACGCGATCGCGTCGCTGAGCCCGCAGGCCAAGCGGTACAAGGGGGTTCAGTTCTGGGAGGGGTCCTCGGGGTAGAGCGCCGCAAACGCGATCGGCGGCCCCTGCCGGCGCAGGACCTGCTGCCACAGCAGCTCGGGCCGGTCGGTGAACGCGTCGGACGGCAGCGCGGGGAGCACCCACCAGGCGCCCTCGTCCACCTCGGCCTCGAGCTGGCCGGCAGCCCAACCGGCGTACCCGGCGAACACCCGCACCTCGCTCACGGCCGGCCCCACGTCCTCGGGCGAGGCGTCGAGGTCGACGGTGCCCAGCGCGGGCGCGTTCTCCAGCGCGCTGTAGGCCGCGACCGGCGTGGCGCCGAGCCGCGCGTGGCCGAGGCAGATCGCCGCGTTCGGCTGCACCGGGCCGCCGGTGAAGACGACCGGCAGCGACCCGGCCAGCTGCCCCCAGGCATCGAGGACCTCGCCGACCTCTGTGCCGGACGGGCGGTTCAGGACCAGGCCGAGCGCGCCGTCCTCATCGTCAGACTGCAGCAGCAGGACCACGGCCCGCGCGAAGTTCGGGTCGGTGAGCAGCGGCGTGGCGACGGCGAGCCGCCCGGTCCAGTCGGGCACGGCCTAGGCGTTGGCCTTCGGGCGGCGGCTCTTGGCCCGCAGGTTCGCGTCGAGCTCGACCTTGCGGATCCGGACCGTCGCCGGCGTGACCTCGACGCACTCGTCCTCGCGGCAGAACTCGAGCGCCTGCTCGAGGCTGAGCGCCTTGTGCGGGATGAGCGGCACGAGGACGTCGGAGGAGCTCTGCCGCATGTTGGTGAGCTTCTTCTCCTTGGTGGCGTTGACGTCCATGTCGTCGGAGCGGCTGTTCTCGCCCACGATCATGCCCTCGTACACCTCGGTGCCCGGCGGCACGAACATGGTGCCGCGCTCCTGCAGGTTGGCCAGGGCGAAGCCGGTGGTCGGGCCGCTGCGGTCGGCGACCAGCGAACCTGTCGGCCGGGTGCGGATCTCGCCGTGCCACGGCTCGTACCGCTCGTGCACGTGGTGCAGCAGCCCGGTGCCGCGCGTCTCGGTGAGGAACTCGGTCCGGAACCCGATCAGGCCGCGGGCGGGGACGATGTACTCCATCCGGATCCAGCCGGTGCCGTGGTCGACCATCTGCTCGAGCCGGCCCTTGCGCAGCGCCATGAGCTGCATGAGCACGCCCTGGTAGTCGCTCGGCGCGTCGATGGTCAGGCGCTCCATAGGCTCGTGCAGCTTGCCGTCGACGATGCGCGTGACGACCTGCGGCTTGCCAACGGTGAGCTCGAAGCCCTCGCGGCGCATGACCTCGACGAGGATCGCGAGCTGCAGCTCGCCGCGGCCCTGGACCTCCCAGGTGTCGGGGCGCTCGGTCGGCAGGACGCGGATCGAGACGTTGCCGACCAGCTCCTTCTCGAGCCGGTCCTTGACCATGCGGGCGGTCAGCTTCTTGCCGCTCTTGCCGGCCAGCGGGCTGGTGTTGATGCCGATCGTCATCGAGATGTTGGGCTCGTCGATGGTGATGAGCGGCAGCGGCTTGGGGTCGTCCGGGTCCGCGAGGGTCTCGCCGATGGTGATCTCCGGGATGCCGGCGATGGCCACGATGTCGCCGGGGCCGGCCTGGTCGATCGAGACGCGCTCGAGCGCCTCGGTGCCCAGCAGCTCGGTCAGCTTGACGCGCTCGACGGTGCCGTCCTGCTTGCACCAGGCGACCGTCTGGCCCTTCTTCAGGTAGCCGTTGTGGATGCGGCACAGCGCCAGCCGGCCGAGGTACGGCGAGGCGTCCAGGTTGGTCACGTGGGCCTGCAGCGGCGCACCCGGGGTGTAGGTCGGGGCCGGAATCGTGTTCTTGATGACCTCGAACAGCGGCT
>JAODNS010000039.1 GCA_025465145.1 Frankiales bacterium
CACTGGCACGGCTCTTCGAACCAGAGGATGTCGCAGTCGGAGACCAGCTGTGCGAAGCGGATCGCATCTGCAGGCGACCAGCCCTGGTTTGCGTCGACGGCGAGGGCGAACGCGTCGCCGCCCGCTCGGCGCGCTTCGTGCACGCGAGCGGCGTCCTCGACAGGCGACAGGCCGCCGACCTTGAACTTCATCCCGGCGTATCCGGCCTCGGCGATCTCGTTGACCTCTGCGGCGATGTCGGCGTTCTCGTCGTAGTAGCCGCCGATCGTGATGACGGGTACGGAGTCGCGGTAGCCGCCCCAGAGTCGGTACAGCGGGACGCCGAGGGCCTTTCCAACCGCGTCCCAGACGGCAGTGTCGACGCAGGCGGTGGCAACGAGGCCGAGCCGCCGGTCGCGGAGGATGTCCCATGTCGCCGGCCGCGCGAGCTCCCACAGGCGCTCGGTCGCGAAGGCGTCCTCGCCCACCACGACCGGGCTGATCTCGTTGTGGATGATCGCGTCGATCTCGAGGAGTCCGGCGTCCTCGTCGCCTGCGTACGCCTCGCCCACGATGCCGCTGGCGGTGTGGACGCGCGTCACGATCGTCGACCGGTGCGTCATCCGGTAGTGGCTGCCCTTGTAGACACGCGCCAGCGGGACCCGGATTGGGATCGTTTCCAAGCGCGCAATGGTGAGATCGGGCAGCCGGGAGGCACGCGGCCCACTCTGGTCCATGAATTCATCCCTTCACAACTGGAAACGATTCGATAGTATCGATGGCGGAGGGGTTGTCAACGCCGAGCCGCCTCTCCTGCACGGCACACGCCGGCCCGCCCCCGGGCCGCTACCTGCCGCTACCTGCGGCTCAGGCGAACGAAGGGACCATCGATGACTCGAAGCCACACCATCGCGTCGATCCCCGGCGACGGGATCGGTCAGGAGCTGGTCGCGGGCGTGAGCGCGCTCATCGAGACGGCGCTGCACATGAACGGCGCGGACGTGGCGTGGGTGCACCTGGACTGGGGCTGCGACCGGTACCTGTCGAGCGGCGACTTCAGGCCCGCGGACTGGGTCGATGTCCTGTGCGGCACCGACGCGATCTTCCTCGGGGCGGTCGGCGACCCGCGCGTCCCCGATCACGTGTCCTTGTGGAACCTGCTTCTGCCGATCCGCCGCGAGCTGCGCCAGTCGATCAACGTGCGCCCGGTGACGCTGCTGCCGAACGTCCCGACGCCGCTCGCGTCGAAGGCGCCGTTCGACTTCCTGATCGTCCGGGAGAACAACGAGGGCGAGTACACCTCGGTCGGGGGCGGTGTGTACGAGAACACCGCGGACGAGGTCGTCGTGCAATCGGCCGTCTTCACACGGCACGGCGTGCAGCGGGTAGCGCGCTACGCGTTCGAGCAGGCACGTCAGCGGCGGAGCGAGGTGGTGTCCGCGACGAAGTCCAACGGCCTTCCTCACAGCATGCCGTTCTGGGACCGCGTGGTCGCAGACGTCGCCGCGGAGTACCCCGACGTCCGCTGCAGGCAGATGCACATCGACGCCCTGGCGGCCCGCGTCGTGCTGGCCCCACAGGAGTTCGACGTCATCGTCGCCAGCAACCTCTTCGGTGACATCCTCAGCGATCTCGGTGCCGCGCTCATGGGCGGTATCGGGCTCGCAGCCTCGGCCAACGTCAACCCCGACGGCCAGCGCCCTTCGATGTTCGAGCCGGTGCACGGGTCCGCGCCGGACATCGCCGGCCGGGGGATCGCGAACCCTGTCGGGCAGATCCTGTCGGCTGTGCTGATGCTGCGGCACCTCGGCGAGCTCGACGCGGCCTCTGCCCTGGCCGCCGCCCTGGCAGGGGCGCTGACCGAGGCGTCTGGCCGCACGCCAGACATCGGCGGCAACGCGACCACCGAGGAGGTCCTGGCGGCAGTCGCCGCACAGCTGCGTGCTCCGCGGTAGGCGAGCGCTGACCCCTCGACGGTCACGTCGCCGCCCGACCGCTCGGCGGCCCGGGGAGACGACCGCAGCTGGGCCCCGCTCTCGACCGGCGTGCAGCGCAAGAGGCGGCTGCTCCGGGCGCACCCCGCGTCAACCGGTGCCGTCGTGCGCGCCCCCACTGCTGAGCACGCAAGCGAACAGGAGACAGACCGCCTATGGCACCCAACAAAGCAGTTCCCGGTCGCGACGACCCGGGCTCGGTCCTCGCCACCAACGAGGGCCTGGCCGCTCTCGAGGACGTAGAGCGCCGGGTTCTGTGGCTCGCCACGTCGATCGTGCACGCGGCGAACGCACGGCGCCCCAACAGCTCCGGCGTCAAGGTCGGCGGCCACCAGGCGTCGAGCGCCTCGATGGTCAGCATCATGACCGCGCTGTGGTTCGAGGTTCTGACTCCAGCCGACCGGGTCAGCGTGAAGCCGCATGCATCGCCCGTGCTGCACGCGATCAACGCGCTGCTCGGGACAGTGCACCCGTCGTACCTGCCTCGCCTGCGGGAGCTCGGCGGGCTGCAGCCGTACCCGTCACGGACCAAGGACCCGGACCGGCCGGACTACTCGACGGGCTCCGTGGGCATCGGAGCAACAGCCCCGGTGTGGGGTGCGCTCGCGCAGCGGTACGTCAGCGCGCACTTCGGCGTTGCTCCTGGGGGCCGTCAGATCTCGCTCGTCGGCGATGCGGAGTTGGACGAGGGAGCCGTCTGGGAGTGCGTAGTCGACCCGATGGTTGCTCGGTTGGGCGAGGTTCTCTGGGTCGTCGACCTCAACCGGCAGTCGCTGGACAGGATCGTCCCGGACATCCAGGTCGCCAAGTGGGCGGGGCTGTTCGCGGCCGCGGGCTGGCAGGTGCTCGAGGTGAAGTACGGGCGCATGCTCGAGGAGCTGTTCGCGCGGGAGGGCGGCGACCGGCTGCGTCGACGGATCGACGAGATGGGCAACGAGGAGTACCAGTGGCTGCTGCGGTCCCCGGCGGGGTCGCTGCGGGCCGCGCTGGACGTCGGTCCGCTGCTGGACGACCTGTCCGACGCGGAGGTCGCAACCGCACTGCGTGACCTCGGCGGGCACGACCTCGTCGCGCTGTCGGAGGCGTTCCGCGCCGTCGACAACGCGCGCCCTACGGTCGTGTTCGCCTACACGATCAAAGGCCGCGGGCTGCCGGTCGAGGGGCACCCGGCCAACCACTCGGCGCTGCTGACAGAGGAGCAGTACGGCGAGCTGGCGACCGCTCTGGGCCAGGACTCCACGGACCCGTGGCGGCTGCTCGACCCCGCCTCGCCCGCCGGCCGCCTCTGTGCGGATGTGGCGCAGCGACTCCGCAGGGAGCCGGTGCCGAGCCCCCTTCCGCCGGCGGTGCCGGCACAACTCGGCCGCAGCTACCGCGGTGAGCACTCGACCCAGGCCACGCTAGGCCGCGTCCTGACCGACCTCGCGCGTGACGCACCCGAGGTCGCGGCCCGGATCGTCACCGTCTCCCCGGATGTGGCCAGCAGCACCAACACCGGCGGCTGGATCAACAAGGTCGGGGTGTGGTCGCCGCAGGACCGGCACGACTGGTTCGCCTCCGACGAGGGCCGAGTGCTCCGCTGGCGCGAGACCTCGACCGGGCAGCACATGGAGCTCGGCATCGCGGAGGTCAACCTGGTCGGCCTGCTCGGCGAGCTGGGGGCGACCTGGTCGCGCGTCGGCCAGCCGCTGCTGCCCATCGGCACGGTGTACGACCCGTTCGTCGGGCGCGCGTACGAGCCCTGGGTGTTCGGGTCGTACGCCGGCGGTCAGTCCATCCTGGTCGGCACGCCGTCCGGCGTGACGCTGGCGTCGGAGGGTGGGGCGCACCAGAGCATCACGACGCCCTCGCTCGGTCTGGAGACCCCCGGTGTCACGGCGTTCGAGCCCGCGTTTGCGATCGAGACCGAGTGGTGCCTGCTCGACGCGCTGTCGCGGATCGGACGCCCGGATGGGGAGTCCGCGTACCTGCGGCTGACGACGCGGCCGATCGACCAGGCTCTTGCGGACCTGCCGGAGGACGTGGAGCAGCGGCGGCGTGACGTTCTCGCCGGCGCGTACCGGCTGCGGTCCACGGCAGACGCGCTGGTCACCATCGCGGTCGTCGGAGCGCTCGTACCCGAGGCGCTCGGCGCGGCCGATCTCCTTGCCCAGCAGGGGGTTCCGGCCGACGTGGTGGTCGTGACGTCGTACGACCGGCTCTGGCGCGCGATGCAGGCGCGGCGCGGGCTCGCGACCGGTTCGTCGCACGGCGTCGACGAGACGGTGCTGGACCGCGTCTTCCGGCCGACGCCGCTGGTCACGCTGATCGACGGGCACCCGCACACGCTGGCATTCCTCGGCGGCGTCACCGGGATGCCCATCACCTGCCTGGGCGTCTCGGTGTTCGGGCAAGCCGGCGCGTTGCAGGACGTCTACGCGCTGCACGGCCTTGACTCAGCAGCTGTGGTCGGCGCGGCCCTCGACCTTGTGGACTAGCCGAGGGTGGTACTCATCCGCTATCAGGGGCGCCGGCGGCAGTGACGGCTCGTGGCGGATCGGCCGCCGCCTGACGTTCGGCCTACGGTCGGAGACGCGGGCGCGACCGAGATCGGGTACCGGGGGTGCTGTAACTCGTCGGGTGGCTTCGAACCTCAGCGGGGACTGCTGCGGGTTGGTTGACACCGGGTGAGCGGTTGATCATGCCGCGACGGCTGCGGCCTGGTTGGTGAAGGCGAGCTCGAACTCGACCGGTGTGAGCTTGCCGAGGGTCCGCTGCCGTCGACGGCGGTTGTAGGTGTGCTCGGTCCAGAACACGATCGCTTCGTGGAGCTCGTCGCGGGTGCCTTTCCAGCCCTGCGCGCGCATCAGGCGTTCGACGGTGCACCTCGCGACGTCGTGGCCCTTGCCTCGCAGCCGCAGCCACATCTTGCGCGAGCCCAGGGTCGAGGCGAAATTCCCCGTCTTGGGGTCCTCCCGCTCGGCCCGGATCAAC
>JAODNS010000087.1 GCA_025465145.1 Frankiales bacterium
CCGGTCACACCACCGGCAACGCCGCGCGGGACGTACGCGCCGCCGCGTGCCGTTCCGCGGACACCGTGCCGTACGTCGTCGTGCGCTGCCGCGGAGTCCGCCCGGACCGCCGCACCATCGCCTCGAGGTCCTCGACGGACTTGCGCGAGCCGTGCGCGGATCCCGCCATCCGGCTGATGGTCTCCTCCATCAGCGTGCCGCCCAGGTCGTCGACGCCGCCGCGCAGCACCTGGTCGCACTGCTCCGGACCGAGCTTGACCCAGGAGCACTGCACGTGGTCGATCTGCCCGTGCAGCAGCAGCCGCGCGAGGGCGTGCACCGCGCGGTTGTCGCGCACCGTCGGACCAGGCCGCGCCACGCCGGCGAGGTAGATCGGCGCGCTGGTGTGCACGAACGGCAGCGGCACGAACTCGGTGAAGCCGCCCGTCTCGGCCTGCAGCCGGGCGAGCAGCCGCAGGTGCGCGACCCAGTGGTGCGGCTGGTCGACGTGGCCGTACATCATCGTGCTCGTCGTGCCGATCCCGAGCCGGTGCGCGGTCGTCACGACCTCCACCCACTGCGCGGTCGGCAGCTTGCCCTTCGTCAGCACCCAGCGGACCTCGTCGTCGAGGATCTCCGCGGCCGTGCCGGGCAGCGAGTCGACACCCGCTTCCCTTGCGGCGCTCAGGAACTCGGCGATCGAGACGGCCATCCGCGCGGCGCCGTTGACGACCTCCATCGGGCTGTACGCGTGCAGGTGCAGGTCCGGCGCACCCGCCTTCACCGCACGTGCGAGATCGAGGTACGCCGACCCCGGCAGCGCGGGGTCGATGCCACCCTGCATGCAGACCTCGGTGGCCCCGACGTCCCACGCCTCACGCGCCCGCGCCGTCACCTCGTCGAGGGACAGCGAGTACGCGTCGGCGTCCGTGCGCCGCTGGGCGAACGCGCAGAACCGGCAGCCGGTGTAGCAGACGTTCGTGAAGTTGATGTTCCGGTTCACGACGTAGGTGACGTCGTCGCCGACGGTGTCCCTGCGGACGTCGTCCGCCAGCGCGCACACCGCCTCCAGGTCCGGGCCGTCTGCCGTCATCAGCGCCAGCGCCTGCTCGTCGGTCAGCGCTGCCGGGTCGTCGCGGGCGACCCGAAGGGCCGCGGCGACGTCGGTGTCCAGCCGCGCCACCTGCGCCGGGACCTGCAGCGCGGACCAGTCCCCGTAGACGTCGTCGAAGTCGCTGCGCCGGTCCTCGCTGCGGCCGGTCAGGTCGATGCTCGTGTGCAGGTCGGTGCGGCCGCTGCTGAGCAGGCCGCCGTCGGGCTCCTGCCAGGGCAGCCCGACCGGGAGCACGTCCGCGGCGAGGCCGTCCGGCCCGGCGAGCGCGTCCACGTGCGGGCGCAGCCGCGGGTCGAGCCAGGGCTCCTGCAGGTACGGCGGGTGCGCGGTCAGCCGCTCGCGCAACTGGAAGCCGGCCTTGGCCGTGACCGCCATCAGCACGTCGATGTCCGGCCACGGCCGCTCCGGGTTCACATGGTCCGGCGTCAGCGGCGACACCCCGCCGAAGTCGTCGACGCCGGCGGCGAGCAGCGCGGTCGTCTCGGCCAGGTCCACCAGGTTCGGCGGCGCCTGCACGCGCATCCGCGGACCCATGACGACACGCGTCACGGCGACGGCCGCGAGGAACTCCTCGAGCCCGGCGTCCGGCGCGCCCCGCATCGCGGTGTCGTCCTTCGCGCGGAAGTTCTGGACGATCACCTCCTGCACGTGCCCGTGCCGCCGGTGCGCCGCCCGGACCGCGAACACCGTCTCGGCCCGGTCCCGCAACGTCTCGCCGATGCCGACCAGAAGGCCTGTGGTGAACGGGATCGCGTGCCGTCCGGCGTCCTCGAGCACGCGCAGCCGCACCGCCGGGGCCTTGTCCGGCGAGCCCACGTGGGCAGGCACGTCCGCAGTCGTCTCCAGCATCATCCCCATCGACGGCGCGACCGGCTTGAGCCGCTGCAGCTCGCTCCAGCTCATGACGCCGGGGTTGAGGTGCGGCAGCAGGCCGGTCTCCTCGAGGACGGCGACGGCACAGGCGCGGACGTACGACAGCGTGTCGCCGTACCCCGCCTCGTCCAGCCACGCCCGAGCCGCCGGCCAGCGCTCCTCCGGCCGGTCGCCGAGGGTGAACAGCGCCTCCTTGCAGCCGAGCGCAGCGCCCTGCCGGGCGATGTCGAGCACCTCGTCGATCGACAGGTACGGCGCGGGCAGCCGACCGGGCACCGTGGCGAACGTGCAGTAGTGGCAGCGGTCGCGACACAGCCGGGTCAGCGGGACGAAGACCTTCCGGGAGTACGTGACAACCCCGGGACGCCCCGCGTCGACCAGACCGGCGTCGCGCACCCTGGCCGCCGTGGCGCACAGCCGCCGCAGGTCATCGCCGCGGGCGGCCAGCAGGACCGTCGCCTCATCGACGTCCAGCGCCTTGCCGTCGGCCGCGCGGGCCAGGGCGCGCCGCATCGCATTGGCCGTCGGCTGCTCCACGTCACGACCCTATGGGTGGTGCTCGTGCTGCAGATCTGACCGACGGGCCCGGCCCCTCGGCACTGGCACGCACATGCTCATCACCGCTGCCCACGGTGACGCTCGTCGCTGCGTGGTCACTCCGGCGGGGTGACCCAGCCGTTGGCGTTGAGCAGCCGTCCGTCTTTGAGGCGGATCGTCTTGCCGTGGTGAATGTCGTGGTGGGTTCCTTCACAGACCATGACGGTGTCGCGCACGCTGGTGGTGCCGGAGCGGGCGTAGGCGTCAGGGTGGTGCGGGATGAGCGGGTCGCCGGTGTCGTGCCCGCGGTAGCAGCCGGCGCCTTGGCAGGTGCCGCCGGTTTCGAGGAGCTTGATGCGCCTCTCGTGCGGTTTGGCTGTTCGTTCGGTGTGGCTGAGCTCGATGATCCTGTTGCCCAGGCTGAGTACGAACCGGGTGATCGCGCTGTCGCACAGCCACTGGCGGACCAGGGCTGAGGGGACGGTGGCGCCTGAGCCGGTGCGGGCGGGCAGCGCTCCGGGCTGGTCGTGCAGGGCGGCGTTGCTGATCGTGACGTTGATCTGGAAGGGCAGCTTGGAGCGGGTGCCCAGAACCTTGCTCCTGAGGACCTGCTGGAGCAGCAGCCGTAGCGCCTCGTGGCGGCGTTGGCGCTTGCTGCGCATGCGCAGGCAGACGTCGTCCTCGTCGGCGGCGTGGGCGTCGCGGGCGGCGGCGGTGTCCGTGGGGTTGTCCGGGTCGAGTGGCCATCGCGGCGCCCAGGACCGTGTGGAGCAGTTCGCCGGTCTCGTCGTCGAGCTCTCCGCGCAGGCTCCAGCCGGATCCAGCCGGATCGGTCGTCGTGCTTGCGCAGGTCCAGGGACCGGTTGCGGTCAGCGTCGTCGGCCTGCTCGGCGAGCTGCTGGGGCAGGACGGCGTCGAGGAGCACGCCGAGGGCGCGCTTGAGCTGCGCTGGCTCCACGGATGCGGCCAGCAGCAGGAACCCGCCTTCGAGCCGGGCAAGCTCAGGAAGGGGCGCGGTGGCGAGCTCGACGAGCTGGCTGTGCAGGGACTGCAGCACGGGGTCGTCGTCAGCCATCCCGCCGCGGACCTCCCCGATCAGCTGGCAGATGCCGTTGACCAGCACCCCTTGGACCACCTGCTCCGCCGGCTGGCCGTCGATGCGGCCGTCCGGGCGGTCGACGTGCGGACGCAGTCGGGTCAGTGCCTGATTGATCGCCACCCCGCCGTCCAGGGACAGCCCGCCGGCGGCGAGCCGCGCGGCGACCTGCGGCACCCGGTCCAGCCTGCGGGCCAGTGCCACCTCCGAGCGCGTCATGGACGTCTGCTGCTGCGCGATCCAGGCGCAGGTGGACGGGGAGCCGTCGTAGTCGTGCAGCTGCGGTCGTTCGACGTCTGCGACCTGGCGCAACGCGAGCGCCCGAACGCGGTCCGCCAAGTCCCACCCCCGCGGCTCGCACGTCCTGACGTCCTGAACGTCGGTGCCGTGCTCGAGCCGTCGCTGCCGTGCTCGAGCCGTCGCTGCCGTGCTCGAGCCACCGCGACCGGGCGGGCCGGCAACGGCGATCTCACACAGCAGGCGCGACGGCCCTGGTCCTGGAGAGACCTGCCTCTTCCGAGGTCAGGGTCGCCGGCCGCTCCCGACGACGGCGGTGGCGGGCAGCAGGCAGCGGCCGTTGCCCGAGCCGTACCTCTCCAGCGCCCGCTCCACGTACACCTGCCGCGCCTGTGCCCGCTGCGGCTCGTTCGCCGACGCGAGGACGGCGCCGCTGCGCGGCATCGCGGCGGCCACGGTGTCGAACCAGCCGCCGGGTTCGACGTCCACCTGCCACGTCATCCGCGCCACCTCCACGTCCACGAGGCCCCCGCCCGCGAGCAGCGCGGCAAACCGCTGCTCGTCCGCGAACAGCGTCGAGTCCGGGCCGGGCGGGACGACGCCGGTGATCCCGAGCGAGGTCACCACCTCGCCCAGCAGGCCCATCGCGCGGTTGGCGTCCGGCCGGTCCCACACCGTCAGCGCCAGCCGCCCACCCGGCGCGAGCACCCGCACCAGCTCCGCGATCCCGAGCTCCGGCCGGGCCAGGTGGTTGAGCAGGAAGCCGGCGACCACGGCGTCGTACGCGCCGTCCGGCAGGCCCAGCTGCTCCGCGGACGCCTGCCGCACGTCCGGCAGCGCCCGCGACGCGATCTCGACCATGGCGGCCGACTGGTCCACCGCCGTCACCACCGCACCGCGGCCCAGCGCCTCGGTGCCGACGAAGCCCGGACCCGTGGCGACGTCCAGCACGCGGCAGCCCGAGCCGACAGCCGCGGCGTCCAGCAGCGCCGGCACCGCGCCGCGGGTCAGGACACCGACGTCTGCGGCGTACGCGGCCGCCCGCACCTCCCAGCTGTCCCGCTCCCAGGCGGCGAACGCGTCCAGCACCGAGTCGTCCATCGGCCCACCCTGACAGACTGGAGCGCATGCGGATCGTGGCGCTCGCGGGCGGGATCGGGGGCGCCCGGTTCCTGCAGGGGCTGAAGGCGGCGGTGCCGGACGCGGACCTGACGGTGATCGTCAACACCGGCGACGACATCAGCCTGTACGGACTGCGCATCTGCCCCGACCTCGACACCGTCATGTACACGCTCGGCGGCGGCATCGACACCGAGCGCGGCTGGGGCCGGCGCGACGAGACGTTCGTGGTGAAGGAGGAGCTGGAGGCCTACGGCGGGCCGCTCAGCTGGTTCGGCCTCGGCGCCCGCGACCTCGCCACCCACCTGCACCGCAAGCACCTGCTGCTCGCCGGGCTCTCGCTGACCGAGGTGACAGCCGAGCTGTGCCGGCGGTGGCAGCCGGGCGCGACCGTGCTGCCGATGACCGACCAGCAGGCCGAGACGCACGTGCTCGTCGACGACGAGGACCGGCCCGGTCGCCGCAAGGCGATCCACTTCCAGGAGTGGTGGATCAAGCACCGGGCGGCGCTGCCGGCGCACGGCATCGTGCTCGTGACGGAGGGCACACCGGAGCCGGCGCCCGGCGTCCTCGACGCGATCGAGGCCGCCGACGTCGTGCTGCTCCCGCCGTCGAACCCGGTCGTCAGCATCGGGACCGTCCTGCAGGTCAAGGGGATCCGCGACGCGCTGGGCGACAAGAAGGTGGTCGGCCTCAGCCCGATCATCGGCGGCGCGCCGGTGCGCGGGATGGCCGACGCCTGCCTCACCGCGATCGGCGTCGAGACCAGCGCGCAGGCCGTCGGCCGGCACTACGGGAGCGAGCTGCTCGACGGCTGGCTGGTCGACACCCAGGATGAGGGCGCGACCGTGCCGGGCGTCGAGGTGCGCGCCGTGCCGCTGCTCATGACCGACGTCCAGGCGTCCGCCGCCATGGCCCGTGCCGCGCTGGACCTCGCGGGTGTCTGACGGCTACACCGTCTTCCCCGTCCGCGGGATCGGCGAGGTACGGCCCGGCGACGACCTCGTCGCCCTGATCGCGGATGCCGTCGCCCTGCAGGACGGGGACGTCGTCGTCGTGACCAGCAAGGTCGTGAGCAAGGCGGAGGGCCGCCTCGTCCGCGTCGAGGGTGACCGGGAGCAGGCGCGCTTGCAGGCGGTCGCCGACGAGACCGTGCGCGTCGTGGCTCGCAGGGGCACGACGACCATCGCGCAGACGCGGCACGGGCTGGTCCTGGCCGCGGCGGGCGTCGACGCGAGCAACGTCCGCGGCGACGAGCTCGCCCTGCTCCCGCTCGATCCGGACGCCAGCGCGCGCCGGATCCGGCAGGGACTGCGGGAGCGGACCGGCCGTACCGTCGCAGTCGTCGTCAGCGACACCCTCGGCCGGCCGTGGCGCAACGGGCAGACCGACTGCGCGATCGGCATCGCCGGCCTTGCTCCGGTACGCGACGCGCGCGGCAGCACCGACACGCACGGGCACGTGCTGGAGGTCACCGAGATCGCCGTCGCCGACGAGCTGGCGGCCGCGGCCGAGCTGGTGAAGGGCAAGGCCGACGGCCTACCCGTCGCCGTCGTCCGCGGGCTGTCGTACGACGACGACGGTCGCGGTGCCGGCGCGCTGGTCCGGCCGGCGGCGATGGACTGGTTCCGGCTCGGGACGCAGGAGGCGCAGCAGGCGGCGGTCGCGCAGCGCCGCACCGTGCGGGAGTTCGCCGACCGGCCGGTGGACGAGGCGGCCGTGCTGCGCGCGGTGGCCGCCGCGGTGACGGCACCGGCCCCGCACCACACGACGCCGTGGCGCTTCGTCCTCGTGACCGACCGGGCTACCGCGCTGCTGGACGCCACGGCCGACGCGTGGGCCGCGGACCTGCGGGCGGACGGCTTCAGCGAGGAGAGCATCGCGAAGCGGCTCCGGCGCGGGGACGTGCTGCGCCGCAGCCGGTACCTCGTTGTGCCCTGCATGGTGCGCGATGGCGCGCACGACTACCCGGACGAGCGACGGCGCGCGGCGGAGGAGCGGATGTTCGTGGTCGCCACCGGCGCCGGCGTCGAGAACCTGCTCGTCCAGCTCGCCGCGGAGGGGCTCGGCAGCGCGTGGGTGAGCAGCACGCTGTTCTGCCCGGACGTCGTACGGGAGGTGCTCGACCTGGACCCGGCGTGGGAGCCGATGGGCGCGGTGGCCGTCGGACACCCGGCGGCCGACCCGGGGCCGCGTACGGACCGAGATCCCGAGCAGTTCGTCCTGCGCCGGTAGCGTCGGCACCATGAGCGCCCGTCGTCGTCGTGCCGCGCTGTCCGCAGTCGGAGCACTGATCGCCGCGCTCATCTGCGCGGTCCTCGCCAGCTCGGTGGACAGCAGCACGCACCGCGGCATCCTCATCGCGCTGTCGCTGGCCTGGCTGGTGATCGCCGGCACCTGCGTCGCCGGCGTGCTGCGCACCGAGAGCGCGACACCCGCCGCGACGGAGACCTCCGCGCTCGCCCCGCAGGCGACCGAGGAGCCGACCGGACCGGGGTACGGGCCGACGGCGGTCTCGCTCGACGAGCCGGGCGACACGCGATGAGCCGGCGCAGCGCGTTCCTGCTCGCCGTCGCCGTCGGGCTCGGCGCCGTCGTGGCCTACCTGCTGCTCGGTCGTCGACCCGCTGTCATCGCACCGGCCCCCGTGGTCGCGCCGTGGGCGCCTGACCCGGGTCCTGCACCTGTGACGGCACCCGTGACGGCACCCGTGGCGGCTCCCGTCGTGGCTCCGGTCGCCGCCGCCGCTCCTCCCGTCGCCGTTCCACCCCAGCCGGACGGCGAGCAGCCGCTGCCGACCTGGGTCCGCTTCGCCATCGTGGGCGCCGCGCTGGTGGCCTTCTTCGCGGTGTCGCTCATCGCGACCCGCAACGTCTGACCGCTACAGCGCGGGCGCCTGCAGACCGGGCGCGGTCCACCCGAAGGCGGCGAGCTCACGGCGCAGCTGCAGCGCGGCGAGCGTCTTGGCCTCGGCGAGGTCGAGCAGGTGGCGCGGCTCGTCGCCGCTGGAGGACGCCTCGTCGAGCTTGGCGGCCGCGGCGAGGAACGCCGCCATCGCCGTGCGGACCGACGGGTCGTCCAGGCCGGATGCAGACATGCCGGGCATCCTGGCACGGACGGGTCAGATGGCGCGATGGTCCTGCACGGTCATCCGCGGCCCGAACCGCGGCTTGCGGAACCCGCTGCACTCGAGCAGCCGGACGACGCGGTACCGCTGCGGGCGCCACCGCTCCAGCACCTCCACCATCCCGTCGTCGTCCAGCGGTCGACCGACCAGCGCCCAGCCGACGAACTGCGACAGGTGGTAGTCCCCCACCGACACCGCGTCCGCGTCCCCGAGCGCCCGCTGCGCCACCTCCGCCACCGTCCAGGCGCCGATGCCCGGCACCGCCGACAGCCGCCGGGCCGCATCGGCCGGCGTCATGCCGACGCACTCCTCCAGCCGCGACGCCACCTGCGCGGCGGCCAGCACCGTCCTGGTCCGCCGCGGGTCGACTCCGGCGCGGTGCCAGTCCCACGACGGGATCCGCCGCCACACCTCCGCCGGCGGCGGCACCCGCATCCCCTCCGGCGCCGGTCCGGGCGCGGGCTCGCCGTACCACTGCAGCAGCGCGCGCCAGGACGCCCGCGCCTCCTTGCCTGTGACCTTCTGCTCCAGGACCGCCGGCACGAGCGCCTCGAAGACGCGCCCGGTCCGCGGTACGCGCAGCCCCGGGTTCCGGGCGTGCGCGTCGGCCAGCAGCGGGTGCGCCGGGTCGAACCCGGCCGGGTCGTCGCGGCCGCCGAGCAGGTCGGCGAGACTCGCCACCACGTGCTCGGCGCCGTCGCCCCAGGCGGTGCAGCGGACCTCGTGCAGCCCGCGCGCGGTCAGCCGGTACGTCGCCGGGCCACCCGCCGTCCGCGTCGTGCGCCAGACGTCGCCGTCGACGTCCCGGTGGGTCGGGTCGCCCGCGCCGCGGCGCAGCGAGCCGAGGGTGCGCCGGACGTCGACCGGGAGCCGCGGTCGCCAGACGGTCTCGAGCACCCGGCCGAGTCTGCCCGATAGGTTGCCCGGCATGGACAAGGTCGTGACGAGTGCCGCCGAGGCGGTGGCCGACGTGGCGAGCGGGTCGTCCCTCGCCGTCGGCGGGTTCGGGCTCTGCGGCATCCCGACGGCGCTGATCGAGGCGCTGCTGGACGCGGCCGTGACGGACCTGGAGACGGTCAGCAACAACTGCGGCGTCGACGAGTGGGGCCTCGGGATGCTGCTGTCCGCCAAGCGGATCCGGCGCACAGTCGGCTCGTACGTCGGCGAGAACAAGGAGTTCGAGCGGCAGTTCCTGTCCGGCGAGCTCGAGGTCGAGCTGGTGCCGCAGGGCACCCTCGCCGAGCGGCTGCGGGCCGGCGGTGCCGGCATCCCGGCCTTCTTCACGCCTGCCGGCGTCGGCACGCAGGTCGCCGAGGGCGGGTTGCCGTGGCGGTACGACGGCAGCGGCGGCATTGCGCTGGCGTCATCGGCGAAGGAGGTCCGCGAGTTCGACGGAACGCCGTACGTCATGGAGCGCGGGATCCGGACCGACTTCGCCCTCGTGCACGCCAGGTACGGGGACCGCCACGGCAACCTCGTCTACGAGAAGAGCGCGCAGAACTTCAACCCGCTGTGCGCCGCCGCCGGCCGGGTGACCATCGCCGAGGTCGAGGAGCTGCTCGAGCCGGGGCAGCTCGACCCGATGGTCGTGCACACGCCCGGGATCTTCGTGCAGCGCGTCGTGCACGTGCCGGACGTCGAGAAGCGGATCGAGAAGCGGACCGTGCGCAAGGGCTCGGACACGACTGCCGCCCCGGCTGCGGCCGGCGACGAGGTGGGGAGCTGATGGCGCTCACGCGCGAGGAGCTGGCGGCGCGGGTCGCGCAGGAGCTCACCGACGGGCAGTACGTCAACCTCGGGATCGGGCTGCCGACCCTGGTGCCGAACTACGTGCCGGACGGCGTGCACGTCGTGCTGCAGAGCGAGAACGGGATCCTCGGCGTCGGCCCGTACCCCACCGAGGACGCCGTCGACGCGGACCTCATCAACGCCGGCAAGGAGACCGTGACGGTCCTGCCGGGGTCCTCGTACTTCGACTCGGCGACGTCGTTCTCGATGATCCGCGGCGGGCACGTGGATGTCGCCGTCCTCGGCGCCATGCAGGTCGCGCAGAACGGCGACCTGGCCAACTGGATGATCCCCGGGAAGATGGTCAAGGGGATGGGCGGCGCGATGGACCTCGTCCACGGCGCCAAGCGAGTGATCGTGATGATGGAGCACACCGCGAAGGGCGGCGCGCACAAGATCGTGCGCGAGTGCAGCCTGCCGCTGACCGGCAAGGCATGCATCCAGCGGATCATCACCGACCTCGCCGTCATCGACGTCGAGCGGCAGGGCCTGGTGCTGCGGGAGACCGCGCCCGGCGTCAGCGTCGACGACGTGCGCGCCGCTACCGAGCCGGAGCTGACGATCGCGCTCTGAGGCGACCCTCGCGGGCGTACGCGATCCCGAAGCCCAGCAGCCAGAGCACGTTCACCACGACGGCGACCACGCTGCCGCGCAGCGCGTAGCCGAGCACGATCAGCAGCGCCCCGCCCTGCGCCGCCGCGTAGACGGCCGGCTCGCGTCGGCGCCAGAGCCGCTTGAAGCCCGGCACCCACACCGTGAACGGCACCGCGAGGAGGTGCCCGAGCACGAGCAGGACGAGGGCCACCGCGTCATCGTCCCCCGGATCGCCGCCCGCCGCCGCACGGGCCGATCATCGGCGGCAGGACGCCGCAGCGGACGCCGCCGGGATGCCGGCGTTTGTACCGGTGCCCGTGCGGCGCGTGTGCCGTCGACGCGCGGTGGGGAGACCCCGGGCATGAAGACCCTGCTGATCGTCCTGCTGGTCCTGGTCGTCCTCGCCGTCGTCGCTCTGCTGGCCCGCAAGGCCTCGAAGCAGCGGAACGAGGAGCGGCTCGAGCAACGGCGCATGCAGGCGGTCGAGCACCGCAGTGCTGCGCAGTCGGCTGAGCTCGAGGCCGAGAAGCAGGCAGCGGAGGCCGACGAGCGGGCCGCGCGTGCGCGCCGCGGGGCCGCGGAGGCCGAGCAGCAGCGCCTGGACGCCGAGCAGCAGCGGACCCGGGCCGCCGAGCTGCACCAGACGGCGGACGAGATCGACCCGGACGTCGAGCGTTAGCTGCCCGGGTTCACGTACCGGCTGGCGAACGACCGGATGCCGGTCCCCGGCGTCAGCCGCACCACGGAGAGCCCGCTGTTGCCGTCCGAGTACCAGATGTCGTTGCTCGTCGGGTCGTACGCCGGCGCGGACATGGCGAAGGCGCCTGCCTGGTAAGGATCGGTGCCCTGGCCCGCGCGCAGCGGCTTGTTGAAGTAGGCGACCTCGACCGGTCGCCTCGGGTCGCGGATGTCGAACACGCGCAGCCCGGACATGATGAAGCTGCCGGCGACGATGTTCGGGTCGACCCGGCTCGGCAGAGCCCATGGCCGCCCGGCCGTCTCGACGTCCGCGGCCGGCGCACGGCCCTGCGTCCGCTCCGGGAGAGAGCCCTTGTCGCAGGCGATCCCCGACGTCGCACGGGGGGCGGGCGCGCTCGCGGCAGCGCTCGCGGCCGCAACGGTGCTCGCGGTCAGGATGACGGCGAGGGCGAGCCGGACGGTGGGGCGCATCGGGGGTTCTCGCGGGGTCAGGGGCGGGTTGCGCTCTCCTCTCACCGCCCCGGCCCCGCCACCTGCCGGCTGTAGGTCAGGTCACACCGCGCCCTGCTAGGCGAGCTCGGGCGCCTGCTCCTGCACGAGCGCGTGCAGGTCCTTCACCCGCTGCGCCTCAGCCGCCGGCATCACCAGCGTCGCCTCCGGCGTGTGCACGACGACGAGGCCCTCGCAGCCGACGAGCGCGACCAGGTGGGCGGGGTCGGAGGAGGTGACGACGCAGTCGCGCGACGCGGTCACGACGGTGCGGCCGGCCAGCGCGTTGCCGTCGCCGTCGCGGCCGAGCGCGTCTCCGAACGCAGGCCAGGAGCCGACGTCGAGCCAGCGCGCCGACAGCGGCAGCGCGGCTACGGTGAACTCGGCCGAGACCGACGCCGGCTCCATCACGCCGTAGTCGATGGACAGCTTCGCGATGCCGTCCCACGCGGCGGGGTCACCGTCGACGACGGCGCGCACCGAGGCCGCGGTCTCCGGCGAGAAGGCATCGACGGCCGCCAGGAGTGTCGCGGCACGCCACACGAACATGCCGGAGTTCCACAGGTACCGCTCGGGGCCGGCTTCGAGAAAGCCCGTAGCAGCAGGCAGATCCGGCTTCTCGCGGAAGCGCGACACGACCCGCGCGTCACCGTCGAGCTGCTCCCCCAGCTCGAGGTAGCCGAAGCCGGTGGAGGCGAAGTCCGGGACGACGCCGAACGTCACCAGCGCGCCGGTCTTGGCCAGCGCGAAGCCCGCATCGAGGGTCGCGCCGAACTCGGCCACCGGCTCGATGAGGTGGTCGGCCGTGAGCACCGCGACGACGGCGTCCGGGTCGCTCGCGAGGATCGTGGCGCAGCCGAGCGCGACCGCCGGCAGCGTGTCGCGCGCCGACGGCTCGACGACGAGCCGCCCGGACGCGAAGCCCGACTCCACCGCCGGCCGCAACGACTCCCCGCAGCCGAGCCAGACGCGGTCCGCGTCGACGACCGTCCGCGCCCGCTCGACCGCGATGTCCAGCAGCGACCGGCCCGCGAGCATCGGGACGAGCTGCTTGGGCAGCGCGGCGGTGGAGTACGGCCACAGCCGGGTGCCCGAGCCGCCGGCGAGAATGAGGGCGTGCCGCACTAGGGCTCCAGGAGGTCGGCGGACCGGGTGGGCGCGGCGCCCTCCCCGACGGACGGGACGCGGCGGGCCAGCAGGTAGCGGGCGAACAGCCCAGCGGCGAGGACGGCGCGGACGAGCGCGGACCGCGGTCCGGCGTACTGCCGCGACAGGTACCGGTACAGCGCCCGGTGGTGCTCGGCCACCATGGCCGGCGCGTTCCTGCGGGTCGCGTGCCCGCCGGTGTGGGTGACCACCGCGGTCGGCACGTAGACGTTGGACCAGCCGGCCTCGCCGAGGCGGCGGCACAGGTCCATGTCCTCGCAGTACATGAAGTACGACGGGTCGAAGCCGCCGACCTGCTCGAACGCGGTGCGGCGCAGCAGCATGCACGAGCCGGACAGCCAGCCGGCGGTGCCCTCGACCGGCGAGCCGACCTCGGCGCGGTACGAGCGGGTCCACGGGTTGCCGGGCCAGAACCAGCCGAACAGCGCGTGCCCGGTACCGCGGCCGAGCGACGGGAAAGCCCGCGCCGACGGGTACAGCCGGCCGTCCGGCGTGCGGATCGCAGGCCCGAGGCAGCCGGCGTGCGGCCACCGCTGCGCAGCCGCGAGCAGCTCGTCCAGCGCGCCGGCGTCCCAGGCCACGTCCGGGTTCGCTACGACCAGCCACTCCCCGTCGAACCCGCAAGCCCCGGCGTTCGCGGCGCGGCCGTAGCCGAGGTTGCCGCCGGTCGGCAGCAGCGTCACGCCCGGCGCGACGGCTGCCTCGGGAGCGCCGTCGGTCGAGCCGTTGTCGGCGAGCACCACCTCGTACGGCGTCGTCGTCGCGGTCCGCAGCGTGCTGAGGAACTCCGCGAGCTGGTCGCCGGGCGAGTACGTCACGACGACCACCCGCACGGGTGGCGGGGCCATCAGCAGGTCACGGGTTGAGCGCGCGGGCGTAGGCGGCGAGGTGCGCCTCGGCGCTCGCCTCCCACGTGAACTCCAGCGACCGCTGGTGCCCGGCCTCGGCCAGCTGGGCGCGGCGGGCCGGGTCGTCGAGCAGCGCGGTGAGCGCGGTCGCGATCGCGCCGGGGTCCGGCTCGGTGTAGGCGACTGCGTCGCCGCCGACCTCAGGCAGCGACAAGCGCGGCGTCGTGAGGACCGGTGCGCCGCAGGCCATCGCCTCGAGGACGGGCAGGCCGAAGCCCTCGCCGTGCGACGGGTATGCGACGACCAGCGCGCCACCGAGGAACCCGGGCAGGTCGGTGAAGCGCAGGTAGCCGGGGCGCAGCACGCGCAGGTGCGACGGCACCTCGGCGATGGCGCCGTCGATCTGGTCGTCCCAGCCCGCGCCACCGGCGAGCACCAGCGCGGGCGCGTCCTCGCGGTCGGCGCACGCCTGCACCCAGCCGCGGACGAGACCCGGCACGTTCTTGCGCGGCTCGAGGGTCGACAGGAAGGCGAGGTACGGCTGGCCGCCGAGACCCAGGCGGGCCTGCACCCGGTCCTTCTCGGCGTCGGTCGGGACGTGGAAGGTGGTCTGGTCCACGCCGTGGTAGGCCACGTCGATCGTGGTGCCGTCGGCGCTGAGGACGCGGATGAGCTCCTCGCGGGTCGCCTTCGACGGCGTGATGACGCGGGACGCGCGGCGCAGCGCGGTGCGGGTCGCCGAGCGGAAGAAAGTCCCCTTGACGGAGGTGTGCATCTCCGGCTCGGTGAAGAACGTCGCGTCGTGGATGGTCACGACGACGGGGCGGCCGGCGCGCAGCGGCATCGTGTAGTGCGGCGAGTGGACGACGTCGGCGTTGACCTGCTGGGCGACCAGCGGCAGGCCGGTCTGCTCCCAGGCCAGGCGGGCCGGCCGGTGCGAGATCGCCGCCGGGCCGGGGATGACCTCGGCGCGGTCGTCCATCCGGCTGTACCGCTCGGCGTCCGCGCGCTGGCAGACGATCGCGATGTCCGCGTCCGTGCGGGAGAGGGCGCCGATCAGGCCGTCGACGTAGCGACCGACACCACCGCGGTCGGCGGGAACCGCCGTCGCGTCGACGAGGACGCGCGGACTCGCGGACAGCGGGGGCTCCTTCCCGGGTGATCGACCGGTTCGAGCCTACGCCCGCGTCAGGGAATCGCCCGGTACGCGGACCACAGCGCGTCGGCGGCCGCGTCCCACGTGAAGCCGGCTGCCCGCTCCCGACCGGCGGCGGTGAGCCGGGCCTGCAGCTGCTCGTCCTCGACCACCCGGCGCAGTGCCTCCGGCAGCTCGGCGTCGGGCGCCACCAGCACGGCGTCGCCGCCGACCTCCACCAGCGCCGCGGCGGGGCTGACGACGGTCGGCGTCCCGGCGGCCATGGCCTCGAGGACGGGCAGGCCGAACCCCTCCGCGCGGCTCGGGACGACCGCAGCGGTGGCACGGTCGAGCAACACCGCGAGGTCGGCGTCGGGTACCCGGCCGAGGACCCGCACGTCGTGCAGCCCCAGCCGCTCGGCCTCTGCCTGCAGGTCGAGTCCGCCCCACCCCGGCTGGCCGACGACGAGCAGCGGCAGGTCCGGCGCGGCAGGGTCGGCCAGGGCCGCGAGCAGCACGAGCAGCCCCTTGCGCGGCTCCAGCGTCGCGACCGTCAGCAGGTACCGCTCGGGCAGCCCGAGCCGCGTCGCCCGCTCCTGGACGTCGGCCGGCAGCGCGAGGTCGGAGCTGACGCCGTGCCCGACGACGAGCACTTCGCGCAGCCGTACGTGGGTGGCGAGCTCGTCCGCCACCGCCTGCGTCGGGACCACCACCAGATCGGCGGTCCGCGCCGCGCGCTCGACCGCCCTCCGGTGCCAGCGGACGCCGCGCGGGGTGAGCGTCTCCGGGTGCGTCCAGGGCACCGCGTCGTGGACGGTCACGACCAGCCGTCCGCGCCGTGGCGGGGCAAGCGGCGTCGGTGCGTGCACGAGGTCGCCGCGGACGCCGGGGCCGACGCCGCGCTCCCAGGCGGCGTACAGCGGCCGGCGGCCGAGCGGCA
>JAODNS010000115.1 GCA_025465145.1 Frankiales bacterium
AGGAGTGGCTCGACCTCGGGTTCCACCACCGCGACCTGCTGGCCCGGCTGGGGACCTCCCCCGGCATGGGCGTCCTCGTCACCGGCCCGGCCGGCTCCGGCAAGGCGGCGCTCGTCGAGGCCGTCGCGGCGGGCGTGGGCGCGCGGCTGCTGCGGGCCTGGGCGCCGCAGCTCGCCGGCCTGCAGCCGGACGCGGCCGCCGCGCAGATCCGGTCGCTGCTGTCGCAGGCCGGGCCGGCGGTCGTGCTGCTCGAGGACGTCGAGGCGCTGGTGCCGCGGGACAGCAGCTCGCCGCTGGTGCCCGTGTTCCTCGCCGCGGTACGGGAGGCGGTGGCCGCCGGGCGGATCGCGGTCGTCTGCACGACCTCCCGGCCGGAGAGCGTCGACCCCGCGCTGCGCACGCCCGGCACGCTCGACCACGAGGTGTCGATCCCGCTGCCGGACCGACCGCAGCGGCTCCGGCTGCTCGAGGCCGGCACGCACACCGTCCCGCTGGACCAGGAACTGTCGCTCGACGACGTCGCCGGCCGCACCCCCGGGTTCGTCGCCGCCGACCTGCTCGCGCTGGTGAAGGAGGCCGGTCTGCGCGCGGCCGCCCGGCAACGCTCGGCGGAGTCGCCGACCGTGGCGCGCGAGGACTTCGACGCCGCGCTGCAGGTCGTGCGGCCGACCGCGTTGGGCGGCGAGACACTGGACATCTCGCCGCTGACGCTGGACGAGGTCGGCGACATGGTCGAGGTGAAGGCGGCCGTGACCGAGGCGGTGCTATGGCCGCTGCAGTACCCGGACACCTTCGCCCGCCTCGGCGTCGCCGCCCCGCGCGGGCTGCTGCTCTACGGCCCGCCCGGCTGCGGGAAGACCTTCCTGGTCAAGGCGATCGCGGGCTCCGGCCAGTGCAACGTGCTGTCGGTGAAGGGCGCCGAACTGCTGAGCAAGTGGGTCGGGGAGTCCGAGCGCGCCGTCCGCGAGCTGTTCCGCCGGGCCCGGGAGGCCGCGCCGACGCTGGTGTTCCTCGACGAGGTGGACGCGCTCGCGCCGGTGCGCGGGCAGTCGACGGACGGCGGTACGACCGACCGCGTCGTCGCCGCGCTGCTCACCGAACTGGACGGTGTCGAGAGCCTGCGCGACGTCGTCGTCGTCGGTGCCACCAACCGGCCGGACCTCGTCGACCCCGCGCTGCTGCGCCCTGGGCGGATGGAGCGGCTGGTGTTCGTCCCGCCACCGGACGCGGACGCGCGGGTGCAGATCCTCAAGGCGGCGAGCAAGGGCGTACCGCTGGACGCGTCCGTCGACCTGACGCAGCTCGGCGCCCGTACCGAGGGCTTCTCCGCCGCCGACTGCTCGGCGCTGGTCCGCGAGGCGGCACTGACGGCCATGCGGGAGTCGATGGCCGCCGCGACGGTGACGGCCGAGCACGTCGAGACCGCGCTGGGCAAGGTGCGGCCGTCGCTCGACCCGGCGCAGGTCGCGGCGCTGCAGGCCTACGCGGGCAGGCGGGCCTGAGGCAGTCCGGAGCCGTCGGGCGAACTGGGCCAACTGGACGGACGAACGGCTCCCGCTGCCGGCAGCCGATCAACTGATCTCGGAGACCTCGGGCCGACACGCCGGCGTGTCGGCCCGATGACCCCGAGATCAGAAGATCATCGGCGGGAGTGGTGCGCGGGGTGGGCTGGCACCGCGGGCGCGTCTGTGAGAGCCCGTCAGGTCGACCGGTCAGCGGCCGGCGGACCTAGAGCAGCTCGGTCAGCAGCGCGACGACGCCCGGCGGGCCGTCCACCACGAGGTCGGCCCGCTCGCGCAGCTCGTCCGGCCCCTCGGCGCTGTCGCTGAACACCGTCAGCCCGGGTACACCGCGCGCCCGCAGCTCGTCCACCGCGTCGAACGCCGCGCCGTCGCCGACGTCGTCGCCGGCGAACAGCACCGCGGACGGCAGCGGCTCCGCGAGGGCCAGCAGCGCGCCGCGCTTGTCGAACCCGGGCGGGCGGAGCTCGAGCACCATCCGGCCGGGGTGCACCTCCAGACCGAGCCGCGCCCCCAGCTCGATCACCGGTCCGGCCAGCCGCGACAGCGCGCCGCTGGGCGCGCTGCGGGTGTGCACGACCAGCGAGTGGCCCTTGTCCTCCAGCACCGCGCCGACGCGGCGGACCATGGCCGGCAGCTCGTCGCGCGCCTGCGCCAGCCCCGGCGCCGGCTCGGCGGCCGTCAACGAGCCGCCGGACCAGCGCTCGACGCCGTACTGCCCCATGACCACCAGCCCCGGCACGTCCGCCAGCCCGCCCAGCTCGACGGCGACCAGCGCCGGGCGCCCGGTCACCACCGCCACCCGGCAGCCGAGGCTGCGCAGCGCCGCCGCCGCCCCCGGCGCGGGCACGGCCTCAGCCGGGTCGTCGACGATCGGCGCGAGCGTCCCGTCGTAGTCGACCGCGACCAGCGCGCGGCTCGGATCGGCGCGCAGCGCGGCGAGCCCGGCGCGGCCGGCCTCGGTCCGCGGCGCGAGCACCTAGGGGTTGTACGCGCGCGTCAGGACGACCGTCAGGCCGGAGCCGGGCAGCCCCGAGAACCGCGGCCGGACGCGCGTCAGCCCGGCGAAGGACCGCTGCAGCAGCTGCGCCGACCGCAACTGGCCGGGCGCGTAGTAGACGGTCGTCTCGGTGACGCGGCCGGTGAAGTTGCCGGTCAGCGTGACCGGCCAGCCGCCGGCGCGGAACCGGCGGGCGGCGCGGTCGGCGAGCAGCGGGCGGTTCGAGTTGTTGAGCACCGTCAGCGCGAGCTTCGGCACCGGCGCGACGGCCGCGCGGGTCGGCCGCGCCACGACGGCCGCGGGCGACGAGACGGCCACCGTCGGGAAGGGGGGCGCCGGCGAGGGCGACGGCGCGACGGAGGGGGCGACGGACGCGGGGGCCGTCGTGGGCCGGGTGTGCGCGTTCAGCGCGGTCAGCGTCGGGTCGCCGCCGGGCGAGTCGGTGGCCCAGAGCAGCGCGCCGATGCCGAGCA
Organism: Frankiales bacterium; assembly: GCA_025465145.1. GTDB lineage: Bacteria > Actinomycetota > Actinomycetes > Mycobacteriales > SCTD01 > RYN-124. Next base: position 2,994 of record JAODNS010000115.1, read on the forward strand.
GCACGCCGGCGACGGCGACGAGCGCGCCGGCCATCGCGCGTACGGGAGACACCGGCTCCAGGGGCGCGGGGACGCGCCGGGGGACATCGAGCGGCGCGGCCGGTCGCGGCGGCTCCTGCAGCACGGCGACGGCGGGCTCGACGGGCGGCAGGTGCCAGTCGCCCAGTCCGCTGCCCGAGCCGCCGGACTCGCTGCCGGGCACGGGCGTCAGGCGTCGATCCCGAGCCGCCGCGCCGACCGCGTGCGCTGGCGGGTCGTGCGCAGGCGGCGCAGACGCTTCACCAGCATCGGGTCGTGCACGAGCGCCTCGGGGCGGTCGATGAGGGCGTTCAGCGTCTGGTAGTACCGCGTGGCGCTCATGTCGAAAAGGTCGCGGATGGCGGTCTCCTTGGCCCCCGCGTACTTCCACCACTGCCGCTCGAAGGCGAGGATCTCGCGCTCGCGGTCCGTGAGGTCGGCGACGGCAGGGGTCCCGCTGACGGGGGCGAGTGCGCGCTCCACGGTTCCTCCCGGTGCTGCTCCGTCCACGAACCACAAGCGTGTAGTTCGCAACCATGAAAGCACAGCGACCCGCTACAGCAGGCCAGGACACGACCCGATCACGTTCAGGCGGGTCTGCCCGGCTCCGCACCGTTCCCGTGCCACCGTCGGGTTCCCCTCAGGCAAGGACGTACCCGTGCGCCGCTCGGTCCCGCTCGCCCTCGCCCTCGCCGTGGTCGGCGGGCTCCTCAGCCCGCTCGTCGCGACGACCTCGCCCGTCGCGGCGGCCGTGCCCGCGCTGACCGACGGGCTCGGCTACGACCGGCTGACGCTGCGCCGCGGCGACAGCTGGCTGCTCCAGCCGGACCTGGACGGCGGCGCGGCCACCTCGTACGCGGAGGACACCGGCGGCTGGATGCCCGTCGGGGGCGACACGGACGGCGACGGCAACGACAGCCTGAGCCTGTTCCGCGACGGCGTCTGGAAGCTGCGCGACAGCGCCGGCGGCGCCGCGACGGTGCTGCGGTTCGGCCAGCACGGCGACCTGCCCGTGCTCGGCGACTGGAACGGCGACGGCGTCGACACGATCGGCCTGTTCCGCCGCGGCCAGTGGTACCTGCGCGACCGGAGCGCCGTCATGGCCACGCGGACCTTCCGGTACGGCCTGAGCGCCGACCTACCGGTCGTCGGGGACTGGAACGGCGACGGCCGCACCGACATCGCCGTCGTCCGCGACCGCACCTGGTACCAGCGGGACACGGCCAGCGCCGGCCCGACGGCGCGCACCTTCGTCTTCGGCAACACCGGTGACCGGCGGCTCGCCGGCGACTGGGACCACGACGGCTGGGACACGCCGGCCGTGTGGCGCGAGGGCACCTGGTACCTGCGCGAGAGCAACGCCGGGAGCGCCTCGTACGCGAAGACCTTCTTCGGCCGCGCCGGTGACGTGCCGCTGGTCCGCCGCACGCAGGGCCTCGCCCCGGGAGTGAGGCACCGCGTCCTGCGGCCCGGCGGCGTCACCGCCCACGTCCTGACGATCGACCTGGCCGCCGCCTCCAGCATCGACACGGTGCTGTCCAACGGGGCACTGCAAGGCGCCGAGACCACCTCCTCGATGGGCCGCCGCTCCGGCGCGGTCGCCGCCGTCAACGGCGACTTCGGCCTGTCCAACGGCCGGCCAGTGCACGTCTTCGCCCACGACGGGGAGCTGGTCCAGACCGCGCAGGTGCTCGGCCGGGCCATCGGGTTCGACGCCGCCGGCACGCAGGTGTCCATGGGGTACCCGAACGCCCGCACGACGCTCGCCGTGCAGACGGCGACCGGCACCGCGACGATCGGCGTGCCGCGGTGGAACTCCGGCCCGGCCGAGAGCAGCTCGCTGGCCGGCTTCACCGCCGCCGGCGGTGGCCTCGAGGTGCCGCCGCCGGGCGACTGCTACGCCGGCCTCGCCCCCGCCGGTCCGCGCACCGTGCACCCGGACGGCGGGGTCGACATCCCGATGACGGTCAGCGGTACGCGCTGCGACGGCGAGCCGCCGCTGGTCCCCACGACCGGCGCGATGCTCGACGGCGCGCGGTACTTCGGCAGCGGCCAGTTCCTGGAGGGGCTGCGGGCAGGGCAGTCCGCCCAGCTGACGCAGAGCACCGGGTTCGCCGGCGCGGTCGACGTGCTCGGCGGCAACCCGCTGCTCGTCGTCAACGGGGTCGTGAAGTCCGCAGACGTCGACCGCAACGACGCCTTCTCCGGCCCGAACCCGCGGACCGCCGTGGGCCAGACGCCGGACGGGCGGCTGCTCGTGGTCGTCGTCGACGGGCGCGAGTACGGCGGCAGCGCCGGCATGTCCCTGCGCCAGCTCGCGGACTTCCTGCAGGCGCTCGGCGCCGTCAACGCCATCAACCTCGACGGCGGCGGCTCGTCCACCCTCTGGCTCAACGGCGCGGTCGCCAACCGGCCGTCCGACCCGACCGAGCGGCCGGTCTCCAGCGCGCTCGTCGTGCTGCCGGGGAACGACCCCGGCGAGGCGCAACTGCGCGTCGCCCCCCGTACGACCACCGCGCCGAAGCTGCAGGCGCAGCGGGCCCCCGACCGGCCGCTGGTCTCACCGGTCTTCGGCGGCACGCCCGTCGCCGGCTGGACTGCGGCGGCCGCGGACCCGGCCAGCGTCGGCGGGCTCGCCGAGCACCTGGCAGAGCAGGGCGTGCCGCTGTCGCCCGACCTCCAGCGGGCCGAGGCCGTCTACCGCTAGGGGTACAGGCCGCGGGTCCGGTGGGCGTCCGCGACCCGGCCGACACCGATCATCTGCGCGGCGGTCCGCAGGGACACGCTCCGCTCGCCGGCGAGGCCGCTCACCTGGTCGTAGGCCGACTCCATGAGCACCTTGAGGCGGTCGTTCACCTCGTCCTCGCTCCAGAAGTAGGCCTGCAGGTCCTGCACCCACTCGAAGTACGACACGGCCACGCCGCCGGAGTTGGCGAGGATGTCCGGGACGACCACGACGCCCTTGCTCTCGAGCACCGCGTCGGCGTCCGGCGTCGTCGGTCCGTTGGCGCCCTCGACGATGAACCGGGCCCGGATGCGGTCGGCGTTCTCCTCGTGGAGGACGCCCTCCAGGGCAGCGGGCACGAGGATGTCGACGTCGAGCTCGAGCAGCTCCTCGTTCGTGATGGTGTCGGTGCCGGGGTAGCCGACCACCGTGTCCGCGCCGGTCTTGAGGTGCTTGAGCAGCGCGGCCGGGTTGAGCCCCTTGCCGTTGTAGACGCCGCCCTTCCAGTCGCTGACCGCGAGGACGTTGCAGCCGGCGTCGTGCAGGTACTGCGCCGCGAGGCCGCCGACCTTGCCGAACCCCTGCACGGCCACCGTCGCGCCCCGGTGGTCCACCCCCGCCTCACGCAGCGCGGAGAACGTCGCGAACATGACGCCGCGCGACGTCGCCCCGCCGCGGCCGAGCGAGCCGCCGACGCTGACCGGCTTGCCGGTCACGACCCCCGTGACGGTGTACCCCTTGTGCGCGGAGTAGGTGTCCATCATCCAGGCCATCGTCTGCTCGTCGGTGCCGACGTCAGGGGCGGGGATGTCCTTCTCCGGGCCGATGATCGGCATGATCTCGCTGGCGTAGCGGCGGGTCACCCGCTCCAGCTCGTTGCGCGACATCAGCCGCGGATCGCACGCCACGCCGCCCTTGGCACCGCCGTACGGGATGCCGATCAGCGCGCACTTCCAGGTCATCCACATGGCCAGCGCCCGCACCTCGTCGAGGTCGGTGTGCGGGTGGAAGCGGATGCCGCCCTTGGCCGGGCCGCGGGAGAGGTTGTGCTGCACGCGGTACCCGGCCAGCACCGTCATGGTGCCGTCGTCACGGCGCAGCGGGACCGCGACCTGCATGGACCGCCGCGGCGTGGCGAGCAGCTCGTGCAGCCCGTCGTCGAGGCCGAGCTGCTCCACGGCCGTGGCGAGCTGCGACATCGCGCTGTCGAGGGCGGACATGCGTGCCGGCACGCGGAGGCTCCTGTACGTCGCCGGTCTCCTCGTTGAGCCCGGACCGCCCCGAGGATGCCATGACCGGAATCACCCCAGCAGGTAGCTGACCGTCCCGCCGCGCGCGACCGGCCCGAACAGCAGCGTCGCGATGTCCGGCACCTGACCCGGTGCGAGCTTCAGGACGGGTGCGACGGCCTGCGCGACGACGTGCGTCTGGGTGCGGCCGCCCAGGGCACGGGCCGGGTCGGTGGCCGCCGTCGGCGGGCTGCCCGTGCCGCTGCCGTCGTGGCAGTTGTCCGTGGTGACGCCAGGGCTGGCCGCCTCCTCGGCGTCGCAGTAGCCGTCCTTCGGCTCGTAGTAGGCCGGGAACGGGATCACCGGCTTGTCGCCGAGCCCGTAGCAGGTCGGGCCGCGGTCGTCGCCGTGCCGTGGCTGGTCGCCGTTGACGTACGGCCCCTGGTCGCGGGTGACCTCGAGGGTGATGTGCAGCCCGGGCTGCAGGCCGCCGAACGTCTTCTCGCCGACGATCTCCTGCTTGGGCAGGGTGTGCAGCACGCAGGCGTACTCGGGGCTGTAGCGGGCGTACACCTCGAGGTTCGGCCGGCTGGCCGCGGCGAGCCCGACGAGGTTGCGCTCGTTGATCGTGAGGAAGTCGGTCGCGCTGCGCGTGAACGCCGTGGTGCTCGTGAGGAAGGACGACAGCTCCTTGCGCTGGTCCACCAGAGACCGGCTGCTGAACGAGAAGTTGTCGAGCATCCGCAGGATGTCGGGCGTCGCGTCCGCGTAGGAGTTGGTCACGTCGGCCAAGCCGCGGAAGTCCTCGAGCATCTTGGGCAGCAGCGGGTTGAGCTGGCGGAAGTACGCCGCGTTGAGCGCGAGGTTGTTGCCGATCCGGTCGCCGCGGCCGCGCAGCGCGCTGGACAGGGCGTTGAGGGTGGTGCTCACCTGCGCGGGCTTGAGACTCTGCAGCAGCGGCAGGAAGTCGTTGAGCACCCGCTCGGTCTCGATGGCCGTCTCGGAGCGGTCCTGGTCGATGACGTCGCCGGCGCGGATGGCCCGGCCGCCCCCGCTGGCGGGCAGGACGAGGTCGACCTCCTTCTCGCCGAACAGCGTCTTCGGCAGCAGCCGGGCCGACACGTCGGCCGGTACGAGCGAGGCCTTGTCCTTGTCGATCGCCAGCCGGATCGTCGCGCCGTTGCCGGTGGAGGACACCTCGCGCACCTCGCCGACGCGCAGGCCGCGGACCTTCACGTCGGCGTGGACCGAGAGCTGGTTGCCGATCCGGTCTGCCTCGAGATCCACGAGCGTCACCGGCGTGAACTTCTTGGTGTACATCGCCACGCTCAGGCCGACCAGCATCGCGATCACGACGAGGAACACGACGCCGGCCGCGTAGCGCCGCAGCTGCGCCGTGCCCTTCAGGATCGGGGCGGCCATGGCCGCATCATCCCCCAGCGCGGGCCGTCTCCGCTACGGCCTCGCCCCAGCCCCTAGCGCTGCAGGCTCCCCGCGTAGCAGGGCAGGCCGGCGCAGGTGTCGACGAACGTGCCGCCGGTGCGCAGGAACAGGTCCTTCTGCTCCTGGGCCTTGGCGGCGCCGCGCGGGTCGCTGTGCGGGTCGTGGCCGGCGACGCCGGGTCCGTTCCCGGCCGGGACGTTGCCGTCCGGAGGCGTGGCGGTGCCGCTGTCCCAGTAGACGAAGGCGGAGCCGGGGAAGCCGTCCGCGGCGATGCGCGGCAGGTCCCAGCCCGGGTTGACGTCCCAGTGCCGGCCGGGCTCGAGGAAGCCGGCGTTGGTCTGCGCGCCGATGGTGCGTGCCATGACCTCGGCGGCGACGTTGGCCACCTGGTGGTCGCCGAACGCGACGTGCATGAGCACCTGGTGCGACGGGGTCCGCGGCAGCGGGTCGTTCGTGATGTGCGCTGCGTAGCCGTTGGCCTCGCCACGGTCCCAGAGCATCTGGATGAGGCCGAAGGCAAGTTCGCGGTCGACCTCGCTCGGGTACGCCGCGTTGAAGACCGACTCGTACCGCGCGAAGTCGGTAGAGCGGTCCAGCAGCGTCGAGTAGTTCATCCCCGGGACGCCGAGGGCTCCGCGGGTGATGTCCTGCGCGACGGCCATGAGGGCGCCGCCGATGATGCCGCCCTGGCTGTTGCCGTCGTAGTGGACCGAGCCGGGGGCGACGAGGGGCTTGCTGCCGACCTGGAAGGCGGGGTCGGCGGCGAAGCCCTCGGGCGACTTCAGCAGCCGGGCCAGGAACAGCTGGGCGAGCATCCCCTGCTGCACCCGGTCGGGCAGTGTCGGGAAGTTGCTCATGTCGGCGAGCATCGTGGCGACGTTCGGGATGTCGCCGGTGGCCATGCCGTACCAGTGGGTCGCGCAGAAGGTGACGTTGGAGCGCTGGCCCATCTGGCGGACGTTGCCCGCCGTGACCTCCTCCTGGCCGCCGAGCAGGCCGTGGCCGTAGATCGCGCCGCGGCTCGGGGCGTCGGGCGTGGCGGCCTTGGGGATGTTGCAGGTGAAGGTGGCCGTGAACGGCAGGCCGGTGCGGTCCGGCAGGTCGTCGCCGTCGGGGCCGTAGAAGAACCGCGTGCCCGGCAGCGCCGGGTCGATGTTGGTGTTCGGCTCGTGCGCGTTGGTCGGCGACGTCAGGTAGCTGGGCATCGTGAACGAGCCCTTGATGCGGCGCAGGACGTTGTCGTCCGGGTTCTGCTCGGTGCTGTCGACCGTGAACTCCGGCGCCCCGTTCGCTCCGAGGTCGCGGAACGCGTCGTCGCGGATGTGCAGCATCCGGCCGGTGGTGCTCTCGGTGCTGGCGACGGTGAACGTCCAGGCGAGGAAGGTGTCGGCCGGCTCGATCCCGTGCGCGGCCAGCGGGCCGAAGACCGGGTCGGACCAGCCGGTGACCCTCTTGCTCTTGCCCTTGCCCTTCCCCTTGCCGTGCGCCTTGTCCTTCTTCGCCTGCCCGGCGAGCGCGTCGTACTCGGCCTGCTTCTCGGCCCGTCGGGCCGCGTAGGCGTCGTTGGACTCGATGTCCTTGCCGGCCGCGGTCTCGAGCTGGTCGCGCAGGGCGACGACGTAGCGGTGGCTCTCGCGGAAGTTGACGGCGGGGCGCACGATCAGCAGCGGCTGCTCGCCGGCGGTGGGGTTGCCGTCGAGCTCGGCCCAGTACGGGTGCCGCTCGCCGGTGGCCGCGTCCAGCAGGACGATCGGCGCGTCCTGGGCGAGGGAAGCGGCGGGGTTGCGGATGCCGGCGATGCCGCTGTTCTGGAGGCTCAGGCCCGGCACGCTCGTCAGGACCGGTGAGCCGGCGGACCAGCCGTCGTTGCGGTTGAAGTCGGTCGGGTCCAGCGGCTTGTTCGCGACGTTGCGCGGCATGGCCAGCGGGCTGATCGCGACGCGGCGGCCGGTGCGCGTCGACGGGTCGGCGACGGTGAACGCGTCGTTCGGGAACGGCAGCAGGCAGGCGGCGTGGTCGGTCGCGTCGCAGAGGCCGGCGGCCTCCAGCGCCGCGTCGCCGGCGGTGCGTGCGGTGTCACGCGGGCCGATGAGCGGCTCCTCCGCCTGCTGGACGGCGCCGCCGCCCACCTCGAGCGCGCACAGCGCCGACTCCGGGTCCGGCTTGAGGCAGTCCTGCGGGTCGGCCCAGGCGCTCGCCGGTACGGCGAACGCGAGGGCGGCGGCGGCGAGGAGGGCGGTGCGGAGGCGGGGCATGCAGAGGGTTTCGCCGCCGTTGCGGCCGGACCCTGCTGTGACCGGTCACATGATCGGCGCGGCCGGTTCGGGCGTGGCACGGCCCCGGCACCAGATCAGGACGCGCCGGGACCGTGTCCCTTCGAGAGTCCGCCGAGGCCGGGCACCTGTCCAGCGCTAGCCGGCAGCGGCCACCGGCACCGTGAAGCGCAGCACGGCGCCGCCACCCGGGCGGTTCGCTGCCGTGACCCGTCCGCCCTGTGCCTCGACGAGCTGCCGGACGATGTAGAGGCCGAGCCCGACGCCGCCGAACTCACGCGTGTTGGCCGGCGCCGCTTGGTAGAAGGGCGTGAACAGCGCCTCCTCGCGCCCCACCGGCACGCCGACGCCACGGTCCATCACCTCGACGGCCAGCTCGGGTCCCTCGTCGCGCACGGCCAGCGTCACGTCACCGCCGCCCGGGCTGTACTTGATGGCGTTCTCCACCAGCTGGCCGAGGACGTTGCCGGTGCTGAGCGGGTCACCCAGCGCCCTGGGCAGCTCCGCGGGCAGGTCCGCGAGCAGGCGGTGCCGGTCGGAGACGCGGGAGTACGCGGTGACGGCGCGGGCGACCACGTCCCGCAGGTCGAAGGGAGTGCCGGCGCCGTGCGCGGCGGTGCCGGCGCGGGCGCCCATGAGCAGGTGGTTGGTCAGCTCCACGAGGTTGTCCGTCTGGTCGGAGACCGTCGCGAGCGCCTCGAGCCGGGCCTCCTCGGACAGCACGTCCCACCGCCGCTGCAGCATGCTGACGTAGCCCTTGATGGCCGTGAGCGGCGTGCGCAGCTCGTGGCTCGTCGTCGCCAGGAACAGGTCCTTGGCCTCGTCCAGCGCGCGCTGCCGGCTGGTGTCGTGCAGCGCGACGACGAGCTCGCCGGTCGCGGGCAGCACCGCGGGCAGCGCCTCGATCCAGCGGCCGGGAGCGAGCTCGTGCTGCACCGGCTGGCCCGGCGCACCGATGGGCAGCGGTGGCGGCGAGCCGACGAGGTCCTCGGGCGCGCGGCCGAGCAGGAGGCTCGCCGCCCGGTTGGACGCGGTGACGTTGCCGGCTCCGTCCACGACGAGGACGCCGTCGGCGAGCACGTCGACGACGTCCTGCTCGTGGGCGCGCTGCCGTACGACGTCGTCGTGCCGCACCGCGTTGACCAGTGCCGCGGCGCCCTGGGTGCCGAGCAGCCGCAGTACGTCCTCGTCCGCCTGCGTCACCGTCTCGGCCGGCCGGTTGAGCAGGACCGTCAGCCCGCCCAGCAGCCCCTCGCCGAAGCAGGCAACCGTCAGGGCGCTGCCGCCCGGCGGGATGTCCAGCAGCGCGGCCGAGTCCTCGCTGGTGACGACGGCCCGCTCGGCCGCGGCGGCCCGCACCAGCCGGGTCGCCGTCAGGGGCACCCGCTGGCCGATGAGCGATGCCGGCAGCCCGGCCACCGCCGTGACGACGAGGTCGTCGCCGTCGACGCAGCCGTACGCCGCAGCCGGCGCCGAGAACACGTCGACCGCCGCGTCGACCATCCGGCGGCTGACCGCATCGGGATCCAAGTCACGGCCGAACTCGCTGGTCAGCGTCGCGAGCCGCTCGACGACCTCGACGCGCGCACGCAGCTGCTGCCGGCTCGCCTCCGATCGGCGCACCGACCGCGCCAGCACCTCGCCGACGAGCAGGCAGACCGGGATCGCGACGGTCACCGACGCGACGGCGTTGGTCGGCGGATCGCCCTCGAGCAGGAACGGCAGCACGTACGCCGCCGTCGCCACCGGCGCGAGCCAGTACGACGTCCGCGGCGGCTGGCCGATGCCGACCCAGACGAAGACGACCACGAAGTAGACGGCGTAGCTGAAGTCGCTGACGCCGCCGTACCGGTCGCCCAGCGCGATCAGCCCGAAGGCGGCCAGCGCGAGGACCAGCGGAGCGCGCACGTGCAGCCGCTGCCACGGGACGAGCAGCCCCACAGCCCCCAGGCCGACGGCGACGAGGCCGATGGCGTTGAGGACGGCGATGTCGAGGTGCTCGGCCCCGGGCAGGTAGTTGTTGACCAGCGTCAGCGCACCGGCGGCCAGCAGCAGGCGGGCAGCCTGCTTGCCCGACGTCGCGCGCTGGGAGGTGAGCACCAGAGGAGTATCGGTACGAACGCACCGTCTGTTCACGAGTTCGCAGAGCCGGGTGTCGGGATCGAACCGACGACATCCGCTTTACAAGAGCGGTGCTCTGCCAACTGAGCTAACCCGGCGGGGCTGCCAAGCCTAGAGCGCCAGGACACCGTGGCGGTTCCGTACGGGCAGCGCGGGTACCTCGACTGCGTCGGCGGCCGTGTCCTACCCCCCCAGGGCGCGGCCGCCGCCCTACGAGCTGGGACCGGTCAGCCGGCGTCGGCGACCGTGCGGGCCTGCAGGTGGCCCTCGAGCTTGCGCTTGATGCGCTGCAGCGCGTTGTCGATCGACTTCACGTGCCGCTGGAGCCGCTCGGCGATCTCCTGGTAGCTCTTGCCCTCGACGTACAGCCGCAGCACCTCGGTCTCGAGGTCGCTGAGCACCTCGTCGAAGTGCGCCTGCAGGGCGCGGATGCGCTCCGCGGAGATGACGAGGTCGGCGGGGTCGCTGATCGCGACGGTCGGGATGACGTCCCCGAGGACGCGCTCGCCGTCGTCGTCGCCGGACACCGGGCGCGAAAACGAGACGTAGTTGTTGAGCGGGCCGTGCTTCTGGCGGGTCGCGGTCTTGATCGCGGTGATGATCTGGCGGGTCACGCACAACTCGGCGAAGGCGCGGAACGAGCTCTGCATGTCCGGGTTGAAGTCACGGATCGCCTTGTAGAGGCCGATCATGCCTTCCTGGACGATGTCCTCGCGGTCGGCGCCGACGAGGAAGTACGACCGCGCCTTGACGCGGGCGAACGCGCGGTACTTGTTCAGCAGCTCGCACAGGGCGGCGTCGTCGCCGCTGCGCGCGGCGAGCACGAGGTCGTCGTCGGTGAGTCCGTCGGCGTTGCGCCAGCGGTCGGCAGCTGTCGGGACCCCGCTGTGCACCTCGCGGTCGAGCTCGTCGACCAAGTGCTCGGCCGCGGCGATCTCGGCGACGAGCGACGCGGGCGCCTCGCCCAGGGCGGTGGCGGCCTCGACGGTCGCCGCCAGCTCCTCGACCAGGACGCTGTCCTCGACCAGCTCCGGAACCACCTGGAGCAGCGGCGCGGGGGCCTTTTGCTGCTTCGGGGAAGTGCGCTCGCGGGTCAGTCGCACGTCGCGCCCCTTCGCTGGGATGACAGGTTCGTGCACATGTGCCGGTCGACTGTAAGGCCGCAGATCCGGCCTGACCATGGTGTCTGGTCACAACAACGACGCAGGAACTCCGGAGTGACGCACGGAACAACCGGACAATCTGGCCTGTTCTTCCGCAATTCTGGGCATCGGTGTCCGCTTCGCCCCATGATCGCCTAGCCCGAACGGCGGCGCCGGGCGACCTCCGCGAGCGTGACGGCGGCCGCGATGCCCGCGTTGAGGGACTCCGTGGGGCCGCCCATGGGGATGCTCACGGTGAGGTCGCAGGTCGCGGCGACCAGCCGCGACAGGCCCTCCCCCTCCGACCCCACCACGACGACCAGCGGGTCGGTCGCGACCTCGAGGTCGTCCAGCGAGACGCTGCCGTCGGCGGCCAGCCCGACGACGAACAGGCCGCCCTCCTTCAGCTCCTTCAGCGCCCGGACGAGGTTCGTCGCCCGCGCCACCGGCAGCCGCGCGGCGGCGCCGGCCGAGGTGCGCCAGGCCGACGCCGTCATTGCCGCGGACCGGCGCTCCGGGATCAGCACGCCCTGGGCACCGAAAGCGGCCGCGGAGCGGACCACGGCGCCGAGGTTGCGCGGGTCCGTGACACCGTCCAGCGCGACGAGCAGCGGCTGGGACGCCTTGAGCGCCTCGGCGAGCAGGTCGCTCGGGTGGAGGTACTCGTACGGAGGGACCTGCAGCGCCAGCCCCTGGTGCAGGGCGCGGCCGGTCATCTTGTCCATCTCCTGGCGCGTCATCTCCAGGATCGCGACGCCCGCCTTGCCGGCCAGCGCGACGCACTCGCTCACGCGCTCGTCCGCGTCGAGGCCGAGCGCGACGTACAGCGCGGTCGCCGGCACCTTCGCCCGTAGCGCCTCGACGACGGGGTTGCGGCCGACGACCGTCTCCATCGTGTCCTCGCCGGCCCGGCGCATCGGCCGGGGGGCGCGCTCGACCCGCGGGTTCGTC
>JAODNS010000152.1 GCA_025465145.1 Frankiales bacterium
CAGACGTCGACGCGCTTGCGGCCGCTGACGTTGCGGGTCAGCGTGAGCGTCGTCAGGGTGCTGGGGTCGGTTGCCGTTCCGACGTACTGGACGGTCCCGCTCTGCGCCACTGCCACCGGGAGAGGCAGCACCTGAAGGCCGTTGCCTGTCGGCTCGAAGGTCAGGTCGCCGCGCACCGGGTCCCGCCATCCGAGTCCCACGAGGTAGATGCCGCCCGCCGTCGCTGTCGGGGCGGTGGAGGCGTGCACGAGCTGGTACGCCTCGACCGACGTGCTTTTGTGCAGGGTGTCCGTCCGCACCACCTGATATCCGTCGATGGCCTGGCCGGCGCTGCTGACGACGCGAGGGAGGCGCTTCACGACGGTGGTCACGGGGGCGTTGAGGGCGCCAGACGACGGCGTTCCCGCCGCTCCGGCGAAGCTCCCGGTGCTGGTCTGCGGGTACGTCGCCGCCGCCGGTGGGAGCTCGACGCTCAGCGCAGCCGGTCGCGCTGGAACGTCAAGCGGGCCGGCCTTGGGGCAGGCGGGCACCGGGGGAGCGGGCACCGGCTGCGGGCCTGTGGGAAGAGCAGGCGGCGCGTCGGGTACGGCAGCGAGCACGGTGACGAGCGGCGGGGTCGGTGGCAGTGGCGCCGGCTGCGGCGTCGTCGCCGGCGGCACCAGCTGGACCGCCGGCGTGACCAAGCGCGGCACGGTGATCGACACGCTGCGCAGGTCCAGGTCGAGCTGCGTCTTCGGGCCGCAGCCGGTCAGCAGCGCCAGACACAGGACGGCTGCGAACCGGGAGGCGTGGGTGCTCCGAAATCTCATGGGGTTGGCTCCGAGGTGGGGACGCTGGCGAAGGCGGCGGTGAGCGCTGCGTCGTTGATCTGGCCCCCGTCGCCGTAGTCGATGAGGCTGCGGGCGAGCGCTTCTGCCGCACCGTCAGTGATCTGGGCTCGGACGACGAGCAGCGCCATGGACTTCACGGTCGGGAACCACAGGTAGATGCGCTGGCTGCCGTCGCCGAGCGACCACAGCCGGTGGTCGTGCTGCGCGGGCAGCTGCTTGACGCGGCCGATGCTCCGCGTCAGCGCGGCGACGACCTCCTTGTCAGTGCTGACGTAGCCGCGCTTGAGCTGCGCCACCTGCAGCGCCCCCTGGACGAGGCCGTTGCGGTTGAAGGAGACGACCTTGCCCTCGCGGATGATCACGTTCTTGTCGCTGGCGCCCTTGATGTACGCCTCCGCCGCCTTCGGCTCCTCCTTGACCTGCAGGCCGGCGACGGCGGTGGGAGCGAGCCGCGTCGGGAAGGCGACGGCCGGCTCTGCGGCTGCGGGCTTGTCGGCGGAGCAGCCGCCGAGCGTCAGGGTGGCGAGGAGCGCGACCAGCGAGGTGGCCGCGGTTGGACGCAGCCGGCGCAGTGGCGACAGGGACGGGCGCGGCAGACGCGGACGCAGTCTCAACGACCACCACACGTTCGGGACCTCGACGCTGTACGGGACGCGCAGGCTGGCACGGGAGACAGCGGCGAGCAGGCGCGCAGTCTCCGGCTGCGCCTTGGTCAGCCGCGTGCCCACGGACGACGCGAGCCGCTGAGCGGTCTCCGCGTCGGCCGGACTCACCTGCGTTCTCAGGTCGCCCCAGAGGCAGCGCGTCACCAGCCACGCCAGCTCGGCGTGCTCCTCGTCCTCGTCCACGAGCTCCACCAGCTCCAGGGGTGTCGTTGCGCGTCCCGGCAGCGCAAGGTCGATCATCTGGTCTCGCAGGTCGCAGTACGCCGCAGCGATCGTGCCGGACGTCCCGTTCGCGGCCGCCCACGCCAGGCGCCGCCGACGGCGGATCCGCTTGAGCAGCACCGGGTAGAGCAGCACCAGCAGTAACCCCGACGCCACCACCGGCAGCGACCGGATCAGGAAGTACCGCGCGTACGCGTACAGCGGCAGGCGGTTCGGCCGGCGCACCGGCAGGTACACGTTGATGCCCAGTTCCGGTGACGCCTGGATGTTCGCGTCGTTGTTGCGTTGGTTGTTCGACAGGCTCTGCGTCGCGCGCGGCGGCGTCCCGACGACGGGGAGCCAGCCGTAGGGCGCGAACCAGACCTCGAGGTACGTGGCGGCGTTCGTGGGCCGGAACTCGACCTCGCCGTTGCTCTTGGGCTGGCCGTGGTAGTAGCCGAAGCTGATACGCGCGGGGATGCCGGCCCACCGCGCGAGCAGCGCCTCAGACGCGGTGAGCTCGTAGGGGTTGCCGTTGCCACCGTTGAGAAGCTCGACGACGCGGTCGGCGGAGACGTCGGTCGGCTTTCCCTGCCCAGACGCGACGAAGCGCTTGTACAGCTCCGTCCGGACCGCCTGCAGCCGCGCGTACGGCGCCTGCGGCGCCTTGTCCAGGAGCGCTTCGACCGCCGGTGGCACGGGTGGTGCGGTGAGGAACTCCTTCATGCCGCCGGGCACCTCGCCTGTGACGCGGCTCAGCTGCTGGCCATTCGGCGCCGGGTTGCCGATCACGTCGTACCGGAGCCCGGTGAACACGGGGCGCTTGGCCAGTGTCAGCCCTTGCGTGCGCGGGTCGAAGTCGGTGACGGCGTCGCCTTCGAGCCGGCGGGCGCCGGCGACGAGCGGCAGCAGGTGACCACGCGCTTGCTGGACCGTCACGGTGAGCCGGGACTGCGGGCCGCTCTCTGCCGGAGCGTCCGCCACGGCGGCGGGCAGCTCCGTGCGCACCAGGCGCTGGTTGTCGACTGGCGGCAGCAGCCAAGCGCGCTCCTTGGGGTCATACACGTCGATGACGCCTACACGCAGCGGCCCGTTGAGCGCGCCTTTCACGGTGTACAACGGCACGTCCGGCTGCGGCGGGCTCACCGGGGGGCGTCGCGGCGGCACCACGCGGTGGGCGTCGTGCTGCGGGAACAGGAACGACACGTGGCTCGCCGCGACGAGGGCGGCCACCAGCAGAGCGCCGGCGAGCGCGCTACGGGCGAGACGACGCAGCTCGAAGCTCTTGTCGAACGTGTCGCCGACGCCGTCAGCGGCGTACGAGGTCGCGAGACCCATCATGACGAAGCCGACGCTGACCGCGCTGGTGGTGATGGCGGAGGCGCCCGGTTGCACGAGGGCGGCGACCACGGTGAGTGGCGTCGGCACGAGCACGGCAAGCCGCGGACGGCGCATCGAGAGCGCCAGCGCGCAGGCGGAAGACGACAGCAGCGCCAGGATCACGACGAGGATGAGGCGCCAGCCCGGCGTGAAGTCGATCGGCGGCTGCAGCACCTGCGAGGACGTCGCGGCGTCCTTGACCAGCGCTGGGAGGCTCGACGTGCCGGCGCCCGAGGCGGAGCTCATGAGCACTGCGCCAAGCAGCAACGACGCCGGCAGCACGAGGTACTGCAGCGCGGGACTGCGCCACCGGGTGGCGGCGAACACAAGTGTGGTGCCGAGCAGGACGCCGAGGAGCCCGACGAGCCGCGCCTCTGTGCCGCGGAAGGTGCCGCCGATCATCCACGCGGCGCCGGCGGCGGACAGTGCACCGGACACCACGGCCAATCCGAGCGCGGCGGGCGCGACAGCGGTCGGCGCGTCGTCGGACCCGTCCTCCCCGGCGTCGCCGCCCGGGTCCCTGCTGAGGTCCGCGTCGACCAGCGGAAGATCGGGATCGGCGACCTCTGCGACCGCCATCTCGACGGGCGGATCGAGGAGCGACGTCATCTGACCGCCACCCCGAGGCCGTGCGCGAACGCGTGCTCGAGCTGCTGTCCAGGGCTCACCTGGACGACCTGGGCGCCAATCTCCCGTGCCCGGCGCGCTGCGTTCGGGTCGGACTCGTCCCACTTCACGAGGGCGACCACGAGGCTCATCCCCTTGTCGGTGAGCATCCGCACGCGCGCTGCCGTGCGGCTGTCGAAGGACGTCGACACCAGGCACATGTGCGTGCCGCTGCGCCGCTCTGTGATGACGCGCTCGATCGCCTTGCTGACCGGGCTGTCGGTCATCTCCAGCTGCGCGAGCTCGTCCAGCAGTGAGATGCGTGCCTTGCTGCCGCGCAGCTCGGAACCCTGGCCGGAGTCGTTGGTCAGGAAGCGGACCGAGAAGCCCTGCTTGATGTTCCACGCGCCCAGGGAGGCGCAGGCGCGGACGGCGAGCTCAAAGGTCTCAGACGGGAAGCCTGGGCTGTGCGCCTTGCGGTTGTTGTCGAGGACCAGCGTGATGCGGTCCGTGATGCCCTGCTCCGACTCGCGCACGAGGTACTTGCCGGTGCGCGCCAGCGCCGTCCACACGATGCGGCGCGGGTCGTCACCTGGCACGTAGTCGCGCATGCCGTAGAACTCGAACCCCTGGGGCCATGGCTTGCTCACCGGCGGTCGGAACGGCGGGTCCTCCCACATCCGGGTGAGCGGGCGATCGAAGACGGCGTCCGTTGTCGGGTGCACGATCACGTCGACCGGCTCGGTCAGCTGCTGCTGATGGCGGGCCAACCCGAACGGGTCAGACCACTCCGCCGCGAGCGGTCCCAGCTGGTAGACCCCGCGCAGCGCTGGCCGGATCGAGTACGTGTGCACGAACTCCTGCTCGCCGCCCACCGTCGGCACCGGCACCCGGACCGGGTCGCTCAGCAGCGACGACAGGTGCTCCTGCACGACGAACGCGCGCAGTCGCGACGGCGCGCGGACCGTGAGCTCGACCTCCGCGGCCTGACCCACGCGCATGCGGGTGGGCAGCGCCGACCGCTCCGCAGCCAGCCGCCTCTTCCGGCGGGAGCTGACAAGCGCCGTCACGACCATGAGCACGCCCGCGTACACGAGCAGGAACAGCGCCCGCCCGCCGAGAGCCTTCGCCAGGAGAAACCCGAGCAGGCTGCCGCCCAGCACGATGGCGCCTGCGGAGGTCAATCCCGTCAGACGCTCGATGAGGGCGGCGACCCCGGCGACCTCGGACGTCGCGCGGCCCCGGCGTCGGGAACGTGCCATGGCGTCTTAGCCGCCGACGCCGAGCGGAACAGGGATGCGCGTGAGGATGCGCTCAAGGACGTTCGACACCGTCTCGTCGCGCAGCTGCGCGTCGGGCGTGAGGATCAGGCGGTGCTCGATGACCGCCGTGAGCAGCGCGCGCACGTCGTCCGGCAGCACGACGGCGCGGCCCTGGGAGGCAGCCCGCACGCGCGACGCCTTGACGAGCGCGATCGACGCGCGGGACGAGGCGCCCATCAGCAGCGAAGGGTCGGTGCGTGTCGCCTGGCAGACGTCGACGATGTACATCTTCACCGGCTCGGGCAGGTCCACGTCCTGGCAGAACGCCTGCATGGCGAGGATCTCCTCGGTGCTCGACACCGGGCCGAGCCGGGTGATCGCCTCAGTCGACTTGTTCGCGTCGAGCAGCTCACCCTCTGCCTGCCGGTCGGGATAGCCGACGGAGAGCTTCACGAGGAAGCGGTCGAGCTGCGCCTCCGGCAGCTGGAACGTCCCAGCCTGCTCCACCGGGTTCTGCGTCGCGAGGATGAGGAACGGCGTCGGGAGGCGGTGCGTCTGCCCGTCGAGGGTGACGTTGCGCTCCTGCATGGCCTCCAGCAGCGCCGACTGCGTCTTGGGCGTCGCGCGGTTGATCTCGTCGACGAGCAGTACGTTGCTGAAGACGGGGCCTTCGCGGAAGCTGAAGGTCCCCGTGCGCGTGTCCAGCACGGGGGCGCCGGTGACGTCCGAGGGCAGCAGGTCGGGCGTGCACTGGATGCGATTGGACCGCGCGTTGATGGACGTCGACAGCGCTCGGGCCATCATGGTCTTGCCGGTGCCGGGCATGTCCTCCAGCAGGCAGTGACCGTCAGCGACCATTGCGGTGAGGACCAGGCGCAGGGCCTGCTCCTTGCCCTTGATGACCAGCGACGCGTTCGCCACGATTCGCTCGAACGCCTCTTGGAAGGCGGCTGCCGTCATCGGTGCCGAGGAGGCGGACGCCTTGGCGTTGCGCCGCGTCATGGTGGGGGTGGCCATCTTGTCGGCTGATCCCTTCGTAGGTGGGGTCATGCGGGGGTCAGGGCGTCGGAGCCGCGCTGGGCGCCGAAGTACGCGCTGCGCACGGCAGGGTCCTCGAGGACTGCCGTGGGGGCGCCCTCGGCGATGACCTGCCCCGCACGCATCGCGACGAGGCGGTGCGCGACGGAGGCGAGCACCTGCACGTTGTGCTCGATGATCAGGACGGCGCAGTCAAGGTCGCTGCTGATCCGGCTGACCAGCGGGCCGAGCAGCTCGGTCTCGCCCTGGGCGAGGCCGGCGGACGGCTCGTCCAGCAGCAGGACCTTCGGTCGCGCCGCGAGCTGGCAGGCGAGGTCGACCATGCGGCGGGAGCCGAGCGAGAGGGACGCCACGGGCGCGTCGGCCACGGCCTCCAGGCGAAGCAGCTCGAGCAGGTCGGCCACGCGCTCGTCGACCCGGCGCTCCTCGACGCGGGCGGGTGCGAGCCAAAGCCCCGCGAAAACGGGGCTCTTGACCTTCAGGCGCGTCTCCAGCGCGACGGCGATGCACTCGCGGACCGTCAGCGAGGGGAAGAGCCGGACGCTCTGGAACGACCGCATGAGGCCGCGCTCTGCGCGCCGGTGCGGCGACAGTCGCGTGATGTCATGGCCGAACAGCGTCACCGTCCCACTGGTCACGGGCATGGTTCCGGACAGGCAGTCGAACAGCGTGGTCTTGCCGGCGCCGTTCGGCCCGAGGACGCCGACCACTTCGCCCGCGCCCACCTCCAGGCGCACGTCCGACACCACCCGGACGTCGCCGTACGCGGCTGAGAGGTCTTCGACCTGGAGCACGACCTCGCGGTCCCGCTGCTGCGCCCGTGCCCGGGCCAGCTCGGAGCCGCCGCCGACGCCGCCGCCTGCGCCGAAGGCCACGGATGCGAACAGCTCGGGGTGGTCGCGCAGCGCCTGCGCCGGGCCTTGGTAGCGGACCTTGCCGCTCTCGAGGAACAGGGCGCTGTCAGCCAGCGACATCGCTGTGCTGATCGACTGCTCCACGAGCACGATCGCCGTGCCGCTTGTGCGCAGCTCGTCCAGCAGCTCCAGGACGGAGGAGAGCGCCTCCGGTGACAGGCCGAGCGACAGCTCGTCGACGAGCAGCACCTGGGGTCGACGCAGCAGCGCCTGCGCGACCGCGAGCACCTGCTGCTCGCCGCCGGAGAGGTTTCCGGCGGCGGTCGCGGCACGCGAACCCAGCGCGGGGAATCGGCGGAACACGTCAGCGATGCCGTCGTCGTCGCCGCCTGCAACGAGGAGGTTCTCGCGCACCGTCAGGGTCGGCAGCACGGCCGCGCCGCCCGGCACGTACGCGAGCCCGCGCTGCGCCCGCGCCTGCGCGAAGACCTTGGTGACGTCCTCGCCAGCTAGCTCCACGGTGCCGTGCGCCGCCGGCTCGAGCCCGGCGAGGGCGCGCAGGAGGGAGGTCTTGCCGGCGCCGTTGAGGCCGACCACCGCGAGCACCTCTCCAGGCGCGACGGTGAGCGAGACCCCGGCGACAGCGACGGCGCCGCCGTAGACGACGTCCAGGCGGTGGCAGCTGATCGCTGTCAGCGCCGCCTCCACCTGCTGCGCCAGCTCCGCGGCGTCAGTGGCCTCCGGCACGGGCTCCGCCCCCTCGACGGTGCGCAGTCGGGTTCCCTCGACCGGCCCGTAGCCGTCGCCGACCAGCCGGTACGCCACGGGCACGACGGGTGCCTGCGCACCCCGGTCAGCGATCGCGATCCGGCTGCCGCCGCCCGCGCGCTGAACGAGGTCGTGGCCCTGCAGGTGCATGATCACGCGCACCGCTGCGTCGCGCAGGCTGAAGACGATGCCGGCCAGCCCGCCTGGCCGGACGGCGAGGACGACGATGGTGCCGAGGCCGGTGAGCAGGCCGAGGGCCGCGGTCCCGGCCAGCTGGACCAGCCCGAACAGCGCCGCGCCGAGGACGGGCCCGGACACGGCGGTGAGCCCGCCGATCACGACGATGAGGAACAGCACCGCGCTGTTGGTGGCGGAGAAGGTGTCGGGCTCGACGCCGCCGGTGGCGTAGGCGAGCAGGCCGCCGCCGAGACCGGCCAGCAGTCCGGCGACGGCGAACGCCTCCAGGCGCAACCGCGTGATCGGCAGGCCGAACGAGGCCGCTGCCTGTGCGTTGTCGCGCGCGGCGATGAGCGCCCGGCGCAGCCGCGACCGGCGCAGGCCGGTCACGACCGCGAGGCTCGCGAGCAGGACGAGCAGCGACAGCCAGTAGTAGTAGCGGTCGCTGGCCAGGTCCAGGCCGAGCAGCACCGGGCGCTCGAGGGTCGTGGGCAGCGCGGCCCCGAGCAGGTCCCCGTTCAGCAGGACGGCCGGAACGGCCAGGGCGAAGGCCAGCGTCATGATGACGACGAACGGCCCGGGCAGCCTGATCGCGGGAAGGCCCACGACGGGCGAGACGGCCGCGGCGGCGAGCGCGCCGAGCACAAGTGCCACCGGCAGCGGCAGGTGCCACGACCCGCCGGCGATCGCGGCGACGTAGCCACCGACGGCGGCGAGACCGATCTGGCCCAGGCTGACCTGACCCGCCCATCCGGACACCACGAGCAGGCTCAGGCCCATCACCATGTAGGACACGATCACGACGCCGAGGCTCAGCTGGCGGGGCGTCGTGATGACCGGGTACGCGAGGAACGCGAGTCCGGCCACGAACGTCGTGCCGCGCAGCAGCCCGTTCACACCGGGAGCGGTCCGGAGCGCCCGCGGCACGGCTCGCGGCTCCGGCGCGGTGGTGAAGATGCCCTCGGCGTCGCGTTCCGCCCGGCTCCCGCTGCGGCGCTGCAGGAGCAGCGACACGCCGATCACGAGGACGAGCGAGCCCTGGAACGGCAGCTGCGAGTGGAAGTTCCAGAACATCCCCTGCGCCAGGACGCCCAGCAGGACCGAGGCGAGCAACGCGATGCCAGGACTGGTGAGCCGGGCGAGCACCACCGCCGCGAGCACCAGCGTCAGCGCCGCCATGTCGAGCCCGACCACCGGCGCGGCTTGCGCGAGCGAAACGCTGAGGACCCCGGACAGGCCGCTCAGGGCGCCGGCGACGCGCCACGGCTGCTTCAGCTCGCGCACGACGTCGACGCCGAGCGTTGCGGCGCGCTCGGCGTTCGCGGCGGTGGCGCGGCTGTCGAGCCCGCGTCGGCCGAGGCGGAACCGCAGAGTCACGGCGAGTAGGGCCAGCAGCGCGACGACGAGGGCGAGCACGTCGTATAGGTGGAAGCGCGCGCCGCCGCTGAGCCCGAAGCCGAGCGCCTCGTGATGCGGCGCCTGGAAGACGCCCTCCGGAACGGCAGGTCGTCCCTCCTCACCCGTACCGGGACGCGGGCCATACGGGAACCAGCCGAACGCGTGCCAGCCGAAGACGGTGGTCGTGCGCAGGGTGACCAGCCCGCCCGCGCCGGCCGCGCCGAAGGCGAAGGCGAGGGTGGCGACGGTCGGGACGATGCGCGGGGCACGCAGGAACAGCCCGTAGACCAGCAGGAAGACCTGGCGCCCGGCGTCTGCGGCCAGGAAGACGCCCAGTGCGGCGCTGATCAGGACATTGACCACGAGCGCCCACGGGTGGTGCTGCAGCAAGAACTCGCGGAAGATGTCCGGGTTGTGCTGTAGCCGCGAGATCGAGGCGCCGGACGGGCCAAGGCAGTGACAGATCCCGTTGGCCAGCACCAGCCACTGGTTGTAGAGCACCCACAGGTAGAACAGCACTGCTGCTGCTGCTCCCAGCCCGAACTGGGCGAAGCTCAGGATGCCCGTGCGCGAGTACAGCAGGACGATGCCGATCGCGTTCAGCCCGAGGACGCTGCCGGTCACGACGCCAAGGCCGGCGATGCCCAAGGGCAGGTGGTCGGGCAGCAGCGCGACGACCACCAGCAGCCCGAGCACGAACAGCAGCTCGGGGCGGCGGAGGAGCCGGCCGGACGTCATCGCTGAGGCCACCTACTGATCGATCGTTCTGTTGGGTGGCGGCAGCGTCCTGCCTCTGCGGTTCACATGTCAAGACAGGTAGGGACATTTACGGCTTGCCCTGTTCGCGCTATCCTCGCAGACCTACTGAACGGTCGCTCGGTTGGAGGCACGGCATGTCGGTCCAGGTGACGACGCCTGCGCTGCTCCCGTCGGGCCATGACCTGACGCCGTCGAAGCGTCGCCTGTACGAAGTCGCGATCGAGCTCTTCGGGCAGCAGGGCTACCACGCGGTGTCGATCCGGGACATCGCAACCGCCCTCGGACAGCAGTCGAGCGCCATCTACTTCCACGTGAGCAGCAAGCAGGACCTCCTCTACGAGCTGGCTGTCATCGGGCACCAGGCGCACTACGAAGCGCTGCGGGACGCAGTGATGGATGCCGGCGCCGATCCTCGCGATCAGCTGACAGCCGTCGCCCGCGCGCACGTGCGTCAGCACCTGGACTTCCCGTCGCTCGCGCGCCTCACGAACCGCGAGTTGCGCGCGCTGTCCTCCGAACACCACCAGGCTGTCGTCGCGATCCGCTCACAGGCCGAGACGCTGATCGTCGACGTCATCCAGCGCGGTGTGCGGCTCGGTGCCTTCCCAACCACCGACCCGCTCCTCGATGCCAAGGCAATCGGGGCCATGGGCATGCGCCTGCCGGAGTGGTGGACGCCGGACTCGCCGCGGTCGCGCGAGGAGATCATCGAGCGCTACGCCGGGTACGCGCTCAAGGTCGTCAGCTGATGAACCTCGCCTCGAGCGCCTGATCCGTAGAGACGGAACGAAGCGGCGCGCCACCGCGCACTCGTCGGCACAGAGCAAGATCACGTGCCATTCGCGTGCCACTAGCAGACGAAACGGGGTCGATTTCGGCGTCACCGGCCGACACGCGACACCACCTGTGACCTGCGGTTTTAGACATAAGCGCAGTTCAGAAAGGTGCTGGCCCCGACCTTCAAAACCGGTGAGGGCGAGCATCTCGTCCTGGCGGGTTCGATTCCCGTCCGCCTCCGCTACCCCGTCTGACCTGCGGAAACAGGTCTCTGGGCACTGCCGCGCCTGCTCGGTGACGGCGGGCCTCGACCCCGGCGGACCCCACACGGCCCCAATCGGCCGCGTGCACCTGATCAGACCGGCCTCTTCCCGTCCGCCGCAAAGCGTTGCCGTCCGTGGCCGTCCCTGGCAGCATCGGGCGCGCAGTGCCGCATTGGTGGGGATGACGTCCCATGACGTGGTGTAGCTCGTCGCGTGTTGCTTCGCGGTGATCGTGACTATGCCGTCTGGAGTGCGGGCTGGTCCATCACCTCGCTCTGCTGGTCGCGTCGGGGCTCGAGGGCGGTGGGTGCGGGCGGGTTGAGTAGCGCCATGGACTCCTCGCTCAGGTAGCGGCGGTCGCTGTCTTGCCACTCGTCGTGGGCCTCGATCAGGACGCAGGCCGACAGCCGCAGCAGGGCGTCGGTGTTGGGGAAGATCCCGACGTCGTCGGTGCGGCGCTTGACCTCGCGGTTGAGCCGCTCGATCGGGTTGGTCGACCAGAT
>JAODNS010000189.1 GCA_025465145.1 Frankiales bacterium
CGACCTCGTGGGAGGGCCCTGGACCGTCCAGGACCCGCTCGACCACGTCAGCCCCTACCGGGCGAAGAAGGGCACACCATGAAGCGCAGCAAGGCCTACACCGCCGCGGCGGCCAAGATCGACGCCGACCACACCTACTCGCCGCTCGAGGCCGTCCGCCTGGCCAAGCAGACGAGCACCGTCAAGTACGACGCGACCGTCGAGGTCGCCATGGTGCTCGGCGTTGACCCGCGCAAGGCCGACCAGATGGTCCGCGGCACCGTCAACCTGCCGCACGGCACCGGCAAGACCGCACGCGTCATCGTGTTCGCAACGGGCGACAAGGCTGCCGAGGCCGAGGCCGCCGGCGCCGACCGCGTGGGCGCCGATGACCTCATCGAGGACATCCAGAAGGGCTTCCTCGACTTCGACGCCGCGGTCGCCACGCCCGACCAGATGGGCAAGGTCGGTCGCATCGCCCGCATCCTCGGCCCGCGCGGTCTGATGCCCAACCCGAAGACCGGCACCGTCACCGCCGACGTCGGCAAGGCCGTCAGCGACATCAAGGGCGGCAAGGTCAACTTCCGGGTCGACAAGCAGGCCAACCTGCACCTGGTGATCGGCAAGAGCTCGTTCGACGAGACCCAGCTGGTCGAGAACTACGCCGCCGCGCTCGACGAGGTCTCCCGCGCCAAGCCCTCGTCGTCGAAGGGCAAGTACCTCAAGAAGGTCGTCGTCACGACGACGATGGGCCCCGGCATCCCGGTCGACCCGAACCGCACCCGCAACCTGCTGGCCGACGCCGAGGTGGCAGCCGGCACCGCGGACGCCTGAGCCAACGCGCCCCAGGCACCCCCTTCCGCGCACCCGCTCGAGCAGGCAGCTCACGCAGGCCGCCGGCGCCCGCCGGCAGCCCTGCTAGGCTCATCCACGCCCAAGACCGCTGGTCACCGCCTGCTCGCAGGTGGTCGAAAGCCCCGCCTCGTGCGGGCGGCCCGCGCAGGTGATCACGGACAGATCGCCACGGCTCGCCGTGGACGACCTCTGACGCCCCGTGCGCACCCGCGCCGGGGCGTTCGACGTTGCAGGGCCCGACCGGTGACAGATCCCGAAGGAGCCCCATGGCCGCCGATCAGGCCGTCACGCACACCCGCGCCACGGTGCACCCGGAGAAGGCCGAGGTCGTCGCCGAGCTGGCCGAGGCCTTCCGCACCTCCTCCGCGGCCGTGCTCACCGAGTACCGCGGGCTGACCGTGAAGCAGCTGTCCGAGCTTCGTCGCGCCATGGGCGCGTCGACGACGTACAGCGTCACCAAGAACACGCTCACCAAGCTCGCGGCCGAGGCGGCCGGACTCACCGGCCTCGACGCCCTGCTCTCCGGCCCCACCGCCGTTGCCTTCGTCAAGGGCGACCCGGTCGAGGCCGCGAAGGGGTTGCGCGACTTCGGCAAGGCCAACCCGGCGCTCGTCGTCAAGGGCGGCGTGCTGGACGGCAAGGCGCTCTCGACCGACGAGATCCGCAAGCTCGCTGACCTGGAGTCACGCGAGGTGCTGCTCGCCAAGATGGCCGGCGCGATGAAGGCGTCGCTGTCGCAGGCGGTCTACCTGCTCAACGCCCCGCTCGCTCAGGCCGCCCGCCTCGCGGGTGCGCTGCAGGCGAAGGCCACCGAGGACCCGAGCATCCTGCGTGGCGGCGCCGGCACCCCGGCCGAGACGCCCGCTGCTCCCGCGGACGACGTCACCGCCGACGCGACGGCGGACCAGGCCGAGGCCGCGGCCGACGGTCCGGCCGAGGCGCCGGTCGTCGAGGCTGCGGCCGGCGACGACACCTCTGCCGCCGGGGACACGGGCGCCGCTCCGGCAACCGCCGCCGAGGGCGTCACCCCCGCCGAGACCGACGGCGACAGCGAGACCAGCACTCCCGAGTAACGGCTCCGGCCGAACCGCACCACCCCACCCGCAAAGCCGGAGACCGGCACACAACCAAGGAGCCACACCATGGCGAAGCTCAGCACCGAGGACCTGCTCGACCAGTTCAAGGAGATGACGCTGATCGAGCTCTCGGAGTTCGTGAAGCAGTTCGAGGAGACCTTCGGCGTCACCGCCGCCGCGCCCGTCGCCGTCGCCGCCGCTCCCGCTGCCGGTGGCGCTGCCGGTGGTGGCGACGACGCTGCCGCCGAGCAGGACGAGTTCGACGTCGTCCTCGAGGCGGCCGGCGACAAGAAGATCCAGGTCATCAAGGAGGTGCGCACCATCACCGGGCTCGGCCTGAAGGAGGCCAAGGACCTGGTCGACGGCGCGCCCAAGCCGGTTCTGGAGAAGGCCAACAAGGACGCGGCCGAGAAGGCGAAGGCGGCCCTCGAGGGCGCCGGCGCGACGGTCACCGTCAAGTAGTCCCCGCACCCACACGTCCCGGAGGGGGCGGTCCGCCGACCGCGGACCGCCCCCTCCGGCGTTGCGGCTCCGTTACCGACCCCCGATGAGCGGGAGCCGGATACGCCCGTATCCTTCGGGGTACGTCCTGTGAGTACGGTCACGTAATCACCGCTGCTCCCTCGCGGGCAGCGTGCTCCGCTGCCGTCCGGCCGTCCCTGTTCCGCCGTCGCTGACTGGAGTCCTCGTGGGTGTCGAGATCACGGTCACTGACCTCACCAAGCGCTTCGGTCGGCAGACCATCTGGGAGAACGTCAGCCTGACGCTCCCGGCCGGGGAGATCAGCGTCCTGCTCGGCCCGTCCGGCACCGGCAAGTCCGTCTTCCTCAAGACGCTCATCGGGCTGCTCAAGCCCGAGAACGGCTCCATCGTCATCGACGGCACCGACATCACGAAGGTCCGCGAGAAGGAGCTGTACGAGATCCGCAAGCTGTTCGGCGTCCTGTTCCAGGACGGCGCGCTGTTCGGCTCGCAGAACCTGTTCGACAACATCGCGTTCCCGCTCCGCGAGCACACCAAGAAGTCCGAGCGCGAGATCAAAGACATCGTCATGGAGAAGATGGAGATCACCGGCCTGTCCGGCGCCGAGAAGAAGCTCCCCGGCGAGATCTCCGGCGGCATGCGCAAGCGCGCCGGTCTGGCCCGCGCGCTGGTGCTCAACCCGCAGGTGCTGCTGTTCGACGAGCCGGACTCGGGGCTCGACCCGGTCCGCACCGCGTACCTGAACCAGCTGATCGTCGACCTCAACGCGCAGATCGAGGCGACCTTCCTCATCGTCACCCACGACATCA
>JAODNS010000242.1 GCA_025465145.1 Frankiales bacterium
GGCGGGCGGCGGCGGCGGCGCGCCGCGCGGCCTGCCGCTCCGCCCGCATCCGGGCGAGCTCCTTCTCGCGCTTGCTGCTCGCCACGCGTGCTCCTCCTGCTGTCGTACGTACGGGAGCACCCCGAAGCCGGCGTGCTCCGCGCAGTCTAGGGAATCCCGCTCGTCGCCGCGCACACCCGCCGGTAGGGTCGAGCACCCGGTCGAGCGCGTCGACCACGCCTGCCGAGAGGACGATCGTGCTGGTCCGCGGCTTCCCGGCGGCTGCCTTCGGAACGAACTGCTGGGTGGTCGCCCCGGCCGAGGGCGAGCAGTGCGTCGTCATCGACCCCGGCATCGGCGTCGAGCAGCAGCTGGACGACGTCCTGCGGGAGCACCGGCTGCAGCCGGTCGCCGTCCTCCTGACCCACGGCCACCTCGACCACACCTTCTCCGTCACGCCCGTCTGCAGCGCGCGCGGCATCACTGCGTGGATCCACCCCGGTGACCGCGAGCTGCTCGTCGACCCGATGAAGGGGCTGTCCGCGGAGACGAAGACGATGTTCGGCGGCCGGCTGCCCTGGACCGAGCCGGAGGACGTCGCGCTGCTCGACCCGGAGAAGCCGGTCGAGCTCGCCGGCCTCCGCTTCGGCGTCGACCTCGCGCCCGGGCACACCCCCGGGTCGGTGGTGTTCCGCACGCCCGGCGCCGACGTCGCCGGTGAGCCCGCTCCGCCCGTGATGTTCTCGGGCGACGTCCTGTTTGCCGGCTCCATCGGCCGTACGGACCTGCCCGGCGGATCGTGGGAGCAGATGCAGCAGTCGCTGGCCCGGGTCGTGCTGTCGGCGCCGGACGAGACGGTGGTCTACTGCGGCCACGGCCCGAGCACGACCATCGGGGCGGAGCGGGCGAGCAACCCGTTCCTGCAGGACCTGGTCGACCCCCCGCCCGCGCGCGGTCTGTGATGGCGGCGTTCACCGCGCCGAAGGGCGTGCCCGAGTACTACCCGCCGGACAGCAGCGCCTTCCTGGCCGTCCGCGAGGCGCTCGCCGCACCCGCCCGCCGCGCCGGCTACGGCTACATAGAGCTGCCCGTCTTCGAGGAGACCGGGCTGTTCGTGCGCGGCGTCGGCGAGAGCACCGACGTCGTGCGCAAGGAGATGTACACGTTCGAGGACCGCGGCGGTCGCTCGCTGACACTGCGCCCGGAGGGAACCGCTGGCGTCGTCCGGGCCACCATCGAGCACGGGCTCGACCGCGGGCAGCTGCCGGTGAAGCTCTGGTACGCCGGCCCGTTCTTCCGCGCGGAGCGGCCGCAGCACGGCCGGTACCGCCAGCTCCAGCAGGTCGGCGTCGAGGCGATCGGCCTCGACGACCCCGCGCTGGACGCGGAGGTCGTCGCGCTCGCGGACGAGGGCTACCGCTCCCTCGGCCTGTCGTCGTACCGGCTCCTGCTCACCAGCCTCGGCGACGCTCAGTGCCGACCGGCATACCGGGAGCTGCTCGTCGAGTTCCTCCGGCGCCTCGACCTCGACGAGGACACCCGTGCCCGCGCACAGGTGAACCCGCTGCGGGTGCTCGACGACAAGCGGCCGGAGCTGCAGGCGCAGCTCGGAGCGGCGCCCCTGGTGGTCGACCACCTGTGCCCGAGCTGCAAGGAGCACTACGACGACGTGCGGCGGCACCTGTCCGCGCTGGGCGTGCAGTGGGAGGAGGCGCCGCGGCTCGTCCGCGGGCTCGACTACTACACGCGCACCACGTTCGAGTTCGTCCACGACGGGCTCGGCGCGCAGAGCGGTATCGGCGGCGGCGGCCGCTACGACGGGCTCATGGGCCTGCTCGGCGGCCAGCCGCTGTCCGGCATCGGCTTCGGGCTCGGCACCGACCGGACGCTGCTCGCCTGCCAGGCGGAGGAGCTGACCGTCGGCGACTCGGCCCGGTGCGACGTGTATCTCGTGCCGCTCGGCGCGACCGCCAAGGACCGCCTGGTGGCGCTGTCCGGCGAGCTGCGGCGCGCCGGCGTCCGCGTCGACGTCGCGTACGGAGAGCGCGCCATGAAGGGCGCCATGAAGGGCGCCGACCGCTCCGGCGCGACCTACGCCATCGTCTTGGGCGATCGCGACCTGGACGCCGGCGAGGCGCAGCTGAAGGACCTGCGGTCGCACGAGCAGACCGCCGTACCGCTGGACGACCTGCTCTCGACCCTGAAGGGGAAGCTCCTGTGATCCGCACCGCCGAGGCCGGCACGCTCCGCCCGGAGCACGCAGGCCAGACCGTCACCCTCGCCGGCTGGGTGGCCCGCCGCCGCGACCACGGCGGCGTGGCGTTCCTCGACCTGCGCGACCGCAGCGGCCTGGCGCAGGTCGTCGTGCGGGACGAGCAGGTGGCGTCCGGACTGCGCAACGAGTTCTGCGTCGCCGTCACCGGCGAGGTGTCCGTACGGCCGGAGGGCAACCGCAACGACGCGCTGCCCAGCGGCGCGGTAGAGGTCGTCGCGAGGTCGGTCGAGGTGCTCAGCGAGGCGGCGCCGCTGCCGTTCCCCATCGACGACCACGTCGAGGTGGGGGAAGAGGCGCGGCTGCGGCACCGGTACCTCGACCTGCGCCGGTCCGCCCCCGCTGCGGCGATGCGGCTGCGGTCGGACGTCAACCGGGCCGCCCGCGAGGTGCTGCACGCGCAGGGCTTCCTCGAGGTCGAGACGCCGACGCTGACCCGCAGCACCCCCGAGGGCGCACGCGACTTCCTCGTGCCCGCGCGGCTGCAGCCCGGCAGCTGGTACGCGCTGCCGCAGTCGCCGCAGCTGTTCAAGCAGCTGCTCATGGTCGGCGGCCTCGAGCGGTACTACCAGATCGCCCGCTGCTACCGCGACGAGGACTTCCGCGCCGACCGGCAGCCCGAGTTCACCCAGCTCGACATCGAGATGAGCTTCGTCGACCAGGAGGACGTGATCGTCCTGATGGAGGACGTCCTCGACGCCATGTGGAAGCTGATCGGCGTCGAGATCCCGCGACCGATTCCCCGGATGACGTACGCCCAGGCGATGCGCACGTACGGCTCGGACAAGCCCGACCTGCGCATCGGCAACCCGCTGGTCGAGTGCACCGACTACTTCAAGGACACGCCCTTCCGAGTGTTCCAGGCGGAGTACGTCGGCGCCGTCGTGATGGCCGGCGGCGCCGCGCAGCCGCGCAAGCAGCTGGACGCGTGGCAGGAGTGGGCCAAGCAGCGCGGCGCCCGGGGGCTCGCGTACGTGCTGTTCCAGGAGGACGGCACCATCACCGGCCCGGTCGCCAAGAACCTG
>JAODNS010000297.1 GCA_025465145.1 Frankiales bacterium
CGCGGGCGAGCCCGTCCGGGTCGGCCTGCAGGCGCAGCAGCTGGCTGGCGGACAGCGAGGCCGGCAGCAGCACGTCGCGCTCGCCGCGGCGGGCCGTCCGCTCCTCCTCGAGCAGCAGGGCCGCCTCCCGGTCCAGCCGGTCGAGCAGCTCCCGCTCGCCGACCGTCATGCCGGTCACCTGCGGCAGGGAACGCCCCTCCGCGAGCGCGCCCAGGTCGGCGAGGACGGCGTCGGCGGCGGCGCGGCGGCGCAGGTACGGCTGCTCGTCGTAGGGCATCGGCCACACGTGGTCCGGCCGCTCCGCGAGCGCCGGGTTGGTGTCGTCGGTCGGCTTCTCGGTCCACACGTCGATGCGGCCGTGCCCGGCGCCGGCGTGCGCGTGCAGCTCGTTGAGGAACGGCGACGGCCCGCGCGGCTTCTTCTGCGTGGGCCCCCACCAGTGGCCGCTGCCGATGAGCAGCCGCCGGGCGCGGGTGAACGCGACGTACCCGAGCCGCCGCTCCTCCCGCTCGAGGTGCGCCCGGCAGTCGTCCTCGTACTGCTTGAGGCCCTCCTTGCCGAGCCCGCCGAGGTCGGGCTGGTCCGCGGCGTCACCCCGCAGCGGGCCGGGGAGGACCGCGGCGCTGGAGGTCCAGCGGCCGCGCAGCGCGTCGGAGGGGAACACCTTGGCCGTGAGGTCGGGGCAGGCGACGACGTCCCACTCGAGGCCCTTGCTCTTGTGCGCGGTCAGCAGCTGGACGGCGTCGCTCCCCGACGGGGTGACGGTGTCCAGGCCGCGGTCGTGCTCCTCCGCCGCGCGCAGGAACGCGAGGAAGGACGACAGCGAGCTCTCGCCGTCGAGGTCGGTGAACGACGCCACCACGTCGAGGAACGCGGACAGCGTCTCGCGCCGCCGGGCCGCGACGGCCTCGGGCGACGCGGCGAGCTCCACGTCGAGCCCGGTGACCTCGACGACGCGGTGGACGAGGTCGAGCAGCGGCTCGTCGCGGTACTGGCGGAGCAGCCGCAGCTCGGCGTTGAGCGCCGTCACCCGCTGCAGCGCGTCCGTGGACCAGCCGTCGTGGCCGGGGCGGTCGAGCGCGTCGGACAGCGCGACGACGTCGACCGGGTCGACGCCGGCGACGGCCTCCGTGAGCGGGTCAACCTGCGGGCGCGCCTCCACGTCGAGCAGCTCGCGGGCCTGCCGGCCGAGCCGGGCGAGGTCGCGGGCGCCGAGCCGCCAGCGCGGTCCGGTGAGCAGCCGCACCAGCGCGGCGTTGGCGGTCGGGTCGTCGACGACCTCCAGGGTCGCCACCACGTCGGCCACCTCCGGCAGCGCGAGCAGCCCGCCGAGGCCGACCACCTCGACCGGCAGGTCCTCGGCAGCCAGGGCGGCGTAGAGGTCGCCGAAGTCGCTGCGCGCGCGGACCAGCACGGCGCACGCGCCGGGGCGCGTGCCGGCATCAACCTCCGCGCGGATCTGCCGGGCGACCCAGCGGCACTCGTCGGCCCAGGACGCGTGCAGCCCGACGACGGTGTCGCCGAGGTCGGCCTTGTGCGGCGGCGCGGTGAGCTCGACGACGGTGTGCCGGAGCCGCAGCGCGGCGGCGACCGCATTGGCCAGCTGCAGCAGCCGGCCGCCGGACCGCTGGTTGACGGCCAGCGTGTAGGTCGGGGCGTCGGCGCCGGAGGGCAGCGCGAAGTGCGACGGGAAGCCGTCCAGGTTGGCCACGGAGGCGCCGCGCCAGCCGTAGATGGCCTGGCAGGGGTCGCCGACCGCGGTGACCGGGTGGCCGCCACCGAACAGGCCGACGAGCATCCGGCGCTGCGCGACGCTGGTGTCCTGGTACTCGTCCAGCAGCACCACCGCCGCCCGCTCGCGCTCGAGCACCCCCACCTCGGGGACCGTCTCCGCGAGCCGCGCGGCGAGCGCGACCTGATCGCCGAAGTCGATCGCGTCCAGCTCCCGCTTGGCCTGCCGGTAGGTGGCCACCAGCGCGGCCAGCTCCTGGCGCTTGCGACCGACCGACGCCATCTTCGCGAGGTCGTCGCACTGCCCCTTGGTCCGCGGAACCCCTTGCAGGGACAGGCACTCCGCCTCCAGCTCGGCGATCCAGCCGGCATCGAACGCGATCAGCTCGTCCGGGTCGACGAGGTGCTCGGACAGCTCGCTCTCCAGCCCGACGAGGTCGCCGACCAGCATCGACATCGGGTTGGTCAGGTGCACGACCGGTCCGCGGTGCCGGCGCAGCACCCGGCCGGCGAGCTGGAACCGCGTCGCGTCGGCGAGCAGGCGCGACCGCGGCTCGACGCCGATGCGCAGGCCGTGCTCGGTGACGAGGCGGCCGGCGAACGCGTGGTAGGTCGACACGACCGGCTCGGCCGAGTCGTCGCCGGTCAGCCCCGCCTGGGCCAGCGTCGACCGCACCCGCCCGGCCAGCTCGGCGGCCGCCTTGTTGGTGAACGTCAGGCCGAGCACGCGGTCCGGCGCGACCTGCTCGGTACCGACGAGCCACACGACCCGCGCGGCCATGACGCTCGTCTTGCCGGACCCGGCGCCGGCGACGACAAGCCCGGGCTCGAGCGGCGCGGTCGCGGCGGCGAGCTGCTCGTCGGTGAAGGGGATGCCCAGCAGGGTCCGCAGATCGGTCGGCGTCACTCGACCACCTGCCGTCCGTCGGGCTGCGCCGGGCAGCAGCGCCGGAACGCGCAGCGGTCGCACCGGTCCTGCGGCGTGGGCGGGAAGCTCTCGCCGAGCACGCGGCGTACGGCCGTGTCCAGCAGCACGTCGACCCAGGAGGGGGACGGCTCCAGCGCCGGCTGGGCCTGCACCTTCGGCCCGGGTCCGTCCTCGACGCGGAGCATCACCAGCTCGGCGCCGCCGACCTCCGGCCGCTCCGGCAGCTGCTCGTCGAGGGCGCCGGCGCGGACGGCGAGCTGGTAGGTCCCGAGCTGCGCGTGCGTCGCCACCTTGCCGGCGACGAACGGCCGCTTGCCGGTCTTCAGGTCGACGACGTGCACCCGGCCGTCGGTGTCGAGCTCGACGCGGTCCATGTACCCGCGCAGCTGCACCGTGCCGGCCGGCGTCGGGACGTCCACCGCGAAGAACACCTCCGTCGCGACGAGCTCCCGGCCACGGGCGGACGTGTGCCACTCGAGGAAGCGCCGCAGTGCCTCGCGCGCCTCGCCGCGCTGCTGCGCGGACTGCCACGGCGCTTCGTACGCCAAGGCGTCCCACACCGTGTCGAGCCGCGCGACGAGGACGTCCAGGTCCGCCGGCGTCCGGCCGGTGGACACCTCCTCGGCCAGCGCGTGCACGACCTTCCCGAAGCCCATGGCCGTGCTGGCGGCCTCCTTGGCGTGCACCTCGTGCTCGAGGAACCAGCGCAGCGGGCAGGTCTCCAGCCCGTCCAGCGACGTGCCGGACAGCTTCAGCGGCGTGCCCTCGGCGTGCACGGGGTGCTCGCTGCTGGTCGGGAGGGCGAGGCCCCACCAGCGGTCCGGGTGGGCGGCCGGCGCGAGCGGCAGCCCGGTGTCGTCGACCAGCGCGGCCAGCGCGGCGAGCCGCGCCGCGGCAGCGCGGCGAAGGGCCGGCGTCCGCTTGGGATCGACGGCCTCGCGGCGGAGGGCGGCCACCAGCCACGGCAGGGACAGCGGCCGGCCGACGCGGTCGCGGTGCTCCTGGACGGGGACGCCCAGCTCGCCGAGGAAGCGGCTCGGCCGCTCGCCGTCCTCCTCGCCGCTGTCCACGGCAGTCACGACGAGCCGGCGCCGCGCGCGGGTCAGCGCGACGTAGAACAGCCGCCGCTCGTCGACGAGCAGCGAGGCGCGGTCGGCCGGCTCGCGCAGCGACCGACCCGGGGCGAGCCGCTCGGCGTCGAGCAGCGTGCTGCGGCGGCGCAGATCGGGCCAGACGCCCTCCTGCAGGCCGGCCACCACGACGAGGTCCCACTCCAGGCCCTTGCTGCGGTGGGCGGTCAGCAGCCGCACGGCGTCGCCCCGGACGCCGCGGTCGGCCAGGGTGTCGCCCGGGATCTGCTGGGCCTCCAGCTCGGCGACGACGGTCGCGACGCCGACCAGCTGCCGGCGCTCCGAGGCGCGGGCGACCGCGCCGAACAGCGCCACCACCGCGTCGAGATCGCGGTCGGCCGTCCGCCCGGCGGAGCCGCCGTCCAGCGACGCCCGCTCGAGCCGGACCGGCCAGGGGCTGCCGCTCCACAGCTGCCACAGCGCCGCTTCCGGGCTCTCCGCCAGCGCCGCACGGGCGCGGGTCAGCAGCTCGGCCAGCCGGGCGGCGGGGCGGGCCACCCGCGGGTCGAGAGGCAGCAGCAGGCGCGGGTTGGCAACCGCCTCGCGGAGCAGCGCGGTGGACGGCCGCGGCAGCCGGCCCTCCTCGCTGTCGCCGGCGCGCAGCTCGCGGCCGAGCCGGCGCAG
>JAODNS010000054.1 GCA_025465145.1 Frankiales bacterium
ACGTCGTGCTGCTCGACGTCGACGAGGAGGGCGGCCGGGGGGTCGCCGACGAGCTGGGCGGGACGTTCCTGCGCTGCGACGTCAGCGACTACGACCAGGTCATGGCCACCACGGCCGAGGCGGAGAAGGCCTACGGCGGCCTGGACCTGTTCTTCCTCAACGCGGGCATCTCCACCGGCTGCGGCGTCGACGAGGACTTCGACGTCGCGACGTACCGGCGCGCGATGGGCATCAACGTCGACGGCGTCGTCTACGGCGTGCACGCGGCGCTGCCCGTGCTGCGTCGGCGCGGCGGCGGCTCGATCGTCTGCACCGCCTCGATGGCCGGCCTCACCGCGGTGCCGTTCGACCCCGTCTACGGCGCAAACAAGCACGCCGTGGTCGGGCTCGTCCGCGGCCTGGGGCCGGCGCTCGCCCCGCAGAACATCACGATCAACGCCTTCTGCCCGGGCTTCGCCGAGACGAAGATCATCTCGAACATCAAGGAGATGCTCCAGCAGAGCGGCGTGCCCATCATCCCGGTCGAGACGGCCGGCGCGGCGGTGCTGCAGGCGTTCGACGGCGGCGAGACCGGCCAGGCGTACCTGCTCCAGGCCGGCCTCGAGCCCATGGTCTACAAGTTCCGCGGCATCCCCGGCCCGAAGCACGAGGACGGGACCCCGGCCACGCCGGCCGAGCCGACCGGCATCCCGACGGCCGCCGCGGAGCCCCCGCCCGCCTGACCTCCGGCGAGTTGCCGCGATCGGCCACGGGATCGCGCTGCCGCACCTACCGTCGGCAGCGAGCCGCCTTCGGCGCCTCACCCCGGTCGGCGTCGAGCCTGCCCACGGCCGGGTCCCCCCTCGCACCTGGGCAGAGCGGACCACCGCAGCTCGCGGGCCTCGCGGCCCTCGGGGTGAAGCCGACCTCCTCGGCCGGGCACCTGGCGCCCGAACCCGACAGCGGACGGCCCGCAGACGTCCCAGGAGGACCCGTGCTTTTCCCCCGTGCCGTCGCCGCCGCCGTGGCTGCCGTGCTGCTGCTCGCCGGCGCCGCGTCCGCCGACGTCTCCGGCCCGGACGTGTCCCGGTACCAGCACCCGAACGGCGCCGCGATCGACTGGAACGCCGTACGCGGGGCGGGTCACGACTTCACCTTCATCAAGGCGACCGAGGGCACGTCCGTCCTGAACCCGTACTTCGACAGCGACTGGTCCTCGGCCGCGTCGGCCGGCCTGTACCGCGGGGCGTACCACTTCGCCCGCCCCTCCACGGCGGCCGGCAGCGCGGCCGCCCAGGCCCGCCGGTTCGCGGCCACGATCGGCGACCAGCAGCAGCCGCTCACCCTGCCGCCCGTGCTGGACCTCGAGGAGGCCGGCGGCCTCAGCCCAGCGGCGCTGGTCAGCTGGACGCGCAGCTTCCTCACGACCCTGCAGACCCTGACCGGCCGCACGCCGATCCTCTACACGTACCCGTACTTCTGGCGCACCGCCATGGCCGGCTCGACCGCCTTCACCGCCTACCCGCTCTGGATCGCGAGCTACAGCACCGCCGCGCCGCCGACGCTCGGCTGGCCGTCGTGGACCTTCTGGCAGTACTCCGCCACCGGCACCATCCGCGGCATCGGCAGCGCCGGGTCGCTGGACGTCAACCGCTTCAACGGCAGCATGTCCGACCTCGCCGCGCTGGCGCTGACCACCGCGCACGCCGGTGGTGACGTGCCCACCGGCATCACCGACCCGGCGCTGGTCCAGGTGGGCGAGCCCTCGCGGTACGTGCCGCTGACGCCCACGAGGTTCGTCGACACCCGGCACGGGCTGGGCGCGGCCAAGGGCCTCGTGAGCGGTGCACTGCCGGTCCAGGTGCCGGACGCCGTTCCCGCCGAGGCCACCGGCGTGGTGCTCAACGCCTCCGTCGTGCAGCCGACCGGCGCCGGCTGGGTTCGCGTCGCGCCGTACGGCACGACGCCGCTCACGACCGCCATCAACTTCAGCCGCGGGCTGTCCACGACCGGCCTGCTGGTCACGCCGGTGGACGCTGCCCGGCGCGCGACGGTGAACGTCTACGGCGGCAGCGGCCATGTCGTCCTCGACGCCGTCGGCTACTACACGAAGGCGACCGGCGAGGGCGGCCACTGGGTGCCTCTCGCGCCGAGCCGCATCGTCGACAGCCGCTCCGGCACCGGCGTCACTGCCGGTCCCCAGTCGGGCGAGGTCGAGGTGACCCTGCCGGAGGCCGTCCCGGCCGATGCCCGGGGCGTCGTCCTGAACGTCTCCGTCGTCGACCCCGAGCACCCGGGCTACCTGCGGGTGGCGCCGGCCGGCAGCGCGGCCACGACGACCGCGCTGAACTACACGGACATCCAGTCCTCGACCGGGCTGGTCATGACCGCGAGCACCGACCGGAAGGTGACGGTGTCGCTGCACGGCGGCGCGGCGCAGCTCGTCGTCGACCTGATCGGCTACTACGACGCGGCCGGCACCGACGGGCAGGCGATGTCCACGACGACGCCGCAGCGCGTGCTCGACACGCGGTCCGGCACAGGCGCGCGCGGCCGCGAGGTCCGCAGCGTGACGCTGACCCTGCCGTCGATGCCGGAGGGGGCCACCGGGGCCGTGCTGAACCTGTCGGCGGTCGCGCCCAGCGGCAAGGGGTACCTGCGGCTCGCGGCGGCCGGCGACACCCCCACCACGACGGCCATCAGCTTCGCGAGGGGCCAGTCGACGACCGGGCTGGCGCTGACGCCCGTGGCCGCGGGGCGGCAGGTGACCGTGACCGTCTACGGCGCCGCGGTGGACGTGGTCGCCGACCTGGTCGGCTTCCACGCGCCGGTCAGCCCGGGCTGACCGGACCCACCGTCAGCTGCCGCGCCGTCCGCACCGAGCAGACGTCTGCAGGGTCGGCCGCCGTCAGCGGCACGCGCTGACCGGGCGGGTAGACACGCAGCCGCGTCGCCGGCCGTGGTGCGCAGTCGGAGTCCGGGTAGTTCCTGGCGGTACGGATAGCGAGCTGCGCGGTGGCCGAGCCGCCTGGGCGCAGCAGGACCCGGCGGCGCGGGGCGCTCGACATCGCCGCGGGACTGCCCACCTGCCGGCCGGCCGCGTCGAGGAAGGACAGGCCGGGGAAGCCGCGCAGGCTGCAGGTGGCACCTTGGTTGGTCAGCACGAGCAACTGGTACATCGTGCCTGCTGCGCCCTCCTGCGGCCCGATGCTGAGCCGCAGCTGCCCGCTGGTGCAGAACGGCACCGCGGCGGCCGCCGCCGGGCTCGGCGAGACAACCGCGGGACTGGCCGAGGGCGACGGGCTCGGCGCGAGCGGCGACGGGCTGGGGGCTGACGAGGGGCCCGTCAGCGGGGACGGCGACGGCGACGGCGCGGCGACCGGTGCGCTGCTGCTGCCGCTGCAGGCCGCGGCGGCGACGGCGACGGCGACAACGAGCGCGGCGCGCCTCACAGCCGTACGAGCGAGTCCGCCGTCAGCTCCGCGACGCTGCCGTGCCCGGACAGGCCGAGCTGCAGGTCGAGGTCGGCCAGGAACGTCCGCAGCACGTGCCGGACCCCGTCCTCGCCACCGACCGCGAGGCCGTAGACGTAGGGCCTCGCCAGCAGCACGGCCTGCGCGCCGAGCGCCAGCGCCTTTACCGCGTCGGCCCCGGTCCGGATGCCGCTGTCGAACAGCACCGGAACGTCGCCGGCTCCCTCGACGACGCCGGGCAGCGCGTCGAGCGCGCCGACCGCACCGTCCACCTGGCGGCCGCCGTGGTTGCTGCAGATGATCCCGGCCACGCCGGCATCGACGGCCCGTCGCGCGTCGTCCGGGTGCTGCACGCCCTTGAGCACGATGGGCAGCGAGGTCTGCTGCTTCAGCCAGGCGAGGTCGTCCCACGTCAGCGCCGGGTTCGCGAACTGCTGCGACCACAGCAGCACCGCGGCCACCAGGTCCTCCTCCGGCGTCTTGTCCAGCTTGCTGCGGAAGACCGGGTCGGCGAGGTACTGCTGGATCCCCTGGCCGCGCAGGAACGGCAGGTACGCGGTGTCGATGTCGCGCGGGCGCCAGCCGAGCTGCCAGGTGTCCAGTGTGAACACGATCGCGTCGTAGCCGCTGCTCTCCGCGCGCTGGACGAACGACGCGGCGATGTCGCGGTCCTTCGGCCAGTACAGCTGGTACCAGCGGGGGCCGCCGACCTCCGCGACCTCCTCCATCGTCGAGGTCGCCGCCGTGGACAGCACCATCGTGATGCCGAGGGAGGCCGCGGCGCGCGCCACGGCCAGCTCGCGGTCCTCGTGCACGATGCCGAGGACGCCGACCGGCGCGAGCATCACCGGCGCCGGCATCGTCGTGCCGAGCAGCGTCGTCGTCAGGTCGCGCTGCGCCGCGATCCCCCGCAGCATCCGCGGCACGATGCGCCAGCGGTCGAAGGCGTCGCGGTTGGCGCGCATGGTGTCCTCGCCGCCGGCGCCACCCGCCACGTACCCGACCGCCTGCGGCGTCATGACCGCGTGCGCCGCCGCCTCGAGGTCGCGCCAGCCGACCGGGAAGGCCGGTGTCTGGTCCGCGAGCCCGTTGAGGTAGACCTCGTTCTGGTAGTCCGCGTACGCCATGCCCCGACCCTAGGGCCGAGTTGAGGAGTGCACGTGAAGGCGTGGCAGGTCGCCGAGCTGGGTGAGCCGCAGGACGTCCTGCGGTGGGTCGACGTCGACGAGCCGGAGGCGGGTCCCGGCCTGCTGACCCTGCGGGTCGACGCCGTCGCGCTGAACTTCCCGGACGTGCTGCTGTGCCGCGGGATGTACCAGGAGAAGCCGCCGCTGCCCTTCACGCCCGGCCTCGAGGTCTGCGGCACCGTGCTGGACGGGCCGCGCGCCGGCGAGCGGGTCCTCGCCGCACCCGGGCTGCCGCGCGGCGGCCTC
>JAODNS010000060.1 GCA_025465145.1 Frankiales bacterium
GCCGCGCAGGCCGTGGCGGCCGGACACGGACCGGAGGCGATGCCGGCCGTCACTCCGCCCAACGGATCGGTGACGGTGCTGACCATGCGCAGCCGCTAGCCCGGCTCCATGGCTACCGGAGAGGTGACGCCCGGCGTGCGGGCCTGGGCCGGCCGCGATGCAGGTGGTGCGCGCGCGGTATCTCAGCGACATCGCTTGCTGCAGCCTGGCCAGCGAGGCCAACAACCACGCGCCCGTGCTGGTGGGGGCCGAGGTGGGGCCGGAGCGCGCGGAATCATGCGCCCTCGGCCCCACCAGCCGGATTCGGACCCGCGGATGTCACGCTCAGATCGGAGTCCGCGGGATCGAACATCACCAATCGGCACCGAGAATCTGGCTCTCTGAATCCGCGGGTTCGGGGTTGGAGTCCCTGGCGGCGCACCCGTACTCCCGGCGCGTCTTTCCTCCGGGAACGGCGCGCAGTGTCGTCTCGTTGCACCAGGCGTGAGCAACAAGGGTGTCCGCTGGTACGACCGCTTAGCGCTGTCCTTCATGGGTCCGCCGCAGGTCGGCGACCTCAGCGCGCCCGTCCGCGAGATCGAGCAGCCGGTCCGGCTGTGCCCCACCTGCGGCATCTCGTACGACGCCCACGAGGTGGTGCGCGACCCGCGCCTCACCTGGACCCGCTGCCCGGAGCCACAGCCCGCCGGGTGACGGGGTGCGCCCGCACCACCAGCCGTAGTGCCGACGGGCGGTTCGCACAGATGATCCGTGCCGCGCTTCAGCGGGGCAGTCACCCCCGTCGATCCTCTTGCCGTGTCCGCCGTCGTCCCGCTCCGGTTGCCGGTGCAGCGTGCCTCGGACGCGCCGTTCCCGCGGTGCTCCCGGGCGCGCGACGTGCAGGCCGCGTGCGAGGGCCTCGCCGACGACCTCGTCGCCCTCGGGTTCGACCTGCCGAGCGTCTACCTGCTGAACGGCGAGCGGCTGCGCTGCCGGTCCGCGCGCGGGTACTTCCAGGTCGTAGACGGCTTCCCTGCCGGCGTCGGCGTGATCGGCCGCACCATCGCGAGCGGCGTCCCGACGCTGATCGAGGACATCGACGAAGCACCTGAGTTCATCGCCGCGATCCCCGGACTGCGCAGTGAGGCGTGCGTCCCCGTCCTGTCGGGCGGTCGGCCGGTCGGCGCGGTGAACGTCGAGTCGCGGTCGCCGCTCGACCGCGCCCTCATGCGGCAGGTGCAGCAGGCCGCGGACGTGATCTCCCGCCGGATCTTCGAGCTGGGCGGCATCCCGGCTCCGTCGCAGGCGCACCGTCTGGGCTCCATCGCGCTCGCCATGACGCGCGCCGCCGGTGCCCTGGAGATCGAGCAGCTGGCGACCGCCTCCGCCGTCGAGCTGTCCGGCATCCCCACCGCCGCAGTCATCCACCTGCGCCGACGCGGCGCCACCGTCACCGCCGCCTGCGGCCCGCTCGCGGAGACCCTGCGGGCGTGGGATGCGCAGGAGCTCGCCGTCATGGCCGGCTGGGTCAGCGCCGGCACCTCGTCGCACTTCCCGGGCGGCGAGGACGTCCCGCCGGAGTACGCGTTCCTCAGCGCCGCCGGCGTGCGCGCCATGTCGGTCCACCCGCTCGTCGTCGCCGGACGCCTGAGCGGCCTGCTCGTGCTCGCCGGCGAGGAACCCGTCGGCTTCTCCGCGGAGATGGTGGAGGTGCTCGAGATCCTGGCCGCGCAGACGGCGGCCAGCCTCGGTGTCGTCACCGCGATGGCCGAGCTCGCCCGCCGGGCGGACCTGGACGGGCTCACCGGGCTGCGCAACGCCGCCTCCTTCGCCGCTGACCTGGCGGCGGGCCACTGGCCCGGCCGCCCGGCGCTGGTGCTCATCGACGTGGACGACTTCAAGGCGGTCAACGACGGCTACGGACACCTCGCCGGGGACCGGCTCCTGCAGTCGCTCGCGGTCGAGCTCACCGCGGTGCTGCGCGACGGCGACCGGCTGTACCGCATCGGCGGTGACGAGTTCGCGGCCGTCGTCGGGACGGCCGGCACGGACGACCTGTCGGCACTGACCGGCCGGCTGCTGCAGGCCGCGCGCCGCGTGCGTACGACCGTCTCCGTAGGGACGGCCGCGCTCGACGCCGAGCACCCGGACCGCAC
Organism: Frankiales bacterium; assembly: GCA_025465145.1. Lineage (GTDB taxonomy): Bacteria > Actinomycetota > Actinomycetes > Mycobacteriales > SCTD01 > RYN-124. The sequence continues at coordinate 2,136 of JAODNS010000060.1, forward strand.
CCGCATCGCTGCGGACGCTGCGCTCTACGGCGCCAAGGCCGCAGGCCGTGACCAAGCCCGGCACGCCTGACGGTTCGGCCCGTCCCGCAGCGGGGACGTGTCCGCCATGCTCTTCGCCCTGCTCTCGCGCCGGATCCGCAGCTGGCTGCTGCTCGCCCTCGTCCTGCCCCTGTTCGGGCGGGTGCTCGAAGCGCTCGGCATGCGCGTCGGCGGCTCGCGGCCACGCGCCGGCAGCGCGATGACCGGCGTCGGGCAGCGGCTGCAGAACCGCGGCCGCCGCCGGCGCTACTAGCGCCCGGTCAGCGCCAGGAACTCGCTGCGGGTGCGCGGGTCGTTGCGCAGCGAGCCGTACAGCGCCGACGTCACCGTCTTCGCCCCCGTCGCACGCACACCGCGGATGCTCATGCACATGTGCTCGGCCTCCAGCACGACGCCGACGCCCTTGGGCTGCACGTGCTCCTGCAGCCAGGCGGCCACCTGCTTGGTGAGCCGCTCCTGCACCTGCAGCCGGCGCGCGAACAGCTCGACGACCCGCGCCAGCTTCGACAGCCCGAGGATGCGGTCGTTCGGCATGTACGCGACGTGCGCGACGCCGACGAACGGCAGCAGGTGGTGCTCGCACAGCGACGAGAACGGGATGTCGCGCGCGACCACCAGCTCGTCGTAGCCCTCGTCGTTCGGGAACGTCGTCAGGTCGAATTCGTGCGGCGCCAGCAGCTCCGCGAACGACGCCGCCACCCGCTGCGGCGTGGCCCGCAGGGACTCGGCGTCGACGTCCTGCCCGAGCGCGACGAGCAGCGCGCGCACCGCCTCCGCCGCCGCCGCCTGGTCCACGCCCACGCTGCGACTCTAGGTGGCGCAGGCCACAGAGCAGGGAGGAGCGAGATCGCGGATACTGGAGGGCAAGGCGCAGACGCGCCGCACAGAGGAGTCGTCGTGGACCGGCCGTTGAGGGTCGCGATCGTCGGCGCCGGCCCGGCCGGTGTCTACGTCGCGGACGTCCTGCACAAGTCGGGTACGCCCGCGACCGTCGACATGTTCGAGAAGCTGCCGGCGCCGTACGGCCTCATCCGCTACGGCGTCGCGCCGGACCACCCGCGCATCAAGGGCATCATCACGGCGCTCCGCCAGATCATGAGCCGGCCGACGATGCGGCTGTTCGGCAACGTCCAGTACGGCGTCGACATCAAGCTCGAGGACCTCCAGCGGCACTACGACGCGGTCGTGTTCACCACCGGCGCCGAGAAGGACCGCGACCTCGACATCCCCGGCGTCGACCTGCCGGGGAGCTTCGGCGGCGCCGATTTCGTCAGCTGGTTCGACGGGCACCCGGACGTGCCGCGGGAGTGGCCGCTCGACGCCGAGAAGATCGCCGTCATCGGCGCCGGCAACGTCGGACTCGACGTCTCGCGGATGCTGTCCAAGACGGCGGACGAGCTGCTGGTCACCGAGATCCCGGACAACGTGTACCAGGGCCTCAGGGCCAACAACGTGCAGGAGGTCCACCTGTTCGCGCGGCGCGGACCGGCGCAGGCGAAGTTCACGCCGCTCGAGCTGCGCGAGCTCGACCACTCCCCGAACGTCGAGGTCATCGTCCCGCCCGAGGACATCGAGTACGACGAGGGCAGCGTCACCGCGATGAACTCCGACAACCAGCTGCGGCTGGTCGTGCGCGAGCTGGAGCGCTACGCGATGCGCACCGCCGAGCACGGCGTCGGCGAGCGGCCGCGCAAGCTGTTCCTGCACTTCTTCGAGTCGCCCGTCGAGATCTACGGCGACGGCAAGGTCGAGGGCTTCCGCACCGAGCGGACCGAGCTCGACGGCACCGGCAACGTCCGCGGCACCGGCGTCTTCCACGACTGGCCGGTGCAGGCGGTCTACCGCTGCGTCGGCTACCGCAGCACCGAGCTGGCCGACCTGCCGTGGGACCGGAAGAACCACGTCGTCCCGCACGCCGCCGGCCGGGTGCTCGACATCAACGGCGCCCCGATCCCCGGCGTGTACGTCAACGGCTGGGTGAAGCGCGGTCCGGTCGGCCTGATCGGCCACACCAAGGGCGACGCCATCGAGACCGTCGGCAGCCTGCTCGAGGACGTCGACGCGCTGCCGACGCCGGCCGACCCGTCGCCGGAGGCGGTCGTCGCGCTGCTCGAGGAGCGAGGGCTGGACTACACGACGTGGGACGGCTGGGAGAAGCTGGACGCGCACGAGATCGCGCTCGGCCAGCCGCACGAGCGGGCGCGCATCAAGGTCGTCGAGCGCGAGGGCATGGTCGCCGCGTCACGCGGGTAACAGCCCGCCGAGCAGTGCGCGGGTGAAGGCGGCGAACCGCTCCGGCGGGTAGCGGCCGGGCTGCTGCAGCAGCAGCCGGGCGGCGCCCTCGGACAGCGTCAGCACCGTGCGGGCGAACAGGTCGGCGTCGAGGTCCGGCCCACCGCGGCGGGCGATGCCCCACTCGACCAGCTCGCGCAGTGCCCGCAGCGCACCGCGGCGGCCCGCGGTCATCCGGGCGGTGAGTTCGGCCGGGCCGCCCTCGGGTGGCAGCAGGACGACCCGCCAGGTGTCCGGGTCGGCCTGCACGGCGGACAGGAAGGCGGCGAGGCCGGCGAGCAGCAGCTCGTCGGGGTCGACGTCGTCGTGCAGCCCGGGTACGGCCGGCAGCGACGGGGCGAGCTGCGCGAGCGCGCGCACCTCCGCCCGGTCGACCAGCGCGTCGAGCAGGGCGGCGCGGTCGGCGAACAGGCCGTAGACCACCGGCCGGGTGACGCCGGCGGCCCGCGCCACCCCGTCGATCGTCACGTCGTGGAAGCCGCGTTCCAACGCGATGCCGAGCGCGGTGTCGAGCAGCTGGGTGCGGCGCTCGTCGGGTGCCATCCGCGCGGCGTACGGCCGCCGGACGGGGGTTGCGCCGGCCACGACCCGGATGCTACACCTATGTTGCTACAGGTGTGTAGCAATTCCGGAGGAGGCCGTATGACGACCGCCGCACTACCCGCCCGCGTCCGTACCGCCGTCATCGGCAGCGGCTTCGCGGGGCTCGCGACCGCCATCGGCCTCAAGCGCGAGGGCCGCCACGACTTCGTGGTCCTCGAGCGCGCGGACGCCCTCGGCGGCACCTGGCGCGACAACAGCTACCCCGGTTGCGCCTGTGACGTGCCCAGCCACCTGTACTCGTTCTCGTTCGCTCCCAACCCGGACTGGACCCGCGCGTTCTCGCCGCAGCCGGAGATCGAGGCGTACCTGCGGCGCACCGCCCAGGAGCACGGCGTCCTCCCGCACGTCCACTACGGGGCCGAGCTGCAGCGGGCGGAGTGGGACGAGGCCGCCCAGCTCTGGCACCTGACCACCGCGCGCGGCAGCCTCGACGCCGAGCTGCTCGTCCTGGGCACGGGCGGGCTGTCCGACCCGCTGGTCCCCGACATCGCCGGCCTCGACACGTTCGCCGGCACGACCTTCCACTCGGCCACCTGGGACCACGACCACGACCTCAGCGGCGAGCGGGTGGCGGTCATCGGCACCGGCGCATCCGCCGTGCAGTTCGTCCCCGCCATCCAGCCGCAGGTCGGCCACCTGACGCTGTTCCAGCGGACGCCGCCCTGGGTGCTGCCCCGCCGGGACCGCCGGATCTCGAAGCCGGAACGCCTGCTGTACAAGAAGATCCCGGCGCTGCAGAGGGCCGCGCGCACCGGCATCTACTGGGGACGGGAGACGTGGGTCCTCGGTTTCGCGTTCGAGCAGCGCGTCATGGAGCTCGCCGAGAAGCAGGCGCGCGCGTTCCTCGCCAAGCAGGTCCCCGACCCGCAGCTGCGGGCGAAGCTGACGCCCGGCTTCCGGCTGGGCTGCAAGCGCGTGCTGCTGAGCAACACGTACTTCCCGGCGCTCACGAAGCCCAACGTCGACGTGGTCACCGACCGCATCACCGAGGTACGGCCGCACGCCGTCGTGACCGAGGACGGTCGCGAGCACCCAGTCGACACGATCATTCTCGGCACCGGCTTCCGGATCACGGACCCGCCGGTCGCGGAGCGGATCGTCGGCCGCGACGGCGTGACCCTGAAGGAGCACTGGGCCGACGGCGGCATCCGCGCGCTGCACGGGGCCATGACGAGCGGCTTCCCCAACCTGTTCTACCTGGCCGGCCCCAACACGGGCCTCGGCCACAGCTCGATGGTGTTCATCATCGAGACGCAGGTCGCGTACCTGCTCGACGCGCTGCGGGAGCTGGACGCCCGCGGGCTGGCGACCTTCGAGCCGCGCGAGGACGTCGAGGAGCGCTACAACGCCCGCGTGCAGAAGCGGCTCCAGCGGACGGTGTGGAACACCGGCGGCTGCGCG
>JAODNS010000091.1 GCA_025465145.1 Frankiales bacterium
CGCGGCCGGCGGGAGCCCCTCGACATCAGGGGCCCTCAGTCGTCCGCGCCGAAGCCCCGCAGCGCGTCGATCGCCCGGGTGGTGACGTCGTCGACCGGCCCCGTCGCGTCGATGCCGACGAGGACGCCGCGGCCGGCGTAGTAGGCGATGAGCGGCGCGGTCTGGTCGTCGTAGACCTCGAGCCGGTTCTTGATCGTCTCGGCCTTGTCGTCGTCGCGCTGGTACAGCTCGCCCTTGTCGATGTCGCAGACGCCCTCGACGGCCGGCGGGTCGAAGTCGACGTGCCAGATGTGGTTGCACCGGCGGCAGGTCCGCCGCCCGGACAGCCGGCGCACGACCTCGTCGCTGTCGACCACCAGCTCGAGCACGACGTCGAGCTTGCTGTCGGCCGTCTCGCGCAGGATGTCGTCGAGCGTCTCCGCCTGCGGCACCGTGCGGGGGAAGCCGTCGAGCAGGAAGCCTTGCAGCGCGTCCGGCTCGGCGAGCCGGTTGCGGACCATGTCGATGGTCACCTCGTCCGGGACGAGGTCACCCCGGTCCATGTACTCCTTGGCCTGCAGGCCGAGCGGCGTGCCCGCGCTGACGTTGGCGCGGAAGATGTCGCCGGTGCTGATCTTCGGCACGTCGACGTGCTCCGCGATGAACTGGGCCTGGGTCCCCTTGCCGGCGCCGGGGGGCCCGACCAGGACGAGCCTCACTGGCCGTCCCCCACTAGCGGAGGAAGCCTTCGTAGTTGCGCAGCATGAGCTGGCTCTCGACCTGCTTCACGGTCTCCAGACCGACGCCGACGATGATCAGCACGGCCGTGCCGCCGAAGGGCAGCCGGTTCGCACCGCCGGTGAGGCTGAACAGCAGGTACGGCAGCACGGCGACGCAGCCCAGGTACAGGGCGCCGAAGGTCGTGATGCGGGACAGGATGTAGTCGAGGTACTCGGCCGTGGCGCGGCCCGGGCGGATGCCGGGCACGAAGCCGCCGTACTTCTTCATGTTGTCGCTCACCTCGACGGGGTTGAACGTGATCGCCACGTAGAAGTACGTGAAGAAGACGATCAGGCCGAAGTACAGCGCGAGGTACAGCGGATGGTCGCCGGTGGCGAGGTAGCGCGTGACGAACGAGCTGAAGCCCTGGTTGCTGGACCACACGTTGGCGAGCAGCTGCGGCAGGTAGAGCAGCGAGGACGCGAAGATCACCGGGATGACGCCGGCCTGGTTGACCTTGAGCGGGATGTACGTGGAGGTGCCCCCGTACATGCGCCGGCCGATCATGCGCTTGGCGTACTGCACCGGGATGCGGCGCTGGGCCTGCTCGACGAAGACGACCAGCGTGATCACGACCAGCGCGAGCAGCGCGATCGCGAACAGCACGAAATAGCCGTTCTCCTGCTGCGAGACGTTGACGGCCTGCGACGGCACCGACGAGATGATCGACGTGAAGATGAGCACGGACATGCCGTTGCCGACGCCGCGGTCGGTGACCAGCTCGCCCAGCCACATGATGACGGCCGTACCGGCCGTGAGCGTGACGACGAGGACGAGGATCCGGAACAGCGAGTCGTCCGGGATGATCGCTTCCTGGCAGTTCGGGAACAGCCGCCCGGAGCGCGCCAGCGCGATGATGCCGGTGGACTGCAGCACCGCGAGCGCGACCGTGAGGTACCGCGTGTACTGCGTGAGCTTCGCCTGCCCGGACTGGCCCTCGTTCTTGAGCGTCTCCAGGCGCGGGATCACCACGACGAGCAGCTGCACGATGATCGACGCCGTGATGTACGGCATGATCCCGAGCGCGAACACGCTCAGCTGGAGCAGCGCACCGCCGCTGAACAGGTTGACCAGGCCGTAGAGCGAGTCACCCTCGACCTGGTCGAGGCAGCGCTGGATCGCGACGTACGAGACGCCGGGGCCGGGAATGACCGAGCCGAGCCGGTACACCCCGATCATCGCCAGGGTGAACAGCAGCTTCCTGCGCAGGTCCGGGGTCTTGAAGGCCCGGCCGAAGGCGGTGAGCAAAGCTCCTCCTGGCGTCCGTCCCGAGAGCGGGACGGGTCGTGGAACTCCGACCGCGGAGCGGCGGAGGTGGTCAGAACAACAGGGGGCGCCGCGCACGGCGGAGCACCGACACGAGGGGCCGGTCCTCCCGCGCGACTCTAACAGCCCGTTCGGGGGGTCCCGGCCGTGCGGACGGGGCCTCCGGACGCGGCACGGGCCGCCGGCCCCGAGGGGCAGGCGGCCCGGAGGCGCCGAACAGGTGTCGGGTGCTACAACTCGGTGGCGGTGCCACCGGCTGCGGTGATCTTCTCGCGGGCGCTGCCCGAGAACTTGTGCGCAGTGACCTGGACAGCGACCGAGATGTCGCCGTCGCCGAGCACCTTGACGAGGTTGTTGTCGCGGACCAGGCCCTTGGCCACGAGGTCCTCGACGCCCAGGCTGCCGCCCTCGGGGAAGTGCCGGGCGATCATGTCCAGGTTGACGACCTGGTACTCGGTCCGGAACCGGTTCTTGAAGCCCTTGAGCTTGGGCAGCCGCATGTGCAGCGGCATCTGCCCGCCCTCGAAGGCGGCCGGCACCTGGTACCGGGCCTTGGTGCCCT
>JAODNS010000098.1 GCA_025465145.1 Frankiales bacterium
CCGTCGAAGCCGGCGCTCTTCACGACCGCACCGTCCGGAGCGAGCGAGCCGCGCAGGATCGTCAGTCCCCCGGTCTTGTGCAGCGGGTTGGCCAGCGTCCGCAGCACCTCACCGTCGAGCGGCGCGATGTCCATCTCGGCGAGGTTCTCGGCGAGCGTCCTGCCCGTGCAGGTCAGCACGCCGCCGTGCAGCAGGCCGGCCCCGAGCAGCGCCTTCATCACGACGGGTACGCCGCCGACGCGGTCGATGTCGGTCATCACGTAGCGACCGAAGGGCTTCACGTCGGCGAGGTGCGGCACCTTGTCGCCGATCCGGTTGAAGTCGTCCAGGGTCAGGTCGACTCGCGCCTCGTGGGCGATGGCGAGCAGGTGCAGCACGGCGTTCGTGGAGCCGCCGAGCGCCATGACGACGGTGATGGCGTTCTCGAACGCCTCCTTCGTCATGATCTGGCGGGCCGTGATGCCGCGCCGGATGAGCTCCACGACGGCGTGCCCGGACCTGTTGGCGATGTCGTCACGCCGGCGGTCGACGGCCGGCGGGGCGGCCGAGCCGGGCAGCGCCATGCCGAGCGCCTCGGCCGCAGCGGCCATGGTGTTGGCGGTGTACATGCCACCGCACGCGCCCTCGCCCGGGCAGGCGGCCTTCTCGATCGCGGTGAGCTCGTCGCGGGTGATGAGGCCACGGGCGCAGGCGCCGACGCCCTCGAACACGTCGATGATGGTGAGGTCCTTGCCGCCGAGCCTGCCCGGAAGGGTCGACCCCGCGTAGACGAAGACGCTGGCGAGGTCGAGCCGCGCGGCGGCCATGAGCATCCCGGGCAGCGACTTGTCGCAGCCGGCGAGGGTGACCGTGCCGTCGAGGCGCTCCGCGAAGACGACCGTCTCGACGGAGTCGGCGATGACTTCGCGCGACACCAGCGATGCGCGCATGCCCTCGTGGCCCATGGAGATGCCGTCGGAGACGGAGATGGTCCCGAACTCCATCGGGAACCCGCCGGCCTCGCGTACGCCGACCTTGGCTGCCTTGGCCAGCCGGTCCAGCGACAGGTTGCAGGGCGTGATCTCGTTCCACGACGAGGCGACGCCGATCTGCGGCTTGTCCACGTCCTCGTCGGTGAGCCCGACCGCGCGCAGCATGGCCCGGGCCGGCGCCCGCCGGTCCCCGTCGGTGACGTCTCCGCTGCGCGGCTTGCTGCTGCTCATGTCGGCAACTCTAGGCTCGGCGCGTGGCCACCTCGTTCGACTTCGACAGCGCAGACGGCACGGCGATCCGCGGCTGGCGCAGCGACGGCGAGGGCCTGCCGCTGGTCATCAGCAACGGGCTCGGCACGATCCCGCAGGCGTGGCCGGCGCTGGTGAAGCCGGACAGCGGCTACCGCGCCGTCAGCTGGTACTACCGCGGCACCTTCGGCTCGGAGCGGCCGCGCGACCCCGGCCGCATCCAGGTCGAGGACCACGTGCAGGACATGGTCGCGCTCATGGACGCGGAGGGGATCGACCGCGCGCTCGTCGCCTGCTGGTCGATCGGCGTCAACATCGGCTTCGAGTTCGCGCAGCGGCACCCGGACCGCGTCGCCGGGCTCATGGCCGTCGCCGGCGTGCCGGGCGGCACGTTCAGCACCATGGGCGCCCCGTGGCGGATCCCGAAGCGGATGCGCCGGCCGATCGCGACGCGGGCGGCCAAGGTGCTGCGCGCGGCGGGGCCGGTGCTGACGCCGGTGGCGCACGCCGTACCCGTGAACGACAAGCTGTCCTGGCTGGTGGCGCACAGCGGCTTCATGACACCGGCGGCCAAGCCGGAGGTGCTCACGCCGATGCTCGGCGAGTTCCTCCGGCAGGACTGGAAGTGGTACATGGGCCTCGCGGTCGCCGCGGGCGAGCACCGGCCGATGGACCTGTCCTTCGTCACCTGCCCGACCACGCTGGTGGCCGGCAAGAAGGACGTGCTCACCTCCATGCAGGACGTCGTCGAGACGGCCGCGAAGATCCCGCACGCGCAGATCACCGTGCTGCCTGGGTCGCACTTCCTGCCGATGGAGTACCCGGACCTGATCTCGACCGCGCTCGGCGAGCTGGCCCGGCGCAGCGACCTGTGAGGCGCACCCTCGCCGCCCTGCTGCTGGTGACGGCGTGCAGCAGCAGCACGCCGCCTACTGCCGACCCGCCGCCTGCGGCCGACCCGTCCCCCGCCGGCGTCACCGTCGTCGCCACCGGCCTGGACACCCCGTGGAGCCTGGTCTTCCTGCCGGGCGGCGACGCGCTGGTCAGCGAGCGCGACGCGGCCCGGGTGCTGCGCATCCCGACCGGCGGCGGCGCGCCGTCGGAGGTGATGCGCCTGCCGCAGACGCGGCCGGACGGCGAGGGCGGCCTGCTGGGGCTCGCGATCAGCCCGACGTACGACGACGACGGGCTCGTCTACGCCTACCTCACCGCCGCCGACGACAACCGGATCGTGCGCTTCCGGCTCGGGGGCGCGGTGGAGCCGGTGCTGACGGGCATCCCCAAGGGGACCATCCACAACGGCGGGCGGATCGCGTTCGGGCCGGACGGGTACCTCTACGTCGGCACCGGCGACACCGGGAACCGCTCGCTCGCGCAGGACCCGGACAGCCTGGGCGGCAAGGTCCTGCGGCTGCGGCCGGACGGCCCGGCCGAGGTGTTCTCGACCGGGCACCGCAACGTGCAGGGGCTGGCCTTCGACGAGAAGGGGCAGCTGTACGCGACCGAGTTCGGGCAGAACACCTTCGACGAGGTGAACCGGGTGCAGCAGGCAGACAACGGCGGCTGGCCGGAGGTCGAGGGCCGCGGCACCGGCGGCGGCCGCTTCGCCGAGCCGCTCGTCACGTGGGAGACGTCCGAAGCCTCGCCGAGCGGCGCGGCGTACCTCGGCGGGAGCGTCTACGTGGCGGCGCTGCGGGGCGAGCGGCTGTGGAAGGTGCCGGTTGCGGGCGGCGCGCCGGTGCCGCTGCTGCGCGGGCAGTACGGCCGGCTGCGCTCGGTCACCGTGGCGCCGGACGGCTCGCTCTGGCTCACGACGTCCAACCGGGACGGGCGCGGCGACCCGGTGCGCGACGACGACCGGGTGCTGCGGCTCGCGGCGGGGTAGGTACGGCGGATGCGACGCGCTTCGGGGAGGATCGGCAGGTGACCTCTCCCTCTGCTGCCCTCACGGCGGAGTCCGAGCGCCGCAGCGCCGAGGCGCGGGCAGCCGCCACCCAGGCCGAGGCGGAGCGCCCGACCCCTCGCTCGCCCGTCCGCTGGTTCGCGCGCACCGTGGCCGACGTCGTCCGCAAGTCCGACCGGGACCGGACGCTGGGGCTCGCCGCCGAAAACGCGTTCATGGCGGTGCTGACGGTCTTCCCGACGCTCCTCGTCGTCGCCGCCATCCTCGGCCAGCTCGGGCTCATCATCGGCGAGGGCAACGCCATGCGGGTAGAGAACGCGGTGCTGGACTTCCTCGGCCGGCTGCTGACCGACCAGGCCGACGGCGCCATCAAGACGGCGCGTGACCTGTTCCGGACCGGCGGCAACACCCTGACGCTGGCGTCTGTTCTCGCCCTCGTGTCGCTGGCCCAGGCCTTCGCCGGGGTGATCAACACCGTGACCTTGGTCTACGACGTGCACGACCGGCGCGGCTGGTGGAAGCGGCGCGGCCTCGGCCTCGTGGTCGGTCTCGGCAGCGCCGTCACCGGCGCGGTCGTCGTGACGCTGGTCGTGGTCGGGCCGCTGTTCGGCCGAGGCGTGGACATCGTCACGGGCATCGGGCTCGACGAGGCGTACGTCTTCCTCTGGTCGTACCTGCGCTGGCCCGTCGCGATCGCCTCGCTCGTGCTGTGGGCGACCACGCTGTTCCACATCTGCCCAGACCGGCAGGGCACGTGGCGGCAGGGCCTGCCGGGTGGGCTGCTGACCGCGGTGTTCTGGCTCGCCGCGTCGGTCGGCTTCAACGTCTACCTCGAGCTCGTCGTCCGCTCGTCACCGGTCCTGGGCGCGCTCGGTGGTGGCCTCATCCTCATGACCTGGTTCTACCTGCTGTGCCTGGGGCTGCTGGTCGGCGCGGAGCTCAACGCGATCCTGCTGGCCCGCAAGGCGGCACGCGCAGCTACTCGCTGACGCCGAGCTTCTCCAGCAGAAGTCGCCGTACGACGGACGCGTCCGCCTGCCCGCGGGTCGCCTTCATGACCGCCCCCACGAGCGCGCCGACCGCGGCCACCTTGCCGCCGCGGATCTTGGCGGCCGTGTCCGGCTGCTCGGCGATGACGGCGTCGACCGCGTCGCCCAGCGCCCCCTCGTCCGAGACGACGGCGAGGCCGCGCGCCTCCACGACCTCGTCGGGCTCGCCCGCACCGGCCAGCACGCCGTCGACCACCTGCCGGGCCAGACCCGCTGTGAGGGAGCCGTCCGCGACGAGCGCCACGACCCGCGCGACCTGCGCCGGCGTGATGGTCAGCTCCGCGGGCTCCACGCCGCTGCTGTTGGCCGTCTGGGAGAGGTGGCCGAGCCACCAGTTGCGGGCCTCGGCGGGCGGCGCGCCTGCGTCCACGGTGGCGAGCACGAGGTCGAGCACTCCGGCGTTGGTCATCGCCTGTGCGTCGAGGTCGGACAGCCCGAGCTGCTCGAAGAGCCGACGGCGGCGTACGGACGGCGCCTCCGGCAGGGCCGCCTTCAGCTCCGCGACCCAGCCCGGGTCGGGGGCGACCGGGACGAGGTCCGGCTCCGGGAAGTACCGGTAGTCCGTCGCCTCCTCCTTCGAGCGGCCGGAGGTCGACAGGCCGGTGTCCTCGTGGAAGTGCCGGGTCTCCTGGACGATCCGCTCGCCGTTGCGCAGCCGGTGCGCCTGCCGCTCCACCTCGGAGCGCACGGCGCGCTCCACGGACCGCAGCGAGTTGACGTTCTTCGTCTCGGACCGGGTGCCCCAGTCGTCGCCCGGCTTGTTCAGCGAGACGTTGACGTCGCAGCGCAGCGAGCCCTGCTCCATGCGCACGTCCGAGACGCCCAGCCCGCGCAACACGTCGCGCAGCTCGGTGACGTACGCCTTCGCGACCTCCGCCGGCTTCGCCTTCGTGCCCGTCACCGGCTTGGTGACGATCTCGACCAGCGGGATGCCGGCGCGGTTGTAGTCGACCAGCGAGTGCGTCGCGCCGTGGATGCGACCGGTAGAGCCGCCGACGTGCAACGTCTTGCCGGTGTCCTCCTCCAGGTGCACCCGCTCGATCGGCACGCGGACGGTCTCACCGTCGACGTCGACGTCGAGATAGCCGTCGGTGCACAGCGGCTCGTCGTACTGAGACGTCTGGAAGTTCTTCGGCATGTCCGGGTAGAAGTAGTTCTTGCGCGCGAAGCGGCACCACGTGGCGATGCTGCAGTGCAGCGCCAGGCCGATCCGGATCGTCGACTCGATGGCCTTCTCGTTGA
>JAODNS010000102.1 GCA_025465145.1 Frankiales bacterium
GTCTGCGACGCGCGCGGTCGTGACGGCAAGGTCGTACTCGGCCTGCACCCGTGCCCGCCCGACCGCGCCCTCACCGGCCGCCAGCTCCGGATCGCGCAGCCGGGTCACGAGCGCGGACGCGAGGGACGCCGGGTCCGCTGCGTCGACCACCGCTCCGGCGTCTCCGCGCAGCGCCTCCAGCATCCCGTCTGCGCGACCGGCGACGACGCTGCGGCCGCTCGCCATCGCCTCGAGCAGCAGCACCGAGGCGGCCTCCCAGCGCGACGGTAGGGCGACCAGGTCCGCAGCCGAGAGCCACAGGTCCACGGCGCTCGAAGCCCCTGTCATGAGCACGTCCGGCGGTGCCGACGCGGCCAGCGCTGCCGCGTCCGGCCCGTCGCCCACCAGCGCCAGGCGCGCGTCCGGTACCGCCCGTCGCACGGCTGGCCACGCCGCCAGCAGCAGGTCTTGCCCCTTCTGCCGTGACAGCCGCCCCGCGCACACGACCCATCGCGCCTCCGGCAGGCCGAGGCTCGCCCGTGCCTCGTGCCGCGCAAGCACGCCGAAGCGTCCGGCCGGCACGCCGTTCGGCACGACCGCGTAGCTGGCGCGCACGCCGTGCTGCACACCCTGCGCCTGCTCTGCTTCGCTGACGACGGCCACCGCGTCCGTCCACCGGACGGCGAGCCGCTCCCACGCCACGGTCGCCCGGTGCAGCGGGGGTCCGCTGGCCAGGAACGACCAGGCGTGCGGCGAGAACATCGTCGGCACGGCCCGGCGGAGGGCGAGCCGTCCGGCCAGCCCCGCCTTCGCCGAGTGCAGGTGCACCAGCTCCGGGCGGACGCGCCGGATCACCCGGCGGAGCGCCGCGACCTCGCGCAGGACCGAGGGGCCCGGCTGGCGCGCCGCCGGCCAGTGGTGCTGGGTGGCTCCTGCGGCCCGTACGTCAGCCGGCAGATCCCCGTCGGACGGGCAGGCGACGTGGACGTCCCAGCCGCGCTGAACCTGGTCGGCGACGAGGTCCGCCACGACCCGCGCGACGCCCGCGGTCGTCGGCTGCGCCACGTGCAGCACCGTGCGCGACACGTGCGTCCTCCCGCCACTCGCAGCTCCGGGTTGCCAGCCTCGCAGCCGGGTCGCCCCCTATGCTCGGTGCCCCCTGAGTCGGAGGTTCCCCGCATGACGGCTCAGCGCCGCGAGCCCACCTGGCGCGTGCTGTTCAGGTCCCGGTGGCTGATCGCCGGAGCGGTGCTCCTCATCTCGGCGTCGACGGCAGCGCTGTCCAAGGCGCAGGCGCCCGTGTACCGCGCGACGTCCACGCTGATCGTCAACCAGCCGGAGAGCCGCACCGCCAGTTTCGAGGTCGTGCAGGCGAACCAGGCCTTCGCGCGCACGCTCGCGCACATCATCGGCAAGCCGACCGTCGCCGACCGGGTGGCGGCCGACCTCCCGTTCCGCACGACCGGGAGCGAGGTCAGTGACCGGATGAGCTTCACGCCGGTCAACGAGACGCAGCTGATCGAGATCCACGCCGAGGACCGCGACCCGGTGCGCGCGCGCGACCTCGCCAACGCGTACGCGAAGACCTTCGTCGAGTACGTACGGAGCACCCTGCCGGAGGCGGCACCGTCGTCCGGGCTGTCGGTGGCCGACGTCGCCGTCGCGCCTCGCGCGCCCACCCGGCCCAAGCCGACGCTCTACACGCTCGTCGCCTTCCTGTTCTCGACCGCACTCGTCTCGGCGCTCGTGATCATCCGCGACCGGCTCGACACCCGCGTCCACGACGCCGACGCGCTGGCCGAGCTGTTCGGGCTGCCGGTCCTCGGGGTCCTGCCGGCCATCGACAGCTCGCCGCACGCGGAGCGACGCTTCGAGGAGGCGGTCCGGCTGCTGTGCACGACGCTGCAGCACGCCACGACGGGGCCGCTCCGGACGCTCGTGGTGACGAGCAGCCGCGAGGGCGAGGGCAAGTCCACGGTCTCGGCCGAGCTCGCCGAGGCCTTCGCGACGCTGTCGCTCGTGGAGTCGGCGGTGCTCGCCGTCGACGCCGACCTCAGGCGCCCCGCCCTGCACCTGCGCGCCGGGCTCGGCGAGGAGGTGGCCGAGCGGCGCGGCCTCACGACCTACCTGCGTGAGGAGGCGCCGGCGGAGCGCTGCATGCTCGAGACGCCGCTGACGAGCCTGCGCATCATGCCCTCGGGGCCGCTGCCGACGCACCCGTCGACGCTGCTCGGCTTCGCCACCACCGGCGGCGCTCTGCAGGCACTGCGGCAGTACGCGCAGATCGTCGTGTTCGACACCCCACCGCTCGCGGTCGGAGCCGACGCATCGCTCGTCGCGGCGCAGTCCGACGGCGTTGTCATCGTGGTCGACCTGGCCAAGACGCGCGAGCCGGAGCTCCGGGCGTCGGTCGACCAGCTGAGCAAGGTGGGGGCGAAGACGCTGGGCTTCGTCGTGAACCGCAGCCGTACCCGTGAGCGGTCGGGGGCCTACGGCTACTACGAGCGCGCTGCCGAGAAGGCGGCCGCCGGCTCGGAGGCCTGAGCCGGAGCGCCCTGCCACTGGCGGGCCGCCGCAGCAGCCCCGGCGAGCACGAAGAACGTGGCCAGCACCGTCTGCACCCGGTACTGCGAGACGGTCAGCGCCTGGAACGAGTAGCCGACGAGCGCCGCACCTACTCCCACAACGACGGCGAACGTCTCCAACCGTCGCCGCCGGAACTCGACCACCAGGTCCCACGCGGTGCGGACGAGCCAGAGCAGGTAGCAGACCAGTCCCAGCACGCCCAGCTCGACGGCGATGTTCAGGTACGTGTTGTGCACGTTCTCCAGCGGCTGGCCGCGCTGCGTCAGCCCCCGGCGTTCTGCCACGGTGGAGAACTGCAGTGCGCCGATCCCCAGCGGGCGCGCGATGGTCACGTCGAGGGCCTCGCGCCAGATGAGGGACCGCTTGTCGTTCTGGCTCGAGGTCCCGATGGTCGCGAGCCGGTCGCTGATGACCTCGGACGTCCCGCTGTTGAGCAACGGGTTCACGTTCAGCGCCGCTGTGGCGATGAGGACGGCGATCACCGCGCCTGACAGCAGACGGGTCCGCGACCACGCGAGGACGACGACGGTGACGGCGAAGGCCGCGGCCAGCAGGCCGCCGCGGGACAGGGACAGCACCACGCCGAGACCGGTGAAGCCGACGGCCAGCGCCGCGACCGCGCGCCACCGGGTGCGTCGCGCGATGACCAGGGCCAGCAGCGGGGTGCCGGCGAGCACGAGGTACGCGGCGTAGTAGTTCGGGTCGCGGATGCCGCCCACGGCGCGTCCGGTGACGCCGCCGCCGACGTCGACCTGAGCGCCGCCGCCGAGGAGGTAGCCCGCGGTGCCGAGCGCACCGAGGACGCCGGCGCCGAGACCCAGCGACAGCAGCACCATCCTGAGCTCGCTCGGCGTGAAGGCCTTCACCGTGAGGAAGACGAGGAAGAAGGCTGCCCACATCACGCCGAGCCGGAGCACGACGGACACCGGCACGTCGAACACGAGCCCGACCGGCAGGCACAGCACCAGGCCGATCACCGGGTAGTCCGCGATCTGCGGGTAGCGCACGTCAGCCGCGCCGGTGATCGCGCGCCAGACCCATCCCACGGCGACGACCAGGAATGCGCACTCGGTCGCGGACAGCGCGCCCAGTCCGCCCAGCGGCACCTCGTGGCCCTCGAGCACTGCGGCGGCGCACCCGCCCGCGACCGCGGCGGCCGGTGCCACGCAGGACAGCACCAGGAAGCCGACGGCCAGCGGGACGGCGACCGCGACCACGGGCGAGGCCAGGTACGACAGCGTGCTGAGCATGCCGCCGAACCCGATGAGCACGAGCGCCCAGCCCAGGGCGTCGGTCGTCCGGAGCAGGCCCAGGCGGGGCTGCGGGGCGGGCGGCAGGAGGGGCTCCTCGGGGACGCCGGCGTCGGGTGCCGGTCGGCCGCAGCCTAAGGCTCAGGCGTCCATCAGGCGGCAGGTCAGCCCGATCGCTTCCACGGCCCGAGCGCGCGCGTTGCCACTGCCGGCGCCTGCTGCAGCCGCGTCGCCACCGGCGCCGTCGTGCGGACCGCGGCGAACGCGGCGCCCAGTGCTGCCACGCCGGGCTTGGGCGCGTAGTTGCGCGTCACGAGGCCGAAGTTGTCCTCGGTGCTCGACGGCGAGCTCCCCTTGTCCCGCAGGTTGTAGGCGAAGAAGCCGGCCACCCACGGCCACGCTGCTGCGCGCCGAACGGCTGCGGCGAGGTAGGTGCCCTGCTGCTCCGGCGTGACGCACCACTTGTCGGCTCCGCGCGCGCAGGTCGTGTAGCCCATCTCGGTGATCCATACCGGGGTCCGGTCGCCGGCAGCCAGCATGACCTCGTGCACCTTCGTCAGTCCCTGCACGAAGTCGTACTTGTAGTAGCGGATGTCGTGGGCGGCGCCGGGCGCGCGCCACTCGTTGTAGGGGTGCACCGAGATGCCGTCGTAGGACCCGCGCATCCCGCGGGCGTACAGCGCCTTGAGGAACACGTCGTCGGCGAACGACAGGGCCCCGGCGAGGACCGGCAGCGCCGGTGCGACCCGCTTCACGGCCGGGTACGCCGCCTTGACCATCGCCGCGTACGTGCTGGCGCGGTCGGGGGCCACGAGCGGCGACACGCCCTCCTCGACGTAGTTCGGCTCGTTCCAGAGCTCGAGCGCGGCGATGCGGCTGCCGTACCGGGCGGCGACCCAGGACGCCGCTGCGGCGAAGTCCGCCGTCGACGCAGGGGCGTACTTCGTCACCCCGCGGTCCCAGTACGCGCCGGTGCAGCCGAGCTTCGTCGCCTCGGGCGCGGAGCTCGCCCAGCAGGGCGTCTCGATGATGGTCAGCACGGGTCGCAGGCCGCGCGTCTGCGCGCCCGCGACCAGGGCGTCGAGGCGGCTCCGGTAGCTGCTGTTGATGATCCCCCGACCGTCGGTCATGAGGCTCGACCACGCCACGTCCACGCGGAACGACGTGGCCCGCATCTGCTGCAGCAGGTCCAGCTGTCGCGTGACGTCGCCCGGGGTGTTCTCGCTCCACAGGGCGTGCAGCTGCACGCCGACCTGCTGCAGAGTCGCGGGAGCCGGTGCGGCTGCTCCCGCAGCCGCGGGCGTCGCCACGGCAAGACCGGTCGCCATGACCGCGGCGGCGGTCAGGGTGATGAGGGTGCGGGTGGCACGGCGCAGCACGGAGGCTCCTGGCTTCGGCAGCTGGGCGACCCGCGGGGGGCCCCTGGCTCTGCGTCCCTGCGTCGCCGCAGGTTTGCCCTTGTCGGTTGGGGTCTGCTGTTGGCTTCGGCCGGCTGCGGGTCGGCCTGTAGCGCGCCGGCCTCGGTCAGTAGACGAGGACGCTGCGCGTGTTGCTGGTGGCGGCCGTGTTCACCCTGTTGGCCCCGGTGGCGTACACGAACTCGAAGCGGCCGGATCCGGTGAAGCGCACCTCGCTGCGGTAGGTGCCGTCGGCGCCGACCCGTGCCACGTCCCGGCGCACCCGCGTGCCGCCGGAGGTGTAGTAGAGCGTGATCGCCCGGCCCACGTTCTGCCGCGCCGGCAGGATGCGGCCGGAGAACGTGTAGCGGCGGGACGCGGTCCGGGTGACCTGCAGGGACAGCACCGGCCGCACGAGGAGCACCCGACTGGCGCTGGGGTCGGCGCAGCCCTCGACTCGGACGCGGTATCGCGTGCTGGTGCCGGGGTTGATGCGGAACTGGAGCGTGCCGTCCGCCGACGACGCCCTGGGCGGGCGGACGCTCGTGTACGTGGTGTCCGGCTGGCTGTAGGCCTCGAGGGAGATCCGGCGCCCTGGCAGCGCGCCGCTCACCTGCACGTCCACCGGGCGGCCGACGGTGGTCTCGCCCGGCGCGGCCAGGGCGGGCCGGCAGCCGGCCGCCGGGTCGCCGGACGGACCGGGCTGCGTCGTCGGGCTGCTGCCAGGCGGGCTGCTGCCAGGCGGGCTGCTGCCGGGCGGGCTGCTCGACGGCGCTGAGGTGGCACTCCCGCCGCCGCCCGGCGCGACCGTCGAGGGCGAGGGGGACGACGACACGCCGGTGACCGGCGGGCTGTCGGTGCTGCTCGGCGAGGCACTCGGTGACGGGTCGGGCGAGGCGCTGGGTGAGGGGCTGGGTGACGGGCTGGGCGACGGGCTGGGCGACAGGCTGGGCGACGGGCTGGGCGGCTCCACGACCGGCGCCGCCTTGTTGCACGCCGTCGTGCCGGTGTCGGTGAAGCTCTGCCCGGCAACCGGCCGGAAGGTCCAGCCGTACGACCCGGTGCCGAGGCTCATCTCCAGGACGCCGTAGGTGCTCGCGTCGCTGCTCTCGCTGTTCGCGGCCTTGGTCGCGTTCAGGCCGACCAGGCTCTTGCCGCCGGTGCCGACGACGAACTCGCGGATGCCCCGCGGGTCGGCCGCTCCGCTCGGGTTCTGCTTGGCGAATCGCTCGTAGTGGTGGTAGTGCGAGTTGAGGACGACGTCGACGCCGGCGGCGTACAGGTCCTGCCAGAACGTCTGGAACAGGTTGTTGTCAGCAGGGTCGCGGTCGCTGGCGGAGGTGTACCGGGGAACGTGCCAGTACGCCAGGGTGCAGGGCTTGCTGTTGGCGGCGAGGTCGTTGCGCAGCCACGTCTCCTGCTCGGAGCCGGCGCTGCAGCTGACGTGCGCGCAGTACGGGTCCTCGCCGTTGAGGGCGATCAGGTGCCAGTCGCCGAGGTCGTAGCTGTACCAGCCCTTGCCCGCCGGCCCCGCCTGGCTCCCGTAGTAGGAGAAGTAGCCCGCCGCACCTGGGTCCAAGTACTCGTGGTTGCCCGGGACGGGTCGCTGCACGGCCTTGGTGCGTCCCCAGGCGGGCTGGTACACCGTGTTGATCTTGTCGATCGTGGCTTCGGTGTACTGCAGGTCGCCGAGCGGCAGCACCGCGTCGTAGCCGCGGTCCAGCAGCGCACCCGTGGCCCCCTGGCGGCAGAACGACGCGGTCCCCTGCCCGTTGTTGTAGTTCGGGTCCGTCGGGTCACAGGCGATGTCACCGGCCGTCGCGATCAGGACCGGTGCAGCTGCTGCCGACACCGAGGGGCTGCCCAGCGCGACCGCGCCCGACGCAGCGAGCAGGACCCCCGCTGCGAGCAGTCCCGTGCTGCGGCGAGGGGGGCGTCTCGTCATCGTGGAAGGGTACGGCGCCGCACCCGAAACCGGACGTTCCCGCCAGATCGCCGTATCCTCTCTCCGTGAAGACCCTCCTGCCGGTCGTCGCCGCGGTCCTCGCGCTCGCCGGCTGCACGAGCAGCAGCACGCCGGAGGCGGCCCCCACCTCCGCCGCGCCGTCGCCCACGGCCGCGCCGCCGATGGTGAGCCGGCTGCCCACCTGCACGCCGGCGCCGGCCGTCGCCTACACCTGGCCGAAGCCGGTGCCGGCCGACCTGCCGAAGCTGCCCGGCGTCACCCTCGGCCAGACCAAGCAGACAGCCGACGGCCTCACCGTCGTGCGCTTCAGCACCGCCACCAGCCTGCGCGAAGGGGTCCTGTTCATCGTCAAGCGGCTGCCGGCGGCGGGCTACGTGCTCGGCCGCGGCGACGCTGAGGCGACCGAGGCGGACGCCCCCTTCAACAAGGGCGACCTGCGCGGGGTGCTGCGGGGCATCAGCCGGGAGGCGTGCTCGACCGAGTGGCTGCTCGCCGTCACCCGCCGCTCCCAGAACGGGACGGGCAACCCGCTGCTGCCCATGCGCCCCGGCGTCTCGCCGTCCCCTCTGCCGTTCGGGAACGGATAGCGTCCGATCGGTGGACCCCGGTGTGCTGCTGCAGGCAGTGGTCACCGGCCTCGCCGGCGGCGTCGTCCTCGGCCTGGTGGCGCTCGGCTTCACCCTCGTCGCCGGCACGTTGCGCGTGCTGCACCTCGCGCACGGCGACGTGGTCGTCGCGGCCGTGTTCACCGGCATCCTCGTCGTCCTCGGCCGGACGCCGGTCGCCACCGCCCTGAGCCCCAACCACGCCGCGCTGTTCGCGCTGCTCGTCCTCGCGGCCGGCGCGCTGCTGTCGGCGGCTGTCGGCTGGCTGGCCGTACGACCGCACCTGCCGGACCGCGGCCGCGACGCCGACGTCCTCGGCTGGGTCGCGGGCCTGGTCGCCGCGGGACTGCTGCTGCGCGAGGTGCTCGCCCTGCTGCTGCCGCAGGAGGCCTATGCGGTGCCGGACCCGCTCCGGCTCGACAGCCTGCTCGGGAGCGACGGCGTCCTCGGCCTGCCGTTCGGCGGGACGCTCGCCGCCCGGGTTCCGGCCGTGCTCCTCATCGGGCTGCTGGTCGGGCTGCTCGCCGAGCGCGTGCTGGTGCGCAGCCGCTTCGGCAAGGCGCTGCGCGCAGTCGCCGACGACCCCGATGCCGCCTTCCTCTGCGGCGTCCCGTCCCGGCGCGTCGTCTCGCTCGCCTTCCTCGCCGCAGGCCTGCTCGCCGGGATCGCCGGGCTCCTGTACACCGGTGACCCCGGCCGGTCCGTCGGCGTAGACGACGGCGTCCTGCTCGGCCTCGGCGCGGTCGCCGCGGCGCTGCTCGGCGGCCTCGGGTCGCTGCGCGGCGCCCTCGCCGGCGGGCTCGCGGTCGGCGTGCTGCAGGCACTGGCCGTGCAGGTGCGGCCGCAGTACGGCGAACTCGCCCCGCTGCTGCTGCTCGTCGTGCTGCTCGCCGTCCGGCCGGCGGGTCTGCGTCGCGCATGAGCCTGGTCGACCTCGCGCAGGCGCTGTGGCTGCTGGTCGCGGCGCTCGGGCTTGCGCTGTCCGTGCAGTACGCCGGGCTGCCGGTGCTCGGCCAGGGCGCGTTCGTCGCTGTCGGCGGCGTCGGCACCGCGCTGCTCGGACCGGGTGGCGCCGGCTGGCCCCTCGGTCTGGCGGCAGCGGCCGCGGTCGTGACGGCCGGCGTGCTCGGACACCTCGTCGCGCTCGGCGCGAGCCGCCTGGAGGGCGCGTATCTCGCGCTCGCCACGTGGGCGCTCGCCTGGCTGGTGTACCGGACGCTGCTCGCCTTCCCGGACACGTTCGGCGGCGCGCAGGGCCTCGTCCGCAGCAGCCCGGCGCACCTCGTCTCGCCGAGCCTCGGACTCGACCTCGTCCTCACCCCCGCCGCGCACGTGGTGCTCGCCGGCCTCACCTGCGTGACGGTGGTCCTCGTCCTGCGGCGGCTGGACCGCGGCCCGGGCGGGCTCGACCTGGCCGCGCTGCGCGAGGGTCCGGAGCTGGCGGCCAGCCTGGGCGTACCCGTGGCCGCCCGCCGCCGCGCCGTCCTCACCGCCACCGCCGCGCTCGGCGGCCTGTCCGGCGCCGGCACCGTGGTCCTGCTCGGGCTCGTCGCGCCGGACGACGTCAGCCCGCTGCTGTCCCTGCAGTTGTTCGTGGCCGTCCTCGTCGGCGGCGCGACCCGCTGGTGGGGCCCCGTCCTCGGCGTCGCGCTGCTGACCGTGCTGCCGTACCTGGCGGACACGCAGCGTGCCCGGGGAGTCGTCACCGCGCTGCTGCTCGTCCTCGTCCTCGTCCTGCGCCGCCTGCTCGCCCGCGATCGCCAGGTCGCCGCTCCGGTGCGGACCCGCGCGCAGGAGGTCGAAGTCAGACCGCTCACGTGGCAGCCCGTTCTCCTGCGGGCCACCGGGATCGGCGCGTCGTACGACGGCGTGCGGGCGCTCGACGACGTCGACCTCGTGCTGCGCGCCGGTCGCGTCCACGCCCTCATCGGTCCCAACGGGTCCGGCAAGTCCACCCTGCTGCGGGTGCTCGCGGGTGACCTCGTGCCGGACGCGGGGACCGTCGAGGTCGCCGGCACCGAGCAGCCGGTGCGCACGTCGCCGCAGGACCGGGTCCGTGCCGGCGTCGTCCGTACCCCCCAGCGCACCGTCCTGTTGCCGCGCAGCACCCCTGTCCGGCAGGTCGAGGTCGGTGCCCGCGGCGGCTCCCGGCCCAGGCAGGCCGTCCTGCGGCACCTGCTCGCGACTCCGTCCTCGCGCACCGCGGCCGCGCGTGCGCGCCGGACTGTCGACGCAGCCCTCGCCGCCACCCGACTGGAGGACGTCTCAGCCGTGGACCCCGCGGCGCTGACGGTGGGGGAGCAGCGGCTGCTGCAGGTGGCGCGTGCCGTCGCGACCGGCGCGAGCGTCCTGCTGCTCGACGAGCCGGCCGCCGGCATGACTGCCGACGAGCGTGCGACGCTGCGGTCCGTGCTGCGCCACCTGGCCGGGAACGGCCTCGCCGTGCTGCTCGTCGAGCACGACATGCGACTGGTCAACGCCGTGGCCGAGCGGATCACCGTGCTCGACGCCGGTCGGGTCATCGCCGACGGCAGCCCGACGGCCGTGCGCGACGACCCGCGCGTGCAGACCGCGTACCTCGGAGCTCCCGCGTGATCCGCGCCGTTCTCGCCGCGCTCGCTCTGCTCGCCACCGCCTGCAACGCCGGCGCCAGCGGAGCGCCGGCGGGCGAGGTGCTCGTCGTGGTGTCGGCGCCCCTGTCCGCGCAGCCATGGATCGCGCAGTTCGCCGAGCGAGGTGCGCGGCTGGCGGCCGAGGAGATCAACGCGGCAGGCGGGGCGGCGGGCAAGAAGGTCGTGCTGTCCGTGCTCGACAACGGCGGCTCGCCGCAGCGGGCCGTCGCGATCGCGCGCACCGCCGTCGCCAAGGGAGCGGCCGCCCTCGTCACCGACGGCGTCGGAGCCGTCGCGGCGACCGAGGTCACCGATCCGGCGAACCTGCCGCTGTTCGTCGTCTTCGAAGGCGGGCTCAGCCTCGTCGACCCGCAGGAGCGGCCGACGTTGTTCCGGATGGCGCCGTCGAACAAGCCGATGAGCATCCGCCTGTCGGACTACCTGTCGGAGAAGAGCAAGGACGTCGGGCTCGTCGCGGACGACTCCTCCTACGGCCGCGAGGGTGCTGTGCAGAGCCGGATCGCCTTCCGCCGCAACCAGATCCGCGTCGCCGCCGACGTTCAGGTGCCGGAGGGCGCCAGCGACGTCGCGCCGCAGGTGCTCGAGGCGCGGCGTGGTGGCGCCAAGGCGCTGGTCGTGTGGGCCGGTGCCTCCGGCGTGGCCGCCGTCGTCCGCGCGGCCCGGTCCAGCGGCTGGGACGTCCCCATCTACACCGGTCCGAGCGGCGAGGACCCGCTGGTGCGCCAGCGGCTGGCGGACCACCCGGAGTGGCTGGACGGCCTGGTGTTCGTGTCGTTCCGCATCACCAGCGAGACCGGTCCGGCGCCGTTCAAGGCCTATCGCGACGCGTACGTCGAGAAGTACGGCGAGGACGAGGTCGGCGTGCAGGTCGACGGCAAGCCGGTGCTCATGCCGCCGGACTGGTCGATGTACGGGTACGACTCCGTCAAGCTGCTGGCCGCGTGCCTGAAGGTCAGCGGCGGCAGGACGGGCGCGCCGCTGATGGACGCGCTCAACAGCACCGTCATCACCGGCGCCAACGGCGACGAGCGCGGCTTCACCCCCGCCGACCGGGAGGGCGTGAGCCCGGACGACATGTACTTCGGCCGGTTCGCGAAGATGCGGTTCGTGCCGGTGGACGACGACATCCTGTCGACCAACCTGCCGACGGTGGAGCAGTAGCCGTGTGCGGGCGCTACGCGAGCAGTGCGAACCCCGACGACCTGGCGGCGTACTTCACCGTCGAGGAGCCGCCGGAGGAGGTGCTGCCGCCGTCGTACAACGTCGCGCCGACCGACCCCGTCTACGTGGTGGTGGAGCGGCACGACAAGCGGCAGCTGAAGGTGGTCCGCTGGGGCCTGGTGCCGTCGTGGGCGAAGGACCCCAAGGTCGGGGCGCGCTTCATCAACGCCCGGCGCGAGACGGTGCAGGACAAGCCCGCGTTCCGCGCGGCGTACCAGCGGCGGCGCTGCCTGGTGCCCGCCGACGGGTACTACGAGTGGCAGTCCACGGGCGGCGAGAAGCAGCCGTACTTCCTTGTCGCCCAGGACCGTGCCCCGCTGGCGATGGCGGGGCTGTACGAGGTCTGGAGGTCGCCGGAGGACAGCTGGCTGTGGACCTGCACCATCATCACGACCGAGGCTGCTGACGAGCTCGGGCACATCCACGACCGCACGCCGCTGCTCGTGCAGAAGGACGCCTGGGGCCGGTGGCTCGACCCCGCCGTCGAGGACCCGGGACAGGACCTGCTCGTGCCGGGGACGCCGGGCGTCCTCGACGCGTGGCCGGTGGGCAAGGCGGTCGGGAACGTCCGCAACAACGCCCCGGAGCTGGTACAGCCGCTCTAGGACTCCCGCCAGATCAGCGCACCGTTCGCGAGCAGCAGCAGCACGGCAAGCGCGGCCAGCGCGATCGGGCCCTTCTTCGGCTGCAGCGCCGGCCGCGCAGCCACGACCGTCTCCGGCGCGGCGAAGGCGTAGCGGAACACGGTGCTGCCGGTGCCCGGCAGGTCGGCGCCCAGGTAGGGCGAGTACGACGAGGCGCGCGCCCCCGACGCGGCCACCTGCACCAGCAGG
>JAODNS010000174.1 GCA_025465145.1 Frankiales bacterium
TGCGCGCCGCCCCCACCCCGGCGCTGGGGTGGGGGCGGCGTTCTTCCCTGCCGTTCTTGCGCGCTGGTAGCCGGGGTCGGGAAGGGACGTGACGGAAATGACACGGCCGGCTCTCGACGGAGTCCGAGTCTTAGACATGTCCCGGGTACTCGCGGGGCCGTACGCATGCCGCGTGCTAGCGGAGATGGGCGCTGACGTAGTCAAGGCCGAGTTCCCTGACGGCGACCCGGCGCGTCGCGTGGGGCCGCACGTCGACGGGACGTCGCTGTACTTCGCTTCCGTGAACGCCGGCAAGCGGAGCGTGGTCGTCGATCCGCGCGCGGCCGGTGGCGCCGACCAGCTCGAGGCGCTGTTGCGGTGGGCCGACGTCGTCATCCACAACTTCCGCCCGGCCGCCGCTGAGTCGCTCGGGCTCACGCGCGCGGGGCTCGCGGCTCGTCACCCGCGGCTCGTCGTTGTGACGGTCTCTGGCTTTGGCAGCGACACGCCGGCGGCAGGCGATCCGGCGTACGACCTCACCATCCAGGCAGCGACCGGCGTGATGGCCCTCACGGGGATCGCCGGTGGTGACCCGGTCCGCGCCGGGGTTCCGCTGAGCGACGTGGCGGCTGGGCTGTGGGCTGCGCTCGCGGCCGTCTCGGGCCTGTTCGCTTCGGGCCGGGGCGACACGCCGGCGCACCTAGAGGTGCCGCTCTTCGACGCGACCCTCTCCCTCCTGACGTACGTCGGGACCGTCGCGTCGTTCACGGGAGTTGAACCGGCGCGGGTCGGGTCGGGTCATCAAAGCCTGTGCCCGTACGACTCGTACCCGGCGTCCGACGGGTTCGTTGTCATCGCTGTCCTCGACGACAAGTTCTGGGCCCCGACGTGCCGCGCACTAGGGCTTCAGGACCTGCTGGACCAGCCCGACCTCGCGTCGAACCCGGGTCGGCTCGCGCGCCGCCACGAGGTGAACGCACAGGTCGCTGCGGCGTCGCGGGGACTCTCGGTGCGGGTGCTGGCCGATCGCCTGAGCGCGGAAGGCGTCCCGCATGCGCCCGTCGCCGGCGTTCTGGAGGCGATGGCGACGCCCTACGCCGCGTCACGGCGGCTGCTGCGCCGGTATCCCGCCGCGGACCGGGCTTATGCCGTCCTCGTAGGGCCGCTCGGCGGGTGCGAGCTCGCGCCGCCCCCAGGGCTTGGCGAGCACACGGACGAGGTGCTGGCCGAAGTCGCGCGGCTTACCGATCAGGAAGGCCGAGCCAACGTCGCGGGTTGAGACGTGCCAGTGCCGCCCGCTCGTGCGGCGGCAGATCGAGTCCGGCAACGCTCCCCGCGGGGTCCGGTTCCATAATCGCGAACGGGTAGTCGGATCCGATCAGCACCTGGCCGCAGCCGACCTGCGCCACGAGCTCGCGCACCAGGCCGCCGTCGTACAACAGGTTGTCGTAGAACATCCGCGAGGCTCCGGACCGCGGCTCCATCGGTAACGACTCACGCAGCGCCGGCTGGACTGTCCACGCGTGCTGGAGTCGCGCGACGAGCACCGGAAGGGAACCTCCGCCGTGGCTGAGCGCCACGCGGAGGCTGGGCAATGCAGCGAGTGTCCCGCCTGTGATCAAGGACGCACCGCCGAGGCCGATCTCGCCGGGGAACGCAAGTGCCTGCTCGAGAGCAGGCGGGCCGACGAGCCTGTCCAGGGCGGGCCGCACGGCGTGAACGAAGACCGCAGCCTGCCAGTCCTGCGCGGCCTCGAAGAAGGGCCGGAACGATGGATGCCCGATGGCGATCCCGTTCACGTTGCTGCCGACTTGGACGCCGCATAGGCGCAGGACGTGCATTGTCCTGTCGAGTTCGCGAATGGCCAGCTCGAGGTCCTGCAGCGGGACGGTCCCGAGTCCGTGGAAGCAGTCCGGCGCGGCGGCGACCATGCCTGCGACTGAGTCGTTCACGAACGAACTCAGAGCCGCGGCAGGCGCCGGGTCAAGCCAGTACGACATGAGCTCCGGCATCGGGGACAGGACCTGGCTGGCCACGCCCATGCTCGCCATGTCGGCCAGGCGTGTCGACACGTCCCATGCCGCGGGCTCAAGCAACCGAAAAGGGATCCCGCCGATGAGCATCTGGCGCCGGGAGCGGTCTGCTGGCTTCATCTCCGGCCAACGGCTCGTGCCGGGTCGGGCGGGGAACGCGGGAGGGACGACGTGGCTGTGGACGTCGATGCAGGCGTCGGCCGTTGAAGCGCCTCCCGCGAGGTCAAGGACCGCCATGGCCGGGGATCAGCTCGTGGCTGCGGCGCCGACGGCGACGGCGGTGCGGACAGCACGCGCGTCTGCGTTCCCGCTTGCCGCCGCGGCGAGCACCTGCGTGTTCAGCGGCAGGGACTGGCCGCGCCAGACGACGTGCAGATCCGGCCGGATCAGGAGCAGCGGGGCACCGTAGACCTCCTGTGCCCGACGGTTCGGGAGGTGCACAACGCTCAGCGGCGCGCCGCAGTCCGCGAACGACGCGGTGAGCTGCTGCGCGTCGGGCGGCTGCTGCCCGACCGACAGCAGGGTGAAGTCCGGCCCCAGCGCGTCGTGCAGCGGGGTTCCGTCGTCCAGCCACACATGCGGCAGGCGGGCGCCTGGGGCAGCCGAAGGGACGTACTCGTGCGACGGGACAGACACATTCTCCGCGCCGTCCTCTCGGAAGATCACGGGGCTATGGCTGTATTGGTAGCCAGCTTCGATTCCTAGGAGCTCATGGCCGATCCGCTGGCCTTCGCAGGCGAGTTCCGCGACTCGCTGGCGGATCGCCTCGCCAGCCGGGGTGAGGTCCCTAATCTCGCCGGTGACGGCGGCGCGCCACTTTGCGACGCCGCCCGCCGCCGCTCGGGAGGCCTCCCGGTTCTGCCAGCCCACCTGCCGCCGTTCGGCTTCGTAGGACTCGAGCAGCAGATCGCCGCCCCAGCCGTGCACAGCTGCAGCCAGCTTCCAGGACAAGTCGATCGCGTCTCCGATGCCTGTGTTCATCCCGAGGCCGCCTTGCGGGATCACGAGATGCGCGGCGTCGCCGGCCAGGAAGACGCGGCCGCTTCGGTACCCGGTCGCCAGCAGCAGGTGGTGGTGCCAGTCGGCCTCGTGGAGGATCTCGAGGTCCACGTCCAGTCCGAGGGCGGCGCGCAGCCTGGTGAGCGGATCGTCGGCGTCGTTCCAGTCGAGGAAGTTCAGCACGAAGTGCTGGAGGTCGTCCTGAACCGTCAGTGCCCCTTCGGGGAGGTAGTAGTGACGGCCCCGTCCGCATGGGATTGCCTCGAAGAGCTGCTCCGAGCGGAAGAACACTTGCCGCAGCCGCCTGATCCTGCCGTCTCCCTCCAAAGCGATTCCGAGTTGCTTCCGCACCGTGCTCACCCCGCCGTCGGCGCCGACGAGCCACCGCGCCCGGATCGTCACGCCTTCTCCATCCGGGGAGGACGCGATTGCGGTGACGCCGTCTTCATCCTGGACAACGGTGTCCACAGCAAGCCCGCACCGGACCTCAGCGCCGGCACCGACGGCTGCAGCGCGCAGGATCGGCTCCAGCGTGTACTGCGAGATCAGCTGCTGAGGTTCGAGCGGCAGGCTCCCGTCCCGCGTGGCCCTGATGCGTTCCTGCGCCTGTGGGACCGACGGGTAGGGCAGGTGCAGCAGTGGGGGTTGACTCAGGTCGGAGGCGACGTACACGTCCATCGGTATGGGCGTGAACCGGCTCGCCGCTCTTATCGTCTCGGCGAGCCCGAGCCGGCGGAAGATCTCCATTGTCCGCGCGTTGCACCGCTCCATCTTCGGAAGCCTGCGCGGGGCCGGTTCCCGTTCCAGTACGAGGACTCGGACGCCGCGACGCGCCAGGTCGAGCGCCAGGGCGCTGCCGACTGGACCGGCTCCTACGACGACGACGTCCGCGTCGATGTCGCGATTGGCTGACTCGTGCATGGAGAGCTCCTCGGGTGCTGCGAGTTCGGGAACCGGGCTGCGGGCGCGGCGACTCTCAGCGCGTTGGTCAGTGTCCGCGGGCGGGGTGCGGCGTCTGGACGGCGGCGAGGTCGAGCGCGACATCGACGATCATGTCTTCCTGTCCGCCGACGAGACCGCGGCGCCCCACCTCGACGAGGATCGATCTTGTGTCGAGGCCGTGCGTCGCGGCTGCGGCTTCGGCGTGCCGAAGGAAGCTGGAGTAGACGCCGGCGTATCCGAGGGTCAACGTCTCGCGGTCGACCTGTACCGGTCGGTCCTGGAGTGGACGCGCCAGGTCGTCGGCTGCGTCCTGCAGCGCGAAAAGGTCGCACCCGTGCTCCCACCCGAGCAGGTCCGCGACGGCGATCAGCGGCTCCAGTGGGCAGTTCCCTGCCCCGGCTCCCTGGCCGGCCAGGGAGGCGTCGACACGCAACGCGCCGGCTTCGACAGCCACGAGGGTGTTGGCGACGGCGAGGCTGAGGTTCTGGTGCGCGTGGACGCCGATTTCGGTCTCCGCGGCGAGCACCTCGCGGTACGCCAGGACCCGGGCCTCGACGGCGTCCATCGTGAGGCGCCCGCCTGAGTCGGTCACGTAGATGCAGTTCGCGCCGTAGGACTCCATGAGCTTCGCCTGCTCTGCCAGCACGGGTGCCTCGGCCATGTGGCTCATCATGAGGAACCCGCTGACGTCCATCCCGAGCTCGCGCGCGGTCGCGATGTGCTGGGCGGAGATGTCCGCCTCCGTGCAGTGCGTCGCGATGCGGACGGACTGCACGCCCAGCTCCCGGGCTTGCCGCAGCTCACGAATGGTGCCGATCCCGGGAATCAGTAGCGTCGTCAGCCGGGCGTGCTCCACGACCTCGGCGGCGGCAGCAATCCATTCCCAGTCCGTGTGGCTGCCCGCGCCGTACGTCAGGCTCGAACCAGCGAGGCCGTCGCCGTGCGCGATCTCGATCGCGTCGACGCCGGCGGTGTCGAGCGCGCCGGCGATCGCTGCCACATCCTTCACGCTGATCCGGTGCCGGACCGCGTGCATGCCGTCCCGCAGGGTGACGTCCTGCACGTAGAGCCGGTGCTGTGCCGTCATCGGGACTTCACCGGCGCCGCCCGCGCGGCAAGCCGTTCGGCGACCTGCACGGCCGCCGACGTCATGATGTCGAGGTTGCCGGCAAACGCCGGCAGATAGTCCGCCGCCCCCTCCACTTCGAGGAACGTCGACACCTGAAGGCGCGGTCCGGCGGTCTCGGAAGGCACCAGCGCGTGCGCCACGGCCGGGTCGTCGACGTGGGTGAACTGGACGTCCTGCTTCAGGCGGTAGCCGGGTACATAGGCGGCGACGCGCCCGACCATTTCCTCGACGGCGCGACGGATCGCGTCGATGTCCGCGTCCGCTGCCGTAAGACAGTGGACGGTGTCCCGCATGATGAGCGCGGGCTCGGCCGGGTTGAGGATGATGATCGCCTTGCCGCGTCTCGCGCCGCCCACCCGCTCGATAGCCGCGGCGGTCGTCTCCGTGAACTCGTCAATATTCGCGCGGGTGCCCGGTCCGGCTGACCTGCTCGCGATGGACGCGACGATCTCGGCATATCCCACCGGCGCGACCGATGACACCGCCGCGACGATCGGGATCGTCGCCTGGCCGCCGCATGTGACCATGTTCAGGTTGGGCTCGTCCGCGACGTCGTCCAGGTTGACGGCGGGGACGACGTATGGGCCGATCGCGGCCGGCGTCAGGTCGATGAGGCGCTTGCCGTGCGGCTGTAGCCGCGCCGCGTTCGCGACGTGCGCGCGCGCCGAAGTGGCGTCGAAGACGATGTCGACGTCGGCGAAGCAAGGCATCGCTATAAGCCCGTCGGCGCCGTCCGCCGTCGTCGCCACACCGAGGCCGGCGGCGCGAGCGAGCCCGTCGGACTGCGGGTCGATCCCGACCATCGCGGCCATAGTCAGGCCCGCACGGCTCCGCAAGATCTTGATCATGAGGTCGGTGCCGATGTTTCCGGACCCGATCACGGCGACATTCGCGGCCGCGTCAGTTCGTATCATCTGTCGTCTTCCCCAGGTGTCGAGAAGCGGACGCTCACATCGCCAAGCCCGGCGAAGCTCGCGGTGAAGGCGTCGCCGGGCGACACGGGCACCATCGGCCCGAGGGCTCCCGACAGGACGAGGTCTCCGGCGCGGAGCGGGTCGCCCAGGCTTGCGGCGGTGCGGGCGAGCCAGGCGACGGCTTCGACCGGGTCGCCCAGGCAGGCCGCTCCTGTCCCGCTTGAGACCTCGTCCGCTCCGTGGCGCATCGTCATCTCGACGCCGGTGAGATCGAACGCGGGCGGGGTCGCGGCGGTGCCGACGACGAACATGCCGCACGACGCGTTGTCAGCGATCGTGTCGAGGATCGTGATGTCCCAGTCGGCGATGCGGCTGTCGACGATCTCGAGCCCCGCCAGCAGGTGCGAGGTCGCCCGCCGCACGTCCGACGCGGTGGTGCCTGTCGACGGCAGGTCGTCCGCGAGCACGAACACGATCTCCGCCTCGATTCTCGGTTGGAGCAGCCGGGCCGTGTCTACGACCCCACCGCTCCGGACCTGCATGTCGGCGAAGAGCACGCCGAAGTCCGGCTGGTCGACGCCGAGCTGCCGCTGGACCGCCAGCGACGTCAAGCCGATCTTGTGCCCAACGCGGACCCGGCCAGCCGCCACGCCCGCGGCCGCGAGGCGATGCTGCACCCGATACGCCGCGCTTACGCCGCCCGGCTCGAGCAGGCCCCTGACGGGCTCGCAGGGGACCCGCGAGTCAGCGGCCGCACGCAGCCGCTGAGTCGCCTCGGCGACGCGGGCCTCCAGATCGGCGGTCATGTCGGGGCTCCGCAGGGCCGGCGCGTCCGCACCCGCTGGCAGGGCATCATTCGGCCAGGAACCCGATGACAGCCGCGTTGAACCGGTCGCTCTGCTCCCACTGCGGCCAGTGACCCGCGCCATCTATGAGCAGGAAGCGACCGCCGCGGACCTTGTTCGCCATGTCCATGCCTGCGGCCGCAGGGCCTGACGGATCGTCGCTCGTCCAGACGACGAGGGCTGTGTTCGGCACGGCGGCCAACTCCTCGTCGGTGATGAGGTTCCGCTGTCGGATCTCGGGATCTTGCAGGCACAACAGGTGCCGCATGGACGTGCTGAAGCCAGGCCGGCCGTAGATCGCGCGGCGCACCGCGACAAGTTCGTCCGTGACGCTCGCGGGATCGGCCATCAGCCACTCGAGCCGCGCCCGAACCGCCTCGGGCGACGGATCGTCGGCGGCTGCCTGCGAGAGTGCCCGGATGCGCGCCATCACGTCGCTCCGCATCATGGTCCCGCCGGGTGTGTTCAGAACGAGCTTCCGCACGCGGTCGGGATACGCGGCGGCGAACTTCACCGCAATCCAGCCCCCGAGGGACTCCCCGTTCAGGTGCGCGCTCGCGATGCCGAGCGCGTTGAGCAAGCCTGCGAGGTGCGCCACGTAGTCCGGGAGCTCGAGGTCGGTCGCCGTCAGGGTCGTGTACCCGTGGCCCGGGTAGTCGTAGGCGACGACGCGGTACCCGGCCTGCACAAGCGGCCCGATGTTGCGGGCGTACGCCTCGAGGTGGCCGCCGGTCCCTGCGAGCAGCACGACGACGTCGCTGCCCGCGCCGGCCTCGAGGACGCGCGTGGCCCATTCCCCCACCTGGACCTGGCGTACCGCGTAGGGCGTCCCGGTGAGGGATAGCCAGATGCTCTCGTGAGTCACGAACCGGATCGGATCTGTGCAGCGGGGATGACGTCCTCCGAATGGCCGGGTGTGCGGGTGCCGGCAGATCGTGCGCCGTAGTCACCCGGGCGTGAAGCCGGGGTTCTCACTGGATGGAACGGCGGCCGTGCCCGGCGTTCCATGGCCGCGGAACACTGTCGCCTCAGGGCGCCGCGCCCTGGAAGAAGCCTGCCGAGTGGGTGCAGGCTGTTACGGAGGACAGATGACACGCGAAGCGACAGCCAGGCACTTGATGCCATGGGGCATGGCGTACGTGGAGCTAGACGTCGCGGACGTCGACGCGGCGACCCAGTTCTGGACGAACGCCGGCGGCCTCGAAGTCAACGAAGTCGTTGACGGCGTCGTGTATCTCCGCGGCGGCCGGAGCCACCACTGGATCGCCCTACACCCGACCGAGGGGACGCCGGGACTGCGCACACTTGGTTACGAGGTCGAGCGAGACGAGGACCTTGACGAGTTCGAGCAGCGGCTTGCGTCAGCGGGCGTGACAACGGAGCGGGTGGTCGACCGCGCTTGGCAAGGCGAGACTCTGTCCTTCGTGGACCCCAGCGGGCACCGCGTCGAGCTGGTGGCCTCGTGGGGGTACGTGCCGGTGCCACCGGTCCGCGGGTGGTTCGCGCCGACCGAGCTGCTGCACGCCGTTGTGGTCGTGGACGACCTTGAGGCATCGTACGAATTCTTCACAGGAGTCCTCGGATTCCGCGAGTCGGACAGGGTCATCGGGCGGACGATCTTCTTGCGATCCGGGAACGCCTGGCACCACTCGCTCGTGATTGTGGGTTCACGGGGCAACCCGCACCTGGATCACATCTGCTTCCTGATGGACGACATAGACGACTTGATGCGCGCTCGCGCGTCGCTGCTCCAGCAGGGCGTCGAGATGGGCAAGGACCTCCTGCGGCACCCTACGTCCGGCTCAATGAGCTTCTACGCGACTGCAGTTCCAGCGCCGACGACGCTCGAGATGTGTATCGAGCACGCCAAGGTCGATGACAGCAACCACCGGCCGCGCGCGCTCGTGCCGAGCCCGTGGGCGAACAATGTGTGGCTGCCGCCGACGACATGACGCTCCCTGACGTCGGGCGCCGCGACGTGTGCCCCGCTCCGACCGCGAACGCGATGCGGCGCGTCCTGGCCCGCGCGGCCGACGGCAAGGCGCTGGACGTCGATGAGGCGACGGTCCTGCTGGCCGCCCGCGGCGATGACCTGCGGCGGCTGTGCGCCACGGCGGCC
>JAODNS010000210.1 GCA_025465145.1 Frankiales bacterium
CGTGCTGACGGCGCTGCGGCTGTGCGGCGTACGCCGCAGCGAGGCCCACCGGTTCGCGGCGCTGATGTCCCTGCCGGTCACGGCCGGCGCGACCGGGCTGACGCTGCTGCGCGCGAGGAGCCTGCGCGGGGTCCCGCTGGCCGGCATCCCGGTGGCCGCCGTCGTCGCCGCCGGATCTACGTCAGGTCAACGACGGCACGGCGCCCTGCCCGTCGGCTGGAGCGCCGCCTACCGTCTGGCTCTGGCCGCGGCGATCGTCGTGCGCGGCGCGAGGGAGAAGCCGTGAACATCCTGCAGGCCGTCGTCCTCGGCATCGTCGAGGGCGTCACCGAGTTCCTGCCGGTCTCCAGCACCGGGCACCTGCTGGTCGCGGAGCGGCTGCTCGGCCTCGACGTCGGCTCGGACGCCCTCACCGGCTTCACCGCCGTCGTGCAGATCGGCGCGATCCTCGCGGCCGTCGCGTACTTCTTCCGAGACATCGTCGGCCTCGTGGCCTCCTTCTTCCGCGGCCTCGCCGGCCGCCGCGATGCCGACTTCCGGTTCGCCGTCGCGGTGCTGCTCGGGTCGATCCCGATCGCCATCGTCGGGTTCGTCCTGCGCGACGTCGTCAAGGAGCTGCAGGCGCTGCTGGTCGTCGGCATCGGCCTGATCGCCTGGAGCCCGGTGATGGTGCTCGCCGAGCGCCGTGCCGCGCAGGACCGTGCGGAGCGGTCGCTCACCTACAAGGACGCGCTCGTCATCGGCGGCGCCCAGTGCCTTGCCCTCATGCCCGGTGTGAGCCGGTCCGGCGCCACCATCTCGACCGGCCTGCTGCGCGGCCTCGACCGGGTGTCCGCGACCCGGCTGTCCTTCCTGCTCGGCATCCCCGCCCTCGTCGGGGCCGGGCTCTACGAGCTGAAGGACGCGACCAAGGGCGACGCGAGCACGGCCGTGGTCCTGCTGGCTACGGTCGTCGCGTTCATCGTCGCGTACGCCTCCATCGCCTTCCTGCTGAAGTTCGTCAGCAGCCACAAGATCAGCGCGTTCGTGCCCTACCGCGTCGCCCTCGGCGTCGTCATCATCGCCGCGGTGCTCATCGCGCGGGCGACATGACGCAGGCGCAGACGCTGGCCTGCCACGCCGCCTCGACGACCACCTGCCGGGCACACACCCGGGTGTACCGGGACGGCGCGCTGGTCGAGGAGGGCTTCCCCGTCGAGCGGATCAGCGACCTGCTCGACGAACCGGCGAACGTCGTGTGGCTCGACCTGCTGCTGCCCACCCGCGAGGACCTCGCCGTCGTCACCGAGGAGCTCGGCCTGCACCCGCTCGCCATCGACGACGCCGTCAACGAGAACCAGCGGCCCAAGCTGGACCGGTACGAGGACCACCTGTTTCTCTCCGCGTACACCGTCGTCGTCGATCCGAAGTCCGCGGAGCTGACGACGGGCGAGGTGGCCGCGTTCATCACCCGGCGCGCGCTCGTCACCGTCCGCAAGAGCGAGCACGTGGACCTGCAGCACCTGCTGGACAGGTGGGACGGCAGCGCCGACCAGGCGGGCAGCGGCGTCGCGTTCCTGCTGCACGGCCTGCTCGACCTGCTGGTGGACCGGCACTTCGAGGCGGTGCAGGTCCTCGACGACCACATCGAGGACCTCGAGGACGCGCTGTTCGACCCGCAGCCGCGCTCGCAGGAGCTGCAGCGGCGTAGCTTCGAGATGCGCAAGTCGCTCGTCGTCCTGCGGCGGGTCGTGCTGCCGATGCGGGAGGTCGTCAACACGCTGATGCGCCGCGAGACGCAGATCGTCGGCCCGGACATGGCGCCGTACTTCCAGGACGTCTACGACCACGTGCTGCGCGCGACGGAGTGGACCGAGAGCCTGCGCGACCTCGTCAGCACGATCCTCGAGACGAACCTGACGCTGCAGGGGAACCGGCTCAACGAGGTGATGCGCCGGCTCACCGCCTGGGCGGCGATCCTGGCGGTGACCACCGCGGTCACCGGCTTCTACGGCCAGAACGTGCCCTACCCCGGCTTCGGAAAGCAGTCCGGCTTCTACTTCTCCCTCGTCGTGCTGCTGACGCTCACCGGCGGGCTGTTCGTCGGGTTCAAGAAGCGCGGCTGGCTCTAGAAGGGCATCGCCAGGAACGGCGACGACAGGTCGGCGTCCGCCGCCAGCACCTGCTCGGCATCCGCGAGCTGCATCCGGTCCGCCTCCGCGGCGAGGACGTGCCGCAGCAGCCGCGCGTCGCCGGGGGTGGCGAGGCCGGTGATCTCCTCGTGCGCCAGCGCCCACGACACGGCCGCCCGGATCTGCCCGGGGTCGGTGTACGGCTCGTACCAGGTGGCGGCGGTGGGGGAGCCGGGCCAGTTCCGCCTGGCGACGGTCTTGATGACCATCAGGCCGACGTCCTTGGCGCGCACCTCCTCGACCAGCTGCTCGTACGAGGCGAGGTAGCCGGCGTGCCGGGCGAGCACGCTGTTCAGCGGCGTCAGCACGGTGTCGAACGGGAAGCGGCGCAGCGCCTCCAGGTGCGTCGCCGGCGCGCGGTGCCCGTGGCCGGTGATCCCGAGGAACCGCACCAGCCCCTCGTCCCGCGCCCGCACCGCGGCCTCCAGCGCACCGCCCGGCGCGGTGACCCGGTCCAGTTCGTCGACGGTCCCCACCGCGTGCAGCTGCAGCAGGTCCAGCCGGTCGGTCCGCAGCCGCTCCAGCGAGGTGCCGACCGACCGGTACGCCGCCTCAGCGTCCCGCTCGCCGGTCTTCGACGCGAGGAAGACGCGGTCGCGGATGCCCGGCATCAGCGCGCCGAGCCGCAGCTCGGCCTCGCCGTAGCTGGCCGCCGTGTGGAGGTGGTTGATGCCGCCGGCCAGCGCCTCCTCGACGGACGCGTCGGCGACGTCTTGCGTGACCTCGCCGAGCGCCGCAGCGCCATAGACGAGGACCGAGCTGAGGTGTCCGGTGCGGCCGAGCCGTCGCGTCTCCACGTGCTGACCGTACGGGCCGCACGTAGGGTCCGGGCCATGACGACGGTGGTCCTCGTACGGCACGGGCTGACGCACATGACCGGCCCGGTCCTCGCCGGCTGGACGCCGGGGCTGCACCTGGACGGGCGCGGCCAGAAGCAAGCCGCCGCCGTGGCCGAGCGGCTGCGCGAGGTGCCCTTCGCTGCGCTGGTCTCGAGCCCGCTCGACCGCTGCCTCGACACCGCCGGCGCGATCGCGGCAGGACGGGACGTCGAGGTGCAGGTGGACGAGCGGCTGGGCGAGTGCCGCTACGGCGACTGGACCGGTCGGCCGCTCAAGGAGTTGGCCAAGGACCCGCTCTGGAAGGTGGTCCAGAACCACCCGTCGGCGGTCACCTTCCCCGGCCCCCAGGGCGAGCCGCTGCGCGAGACGCAGAACCGCGCCGTCGCCGCCGTCCGCGACTGGAACGCGCGCCTCGGGCCGGACGCCACCTGGCTCGCGTGCTCGCACGGGGACGTCATCAAGGCTGTCGTCGCCGACGCGCTCGGGCTGCACCTGGACCAGTTCCAGCGGATCTTCGTCGACCCGTGCTCGGTGACGGTCATCCGGTACACCGAGACACGCCCCTTCGTCGTACGGGTGAACGACACCGGGGGAGGGGTCGCCGACCTGCTCCCGCCGAAGAAGAAGGGCCGCCGCAAGGCCTCCAGTGACGCCGCCGTCGGTGGCGGTTCGGGCGCATAGGCTCGACGCGTGCCCCGTCAGGTCCACCTCTTCGACCCACCCGAGCGCTTCGTCGCGGGCACGGTCGGCCAGCCGGGCGACCGCACCTTCTACCTGCAGGCGAGCGGCGACGGGCGCACCGTGTCGGTGGCGCTGGAGAAGGCCCAGGTGGCCGTGCTGGCCGAGCGGCTCGAGGAGCTGCTCGAGGAGGTCCGCCGCCGCGGCGTCGGCGACGTGCCGGTCAGCGCGCCGCGCGAGCTCGAGGACACCGCGCCGCTCGACGCGCCGGTCGAGGAGGAGTTCCGCGTCGGCACGATGGGCTTGGCGTGGGACGGCGAGGACGACCGTGTCGTCGTCGAGGCGCTCGCGCAGCCCGACGGCGACGCCGAGCCCGAGGTCGAGCCGCTGTCGGACGAGGACGAGGGACCCGACGCGCTGCGCGTCCGGATCACCGCCGAGGCGGCCCGCGCCTTCATCGTCCGCGCCGAGCGGGTCGTCGCCGCCGGCCGGCCGCCGTGCCCCCTGTGCAGCCTGCCGCTGGACCCGGAGGGGCACATCTGCCCGCGGCAGAACGGCCACCGGCGCTGACGTCCGAGCCTGCGGACGCGCCCGACCTGCCGGACACTGCGGAGGTGACCGTCGAGGAGGCCCTCCGGCTGCTCACGGACGGCGTTCTCGAGGTCGAGGGCCGCATGGTCGACGCGAGCAACGCGACGCTCTACTGCACGACGACGCTCGACGGCATCACGGCCGCGTGCGTCTACAAGCCGGTACGCGGTGAGCGGCCACTCTGGGACTTCCCGGACGGGACGCTCGCCGGCCGCGAGGTCAGCGCGTACCTCGTCTCCGTCGCCACCGGCTGGGACGTGGTGCCCCCGACGGTGCTGCGGGAGGGGCCGTTCGGACCCGGCATGTGCCAGCTGTGGGTCGACGTCGACGAGACGGTCGACCTGGCCGCGCTGGCCCGCAGCGACCACCCGGACCTGCGCCGGATGGCGGTGCTCGACGCGGTCATCAACAACGCGGACCGCAAGGGCGGCCACCTGC
Organism: Frankiales bacterium; assembly: GCA_025465145.1. Lineage (GTDB taxonomy): Bacteria > Actinomycetota > Actinomycetes > Mycobacteriales > SCTD01 > RYN-124. Next base: position 4,718 of record JAODNS010000210.1, read on the forward strand.
TGCCCACGCCGGAGGGTCGGGTCCACGGCGTCGACCACGGCGTCTGCTTCTCGTCGGAGGACAAGCTGCGGACCCTGCTCTGGCAGTGGCGCAGCCTGCCGCTGACGGACGAGGCCGTCGAGGTGCTGTCGCGGGTCCGAGCCGAGTTGGAGGGGGCGCTGGGCGAGCACCTGCACGAGCACCTGACCCGACGGGAGGTGCGCGCGACCGTGCGACGCGTCGACCGGCTGCTCAGCACCGGGCTGCACCCGGAGCCGTCCGAGGACTGGCCGGCCATCCCGTGGCCGCCGTTCTAGCCCGGGCTGCTCGGTAGGGTCGGCGGATGCGCTCGTGGCCCGCTCCCGCCGTCCCGCGGCTGCCGGACGGCCCGCGACCGGACGTCAGGGTGGCCGACTCCTCGTCTCGGACGCTGGTGCCCGTCCCCGGCCGCGACGGTGTCGCCCGGCTGTACGTCTGCGGCATCACGCCGTACGACGCCACGCACCTCGGGCACGCCGCCACGTACCTCGCCTTCGACACCCTCAACCGGGTCTGGCGCGACGCCGGGCTGACCGTGCAGTACGCGCAGAACGTCACCGACATCGACGACCCGCTGCTCGAGCGGGCCGCCCGCGACGGCGAGGACTGGACGGCGCTGGCCGAGCGGGAGACCGAGCTGTTCCGCGAGGACATGACCGCGCTGCGGGTCCTGCCGCCGGACGACTACGTCGGCGCGGTCGAGGCCATGGACGACATCGCCGCGCGGGTGGTCGCGCTGCGCGGTGCCGGGCTGACCTACGACCTGGCCGGCGACGTCTACTTCCCGGTCGCCGCGGCGCCCACCTTCGGCGACGTCAGCGGCCTCGACCGCGAGCAGATGACCGCGCTGTTCGCCGAGCGCGGCGGAGACCCGGCGCGCAACGGCAAGAAGGACCCGCTCGACGCGCTGCTGTGGCTCGCCGCGCGACCGGGCGAGCCGTCGTGGGACAGCCCGCTCGGTGCCGGCCGGCCCGGCTGGCACGTGGAGTGCGCGGCCATCGCGATCGGCCGGCTGGGCCCGACGATCGACGTGCAGGGCGGCGGCTCGGACCTGCTGTTCCCGCACCACGAGCACTCCGCCGCCGAGGCAGAGGCGCTGACGGGGCAGCGGCCGTTCGCGCAGGCGTACGTGCACGCCGGCATGGTCGGGCTGGACGGCGAGAAGAGGTCCAAGTCGCGCGGCAACCTCGGGTTCGTCTCGCAGCTGCGGCGCGAGGGCGTCGACCCGGGGGCGCTGCGGCTGGCGCTGCTGTCCGCGCACTACCGGAGCGACCGGGCGTGGACCGCCGCGGCGCTGGAGCGCGGCCAGGAGCGGCTGGCCGCCTGGGTGGCAGGGGTGGCCCGGCCGTCCGGTCCGGACGGTGCGGCGCTGCTGGCCGGGGTGCGGGCGGCGCTGTACGAGGACCTGGACACGCCGCGGGCGCTGCAGCTGGTCGACGCCTGGGTCGCGGCCGAGGGCGACGACCCAGCCGCGCCGGCGCTGGTACGGGACGTCGTGGACGCGCTCCTGGGCGTCCCGCTGCGTTGACGCGGGTGGCAGATGCGCCGGGTGCGGATGGCGTGGACGCGCTGCTGGGCGTCCCGGGGCGTTGGGGTGTGTGGCAGATGCGCCGGATCCGGCGCGCTGCCGCAACGAGAACGGTCGGGGGAGCGGGTTGTCCACAGATGTGCCGTCGGCCGTACCGCCGGAGCCGCGGCGTCCCTACGGTTCGGGTGTCGGCCGCACCGGCCGGTCCCACGACGACGCAGAGGACGACGCATGAGCGGCATCAAGGTCACCCCGGAGCAGCTGCAGACCCTCGCGGGACAGGTCTCCCGCGGCTCGAGCGAGATCGAGGGCCAGCTGCGCGCCCTCGGCAACACGGTGTCGCCGCTGGTCGGCGGCGACTGGGCGGGGCAGGCCCAGCAGCGGTTCACGGCGCTCTGGGACGAGTGGCAGCGGTCGGCTCAGGGCCTCAAGCACGCCCTCGACGGCATCAGCCAGCTGATGGGCCAGGCCGGTCAGTCCTACGCGCAGGCCGAGCAGCAGATCGCCTCGACCTTCCGCTAGCCCCTGCAGGGGCCCCGGGTGCGGGTCAGCGCCCGGGGCCGTCGTCGCCGCGACGACGCAGGTACCGCTCGAACTCCTTGGCGATCGCCTCGCCGGACGCCTCGGGCAGGTCCGTCTCGGGCTCCCGCTCCTCGAGCGACGCGACGTACTCCGCCACCTCGGAGTCCTCGGCCGCGAGCTCGTCGACCTGTCGCTCCCACTCCCGCGCCTGCTCCGGCAGTGACCCGAGCGGCACCGGGATGTCGAGCAGGTCCTCGACCCGGCGCAGCAGCGCGATCGCCGCCTTCGGGCACGGCGGCGTCGCCACGTAGTGCGGCACGGCCGCCCAGAACGACACGGCCTTCATCCCGACCTGGGTGCAGGCGTCCTGGAAGACCCCGACGATGCCGGTGGGGCCCTCGTACCGGCTGGCCTCGAGCCGCAGCTCCTCGGCCGTCTGCGGTTCGGATGCCGTCCCGCTGACCGGCACCGGCCGGGTGTGCGGGCTGTCGGCGAGCAGCGCGCCGAGCGTCACGACCATCTCGACGCCGAGCTGCGCGGACATCTCCACCAGCTCCAGGCAGAACCCGCGCCAGCGCATGTTCGGCTCGACCCCGCGCACGAGCACCACGTCCCGGTCCGCCCCGGGCGGGCTGCAGACCGAGATGCGCGTCGTCGGCCAGGTGATCTTGCGGGTGATCCCGTCGACGAGCTGGACCATCGGTCGGTTGACCTGGAAGTCGTAGTACTCGTCCGGGTCGATCGCCGCCACGGCCTGCGCGCCCCACTCCTCCTCGAGGTGCTCGATCGCGGAGGTGGCGCCGTCGCCGGCGTCGTTCCACCCCTCGAACGCGGCGAGCAGCACCGGCCGGCGCAGGACGAGGTCCGCGCGGGGGCGGGGCGGCAGGCTGGTCACGACGGGCTCCCTTCCCGGCTTCCGGCCGGCGTCACGCCGAACGGCCCGGCAGCCTCGTCGGCCGCCGCCCGCACCAGCCCGGCCACCAGCGCGGGCCACTGCAGCGGCACGTCGTGCAGTGCCTGCTCCCACCGCTGGGCGCGTGGCAGCGCCAGCAGGCCGGCCGCCGTCTCCAGCGCGCCGGCCCAGCGGTCGCCGCAGGCCACGACCCAGGCGGGGCAGGCGATCCGCGGCAGCAGCGCGGCGGGGTCCTGGTCCAGCAGGTCGTCCACGATCGCCATGTGCGCCTCGAACGGCAGCCGCGACCGCGCCAGGCCGTCCGGCCCGACCGCGAACAGCGCCAGCACCGCCGCCGCCACGTCCGGAGACCACCACGGCCCGAGCGGCCCGGCGGCCAGCGCCTCCTGCAGCGCCTCCGGCGGCAGCGCTGTGCGCGGTGGGGTCAGCCGCTCGCGGGC
>JAODNS010000216.1 GCA_025465145.1 Frankiales bacterium
TGCCGCCGGCCTGCACGGCGGCCAGGACCTCGGCGTAGGCGCCGGGCTCGACCACGACGGCGACGCAGGCGTGGTTCTTGGCGGCGGCCCGCACCATCGTCGGGCCGCCGATGTCGATCTGCTCGACGCACTCGTCCGGCGTCGCGCCAGAGGCGACGGTCTCGCTGAAGGGGTACAGGTTGACGACGACGAGGTCGAACGGCGCGACGCCGAGCTCGTCCAGCTGCTTGACGTGGTCGTCGAGCCGGCGGTCGGCGAGGATCCCCGCGTGCACCTTGGGGTGCAGCGTCTTCACCCGGCCGTCGAGGCACTCCGGGAAGCCGGTCAGCTCCTCGATGCCCGTCACGGCCACACCGGCGTCGCGCAGGCGAGACGCCGTCGAGCCGGTCGACACGATCTGGACGCCGGCGGCCGCCAGCCCCTGCCCCAGCTCGAGGAGCCCGGTCTTGTCGTACACGCTGACCAGCGCGCGCTTCACAGGGCTCGTGTCACCGGAGATGGGGCTCATGGCAGTACGACGGTCCTTCCCGACAGGGTCCAGCCGGAGCGGGCGAGCCGCCCCACGGTGTCGACGTAGAGCCGGTGCTCGACGTCCTTGATGCGGCCGTGCAGCGATGCCTCGTCGTCCTCCGGCCGTACGGCCACCGCCTCCTGCGCGATGATCGGCCCGGTGTCCACGCCGGCGTCGACGAAGTGCACGGTCGTGCCGGTGACCTTCACGCCGTACGCGATGGTGTCGCGGACCGGGTGCGCGCCGGGGAACGCCGGCAGCAGCGCGGGGTGGGTGTTCGTGATCCGGCCGCCGAAGCGGCTGAGCACCGACGAGCCGAGGATCTTCATGAAGCCGGCGCAGACCACGAGGTCGGGCGACCAGCGGTCGAGCTCGTCGGCGAAGGCCGCGTCCCACGCCTCGCGCGTCGGGAAGTCCTCGAGCGGGAGGGTGAACGTCGGGATGCTCCCCGCCCGCTCCAGCGCGTGGATGCCGGTGCGGTCGGTGCCGACTGCCACGACCTCCGCGCCGTAGCTGGGGTCTGCGGCGGCGTCGAGGAGCGCCTGCAGCACGGTCCCCTCGCCCGACGCGAGGACGACCAGACGCGCGGACACGGTCGGCAGGCTATCGGCAGTGACAGGATGCCCGCGTCGTCCCTTCTGAGGAGTGCACGTGACCGCACCGCAGGACCCGTTCGCCGCCCCCGACGCCGGAACGCAGCAACCCGCGTACGGCAGCCCGCCGCCGTCGTTCGGCACGACGCCCGCGTACGGAAGCGCCCCGTACGGGACCGCTCCGTCCAACGGCTGGCAGGGCCCACCGCTGGCGAGCTGGCCGCTGCGCGTCGGCGGTGCGCTCATCGACGGCGTCATCTCCGGCGCCGCGCAGGGCGTCGTGAGCCTCGTGGACAAGAACCTCGGCCAGCTGGTCGGCTTCGCGATCTTCCTGTACTTCGGCTACCTGACCGGCACCAACGGCCAGACCCCGGGCCGGAAGGTCGTCAAGATCCGAGTCCTGCGCGAGGCCGACGGCCAGCCCCTCGGCGCAGGCGCGGGCATCGGCCGCGGGTTCCTGCACATCCTCGACGTCCTGTCGCTCGGGATCGGCTTCCTGTGGCCGCTCTGGGACGCGAAGAAGCAGACGTTCGCCGACAAGGTCATCAAGTCGGTGGTCGTCAAGGAGTAAGGCGCACGCGCACCACCGCGGCTGCAGCCGCACCGAGCCCGACCTCGGCGGTCACGGCCAGCCCGACCTGCCACGGCGACGGACCCACGTCGGCGAGGCGGCCGCCGCCGGCTGGGCCGCCGGCGGCCCAGCACAGCAGCGCGGTCACGACCCCGGCGCACGGGCCGGCGAGGGCTGCCTCGCGCAGGGCGGTCTGCCACGTCGGCCCGACCAGCCGGCGTACGACGAGCAGGCCGGCCAGCACCCCGCCGCCGATCGGGACGAGCAGACCGAGACTGCCGACCCACGCCGGCACGGCGCCGGGCAGGGCGGCGAGCAGCGGCAGCGCGGGCACCGGCCCGAGCGAGGTGCCGAACGGCCCGACGGAGGTGCCGACGCCGACCGCGAAGCCCGGGCCGGCGAGCCAGGCGCAGCTCCAGAGGACGGCGTTGGGGACGAGCAGCAGCCCGAGCAGCAGCAGGGCGACTCCGCCGACGATGCCGGGTGCGGAGGCCGCGGCGAGGTCGCCCGCGCGGCCGAGGTGGACGAGCAGCGAGACGCCGGAGAGCACGGCGCCGCCGGCGACGAGGACCGCGAGCGCGCCCGCAGTACCGACGAGCAGCCGGGTACCGCGCTCGCGGAGCAGTCCGGGTACCAGCCGCCACAGCGCGGTCGCGCGAGCGATGCCGAGCAGGGTGCCGACGCCGCCGACGAGCAGGCCACCGAGCAGGGACTGCCACGGGACCGGCTGCACCTGCGGCGTGCGGGCCAGCGCGGCGACGACGGACGACAGGACGGCGTACGGCGCGGCGACGGCCAGCGCGAGGATGCCGGCGTCGCGCAGGCCGGTCACCCGGCACTCACGCGCGGTGTGGCCGCCGGCACGCACGAGCAGCGCGAGCGGGACGAGCAGCAGGCCGAGGGGGGTGAGCCCGAGCGTGCCGCCGGGCACCTCCAGGCCCACGCCGTGCGCGGCGAGCCACACCTGCATGGCGGTGCGCATCGCGGTGCCGGCGTCCGCGCCGGACCGGGCGTCGGCCGCCCAGACGAGCAGCACGGGCAGCGCGATCGCGACCAGCCCGGCGCCGACCGACCACGCCGCCCCGGTGAGCCCGGCCTCCAGCGGCCGCCGAGCCGGCGGGGGCGCGGTCGGCCTCCTGGACGGGCGGGTCAGCGTCTCGGTCATGGCCGTCCGAGTGTCACCCGGCCGGGCCGGTACGCCGTGACGGCTCGCCGACGCGCGACGGCCCGGCACCTCGCGAGGGAGGAACCGGGCCGTCGTACGAGAGCGGGCTACCGCCCCTGCATGATCTCCCGCATCAGCGCGGCGGTAGCGGACGGCGTCTTGCCGACCTTCACGCCCGCGGCCTCCAGCGCCTCCTGCTTCGCGGCGGCCGTCCCCGACGAGCCGGACACGATGGCGCCGGCGTGGCCCATCGTCTTGCCCTCCGGCGCGGTGAAGCCGGCGACGTAGCCGACGACCGGCTTCTTGACGTTGTCAGCGATGTACTGCGCCGCGCGCTCCTCGGCGTCGCCGCCGATCTCGCCGATCATCACGATGGCGTCGGTCTCCGGGTCCGCCTCGAACGCCTCGAGGGCGTCGATGTGGGTCGTGCCGATGACGGGGTCGCCGCCGATGCCGATCGCGGTCGAGAAGCCGAACTCGCGCAGCTCGTACATCATCTGGTAAGTCAGCGTGCCGGACTTGGAGACCAGGCCGATGCGGCCAGGGGTCGGCGCGATGGTGGCCGGGATGATGCCGGCGTTGGACTTGCCGGGGCTGATCAGGCCGGGGCAGTTCGGGCCGATGATGCGGGTGCTCTTGCCCTGGCTGTACTGCCAGAACCAGGCGCTGTCCTGCACCGGGATGCCCTCGGTGATGACCACGGCGAGCGGGATGCCCGCGTCGATCGCCTCGACGACGGCGGCCTTGGCGAACGCCGGCGGCACGAAGATGACGCTGACGTCCGAGCCGGTCTCCTTCATCGCCTCCGCGACGCCGCCGTAGACCTGGACGGCGGTGCCGTCGACGTCCACGGACGTGCCGGCCTTCTTCGGGTTGACGCCGCCGACGACCTGCGTGCCCGAGGCGAGCATGCGGCGCGTGTGCTTCATGCCCTCCGAGCCGGTCATGCCCTGGACGATGACCTTGCTGT
>JAODNS010000229.1 GCA_025465145.1 Frankiales bacterium
GGCGGCTGCGGGCGCGGGCAGCTCCTCCGCGCGCTCCGCCCAGCCGGTACTCATGAACTCGAGCAGCGCGGCGGGCCGGTCCGGGTCGTGGCTCGCGGTGCCGGTGACTTCCTGCGGGGTGTCGCTCATGCGCCGAGCGTACGACTCAGCGGCCCTTCCACTCCGGCTTCCGCTTGGCGAGGAACGCGCCGACGCCCTCGGCCGCGTCCTCGGTCGTGTTGAGCAGCGACAGCTGTGCCTGCATCGCCTCCAGGCCGGCCTCGAGCGAGCTGTCCATGGCGGCGAAGAACGCCTGCTTGCCCAGGCGCACCGCCACCGGCGGCTTGGCAGCCAGCGCAGCGACCAGCTCCGCCGTCTCCGCCTGCACGTCTGCGACGACACGGCTGATGAGGCCCATCTCGAGCGCTTCCGCGGCGGGGACCCGGCGACTGGACAGCATCATCTCCATGGCCCGCTTCGGGCTGACGTGCCGGCCGAGCAGCGCGCTGACCATGAACGGCCACAACCCGAGGTCGACCTCCGGCAGGCCGAACGCGGCGGTGTCGGCAGCCACCACGATGTCGCAGCCGAGGACCAGCCCGACGCCGCCGGCCAGGCACAGCCCCTGCACCTGCGCGACGACCGGGAGCGGGCAGTCGCGCATCGCGAGGACGACCTCGCGGAGCAGGCCGCGGCCCTCGTGCACCTCGAGACCGGTCGCGTCCGGCGCCATCTGCACGAGGTCGGCGCCGGAGCAGAAGACGCGGTCGCCGGCGCTGCTGACGAGCACCACCCGCGCGTCCCCCGGAGCACGCAGCGCGTCGAGCATCCCGCGCAGCACCTCCCCGTTGAGCGCGTTGCGCTTCGGCTCGCGGTCGATGTGCAGCCGCAGCACGCCGCTCTCTGTGCTGACCTCGAGGTCGCTCACGTGGTGCCTCTCATCCGCCGGACCATGCCGGTGTGTACGTACCGCTCACGAACTCGGGATGGTCGAGACCCGCTGACAGGTCCGCACGACGCGCCGCACGCTCTCCCCGCGGTCGGCCACGAGGACGGTGTCGAACACGTCCGCGACACTAGCCACGTGGTCCTCGCCGTCGTCGCGCTGCTGACGGCCGTGCTGCTGGGGCTGCTGAGCGGCGGCAGCCTCGAGCGGCTCGGCGAGCTGCCGCTGCGGCAGCGGCAGCTCGTCTACGGCGCGGTCGCCGCGCAGGTCCTCGGGTCGGTCGTGGGCGGCCCGGTGTACGCCGTCGGTCTGCTCGTCTCGGCCGGGATGGTGGCCTGGTTCCTGCGGCGCAACCGCGGGATCCGCGGCACCGGCCTGCTGGCGCTCGGCCTGCTGGCCAACGCGCTGGTGGTCGGGCTGAACGGCGCGATGCCCGTCTCGCTCGCCGCAGCCGGGCGGGCGGGTACGACGACGCAGGACATCCTCACCGGCGCGGACGCGCGGCACGAGCTGGCCGGCCCGGGTACCCGGCTGCGCTGGCTCGGTGACGTGATCCCGGTGCCGACGCCGTGGCGGCCGGAGGTGGTGAGCCCCGGTGACGTCGCCGTGGCGGCCGGGCTCGGGCAGCTGGTGCTGCTCGGGATGCGGGCGGGCGTCCCGCGCCGCGGCCGGCACGTACGCGCCTGAGTGTGCAACCCTGGTTGCAACCAAGACGAGGAGGCCCCATGGCCAAGCGAGGACGCAAGCGTCGCGGGCGCAAGAAGAACGCCGCCAACCACGGCAAGCGCCCCAACGCCTGAGATCAGGTTCGCAGAGGCCCCTGGAGACAGGGGCCTCTTGCACGTCCAGACTCCGGTCACGACGACGCTCAGAAGGGCGGTTCGTCCCACGGCGGCTGGTCGTCCGCTGTCGGCGGCCGCGCGAGCTCGGCGTCGACCTCTGCCAGGAGATCGGGGTCCGGCAGCTGCGCGTCGTGCTCGAGGAGTGGTGGCGGCTCAGCGTGCCGCCCGACCTCGACGATCTGGCCGGCGGGGCTGAACCAGAGGGTGGAGGTCGGCGTCCGCAGCGGCGTCCAGCCGTTGTGCTTGAGCTGGTGCGTCCTCGCTGATCGCGCGACGAGGTTCCACGCGGCCGTCGGGCCGTCCGGGTAGCGCAGCTCGTGGTCGTGGTCGCAACCGGACGCGGCCACACGTGTCCCGGTGGGGCCGTCGCAGAAGCCGTCACGCAGGTCGACGAACCGCGTCAGCGACGGACTGGGGTCGTGCCGGCCCTCGATCCGGTAGGTCTTCTCCGTGATGTCGCCCGGGTCGTCGATCATGGCCACCAGCGCATCGCGGACCGCCGAGGGTGTGGGATCCGGCCGCACCACCCGATCGGCCACGTCGACAACGACGCCGCCCTCGTCGACGCAGACCTGCCGCAGCTCGGCAGAGGTCAGCCACTGCCGGCACTGCGGCGCGCTGATCCAGCCGTAGCCCGGCAGCCAGCCCGGATCGTTGCTCAGGCCGAGAGCGGTGGTGACAGGCAGGTGGATCAGCACCTGCACGGGGCGGACGCGCCGCCGGTCGTCGAGCCACGACGCCGGCGTTGCTGCCCCGGCGGCCGCGCGCTCCGATCGGGCGTCGCCGATCGCTGTCGGCGCAACGGCCGGGTCCGCGGCACCGACGGCGAGGTCGAACCTGAGGGCGTCGAGGCCGCGCGGGTCGCCCGCAGCGCGCAGGGCCCGCGCCTCGGCGGTCAGCGCCTCGAAGATCTGCGCGTTCGGCAGCGCCGGCCCGGTCAGCACGAGGCTCGACTGCCCGTCGCGCTCCGGATACAGACGCACCCCCCGCGCACTGGCCACCTTGGCCTCCCGGGCCGCAGCGGCATCAGCATCGAACCGCAGCTCGATCCTGCGCACCGCCTCGCGGATCCTCGTCGGGCTGAGGTGGCACGCTCGGTCAGCAACCTCGGCGTCGACCGCCGCGACGACGCGGGCATCGCAGCCGGCGGTCTCCTCCAGGAGCACACGCGCGTGCCACTGCGGCATCCGGCCGGCCCGGAGCAGCTGGAGGGTCTGGGGGTGCTGGGAGGTCAGGGACAGCGCGAGGAAGACCTCCTTGGCTGCGGCCTGGTCGCTGCACCGCCGCGCCACGGCGACCTCGCGCACGAACGACGTCCACGGAGTCGCTCCGCGGGTGTCCGAACTTCCGCGCGGCACCCGGGCCGCGAGCCGGGCGATGACCACGGCTTCCTCAGCCCAGCGCTTCCAACCCGCTCGCACCGACTGCTGCAGCTGCGACAGGTCGCCCTGGAAGGCGGGGTCGTCGAACGGCGCGAACGGGCTCGCCAGCTCAACGGCGGTGGTCGACATGCTCGAACACTAGTTCGAGCCTGTGACAGAAACGTCTGGCCGTTGGGTCCTGTGGACAGCCGGGGCCTGTCCACAGGAGGGCTCCCGCTGTCGGCCTGACGTCGACCGAGCTGGCGACCGACGCGGGTGCCGAGAGGACCGTCTTCGCCAGGACGGTCGCGCCGAGCGACGACGGCCCCAGACCGTTGGCGTCGTGCAGATCGTTCGGTGCCGGGAGCCTGACGGGCGCCTTCTGGAGGTCAGGGCCCACCTCAGCTGACGGCGTGGGTAGCAGGCCTGCCGCGATGCCGGACGCCGCGCGAAGGACCTACCCGTGGCGCAGCTGCCAGCCCGCCCAGGCGCTCTCGACCATCTCGGGCAGGCCGCGGGCAGCCGTGAACCCCAGTCCGGCGTGGATGCGATCGACGGCGGCGACGACCCGCGCCGGGTCGCCGGGCCGGCGGTCCACCACCAGGGGGGCGGTGTCGAGCCCGGTGACCGAGCCGATGACCTGCAGCACCTCGAGGACGGACGAGCCCTCCCCCCGCCCGATGTTGTAGGTCGCCGACGCGGCTCCCGACGCCAGCGCCCGCGCGGCCGTCAGGTGCGCCGCCGCGACGTCGGCGACATGCACGTAGTCGCGGATGCAGGTGCCGTCCGGCGTGGGGTAGTCGCCGCCGAACACCTTCGGCCGCTCCCCCGCCGCCAGCGCCTGGAAGACCAGCGGGATGAGGTTGAACACGCCGGGGTCGCCAAGCTCCGCGGCCGCCGCGCCGGCGACGTTGAAGTAGCGCATGGACATCGTCCGCAGCCCGAACGCGGTCTCGCAGTCTCGGGTGAGCCACTCGCCGATCAGCTTCGTCTCGCCGTACGGCGACAGCGGCACCCCCGGCGTCTCCTCGTCCACCAGGTCGACATCGGGCAGCCCGTACGTGGCGGCGCTGGAAGAGAACACGAACGACCCGACCTCGGCGGCGCGACAGGCCTCCAGCAGCGTGACGAGGCCGCTGAGGTTCTCCCGGTAGTAGAGCAGCGGGTCCGCGACCGACTCCCCCACCTGCTTCTTCGCCGCGATGTGCACGACGCCGGTCACGCCGTGCTCCGACATCGTCCGGTCCAGCAGCGCCCGGTCGAGGACGCTGCCCTCCACCAGTGGCGCAGCGGCAACCCGTGAGCGGTCGCCCGTCGACAGGTCGTCGAGGGCGACGACCTCTTGCCCGTCGTCGAGCATCGCCTTCACGACGTGCGCGCCGATGTACCCCGCCCCGCCGGTCACCAGCCACGTCATGCGGCGACCCTAGGACCTACTCCGCGCGGAACTCCACGTGCTCGATCTCGAGCCGTACCTCCTGGATGCGCACCATGACGCGCTCGCGGAGGTCGGGGGGCGGGTTGTCGCCGCCGCAGCAGCGGGCGACGAGGGCCTTCACGGCCTGCTCGAGACCGAACTTGCGCAGGCACGGCGCGCACTCGTCGAGGTGGATGCGGACGTGGCCGCGGGTGTGCTCGTCGGCCTCGCCGTCGAGGTACAGGTAGACGTTCTCCAGCACCTCGCTGCACGGGGTCTCGTGCGGGTCGCCGCAGCTCATGCCTCGCCAGCCTTCACCAGGCCGCGCTCGACGGCGTAGTCGCCCAGCTTGGCCTTGAGGCCGCGTCGGCCGCGGTGCAGCCGGCTCATCACGGTCCCGATCGGAGTGCCCATGATCTCGGCGATCTCCTTGTACGAAAAGCCCTCGACGTCGGCGAGGTAGACCGCCATCCGGAAGTCCTCGGGCAGCTCCTGCAGCGCGTTCTTCACGTCGCTGTCGGGAAGGTGGTCGAGCGCCTCCATCTCGGCGCTGCGCAGGCCCGTGCTCTGGTGCGCCTCGGCGGAGGCGAGCTGCCAGTCGGTGATCTCGTCGGTCGGCGACTGCAGCGGCTGGCGCTGCTTCTTGCGGTAGGTGTTGATGAAAGTGTTCGTCAGGATGCGGTACAGCCAGGCCTTGAGGTTGGTGCCCTCCTGGAACTGGTGGAACGCGGCGAACGCCTTGACGAAGGTCTCCTGGACCAGGTCCTCGGCGTCGGCCGGGTTGCGCGTCATCCGCATCGCGGCGGCGTAGAGCTGGTCGAGGAAGGGCAGGGCATCGCGCTCGAACCGCGCTGTGCGCTGCTCGCTCGTCTCGGTCTCGACCGGTACCACCTCCACTCCTCGGAGCGGCAAGCCTACCCGGGGGACGCCCTCTGGAACGGGGCGCTCCGCCTTCGGCTCGGCGCACGCGGTCGGCATGTGGGCGACAACGCTGCGGCCGTACGGCGCGATTCCCGGACGTACGCTGCAGGCGTGGACGGCCACCACCCCGCAGTGGAGCAGTACCTCGAGACCATCCTCGAGCTCGAGGAGTCCGGGGTCGTCCCGCTGCGCGCGCGGCTGGTCGAGCGGCTGGGCGTCTCGGCGCCTGCGGTGAGCGAGACGGTGAAGCGGCTCGAGCGCGAGGGCTACCTGACGCTCGACGCGGACCGGGTCATGCACCTGACCGAGACGGGGCGGGCGTACGCGACGTCGGTCCTGCGCCGGCACCGGCTCGCCGAGCTGCTGCTCGTCGACATTCTCAAGGTCCCCTGGGCGCAGGTGCACGAGGAGGCCTGCCGGCTCGAGCACGCCATCAGCGACACGCTCGAGGCGCACCTCGTCACACTGCTCGGCGACCCGGGGCACTGCCCGCACGGCAACCCGATCCCGGGCTCGGCCAACGCGACCGACCCGGGGCCGCTGCAGCCGCTGTCCACCGTCGGTGAGGGCCGGTCGTGCGTCGTACGACGGATCGACGAGCACCTGCAGACGCAGATCGGGCACATGCGCGAGCTCGAGTCCGCGCACCTGCTGCCCGGCCAGGAGGTCGTGGTCGCCTCCAGCGCCACCGGCGACGTGCAGCTGCGGGTCGACGGGCTCGCCGTGACGCTCGAGCGCGACGTCGCGGCGAACGTCTACGTCACGGTCTGAAGGAGCTCCCGCACCAGCGCGCGCACCTGCGGCAGCGGGTCGGCGTCCTGCCGGCGCACCCGGAACCCGTGGTCGGCGCCCTCCACGACACGCGCGCCGGCCGGCACGCCGAACACGTCGCGACTGCCCTGCACGACGAGGACGGGCACGGACGGCAGCGCCAGCTCGTCGGCCCGGCTGGCGTCCCGGCCGGGCGGCACCAGCGGGAACGCCAGCGCGACCACGGCTGCGGCCCCGAGCGCATCGGCGGTCCGGCAGGCGACGCGGGCGCCGCTGCTGCGCCCGCCTACGACCAGCGGCCGGCGAGGCAGCCGGCGTACCGTCGCGAGCCAGGCCGCGTCGAGGTGGACCGGCGCCTCGGCAACCCGGCGGCCGGCCACCCGCCACGGCTGCTCGAACCGCACGACCGACCAGCCCGCGTCGAGCGCCCCGTCCCGGGCGGCCAGCAGGTCAGGGGCGTCGGGTCCGCCCCCCGCGCCGTGCCCGAGCACCAGCAGACCGGCGGTGCCGCGGTCGACGTGCAGGCGGGCCGGACCGCGCGGCGTCGCGACCGTCCGGGTGGTGGACATGTCAGGACAGGGTAAGGATCTGGACATGCGTGCGGAGGAGCCCGGTGTGCTGCCGGCAGACGTCTGGACGGCGTCGGGAGGCAGCGCGGCACCCTCCCCGGAGCCGGCGGACGACTCGCCGTACTGGCTCTTCTACGAGGAGGTCGCGGCAGCGCAGCTGGCCGCGTGGGCACCCGAGGCCCCGGCCCGTGTGCTGGACCTCTCCGGCGGACGGGCCCGGTTCGCGCAGCAGCTCGGTGCGGCGGGGCACGACGTACTGCACGTGAACGGCGACGTCCGGTCCGCCGGCGTCACGCCGCTGACGGCGGATGCCCGGTCGCTGCGCTGGCTGCGCGACGGCAGCGTCGACGCGGTCCTCGCGGAGGCCCGTGCGCTGTCGTTTTGCCTGGCCGCGGAGGTCACGGTCGAAGACCTGCTGCGCGTGCTCAAGCCGGGGGGCCGGCTGCTGCTCGTCGTCGAGTCGCTGCTGCTCGGCCTGGCCCGGCTCGCCGACCAGGGCCGCTGGGCGGAGCTCGCCGACGTGCCCTCGGCGGACGTCGTGCTCGTGCCCACGCCGAGCGGCGCGATCACCCGCTGCTTCTGGCCCGAGGAGCTGCAGGGCCTGCTGACGGAGGTCGGTTTCGAGGTCGAGTGGGTCCGGCCGCGCTCGGTGCTGTCACCGTCCACCGTCGAGCGGGCGCTGGCCGAGGGCCGCGAGGAGGCGCTGCGCGCGCTGGTGAAGAGCGAGCTCGCCCTCGCGCAGGAGCGCGAGGGCGAGTCGACGGGCATCCACCTGGTCGCGAGCGCCCGCAAGCCCTAGGCGGCCGCCTCGGCCTTGCTCTGGCACTCGATGCAGCGCGCTGCCTCGGGGCGGACCTGCAGGCGGGCCTCGCTGATCTGCGTGCCGCAGTCGGTGCACGTGCCGTACGAGCCGTCCTCGATCCGCGCCAGCGCCGCGCGCACCTGTACGCGCTGCTCCTCGGCCGCCTCGATGATGGCGTTCTCCCGGTCGGCGTCCGCGATCTCGCTGGCCGTGTCGGCCGGGTGCTGGTCGTGCGTGCTCAGTTCGCTGGACTCACCGGCACCCTCGTTCTCCAGCGTCGTCGTCGCGGCGTCGAGCTCGGTGAGCATCTGCTCGAGCTGCTCTCGGGCGTCCTGCAGGTCCACGGGTGCTCCTTGTCCGTTGCATCGATGTGCTCCTCATGCCTACCCGCTGGCCGCGCGAGGTCACCTAGCCTTCGACCATGCGGGCGGTCGTGGGCGCGGTGCTGCTCGTCCCCCTGCTGGCCGCCCCCGCCGCGGCCGACGAGCTGGTGCTCCCCGCACCGCAGGCGCGAACGGCGCAGGAGGTCACCGCGCTGTGCCAGGCCGCCGGGGGCCTGCCGGACCGCTGCCGGCCCTCGCAGGTGCCGGGCGACGTGCGCAACGACGAGGTGGTGCTGGTCGCGATGGGTGGCGACGGCCGGCCGGTGCGCGTCCAGCTCGAGCAGCGGCTCGTCCTGCAGGGCGTCGGCGACTACGCCATCCGGGAGCGCGGACCGGCCCGCGCCGCCGTGCCGCTGACGGCCGGCGAGGACCCGCCCAACACCAAGTTCGGCGCCGTCGTGTGGCAGGGCTTCACGCCCGGCGACCGGCGGCTGGGCGCGCGCCTGACCCTCGACGCTGGCCTCGAGGCCGAGCGGCTGCCCATGGCGGTCACGGTCACCTTCACGCCCGCCGCCGGCGGCCCGGCGCGCGCGCTGGAGCCGGGTGGCCGGATCCCCGCCGCCGGCACGGTCGTCGTACGGCTGGAGAACCGGACCGCTCAGCCGGCTGACCTGCCGACAGCGGCGGACGTCCGCGCCGCGGACCTGGCCGGGCCGCTGGACCTGGCGCTCGACGCCGCGCGCGCGGAGGCCGGACCGCGGCTGCCGTCCACCGACGCGGGGCTGCCGGCGCGGCTGCAGGTCACGGCTCCGGCGCAGTACGCCGGGCAGCAGGTCGTCCCGCTGCAGGTGACCGGCACGCTCCGCCTGGCCGGATCGGCGGACGGTCCAGGGCTGACGCCCGTCGAGGGCGGTGCCGCAGTGGACGGCAGCCTGGAGGCGACGGTGGAGCTGACGGCGCAGGCGAGCGGACCGGGACCGCTCGACCTGCAGCTGACCGCGATCCCCTCGCTGGACGAGCGCCGGCTGCGGCCACCGGCAGGAGCCCCGACGTGGGCGGACTGGGCAGCCGCGCGCCCGGACGCGGCGGCTCGCAAGGCGGCTCTGGACCTGCTGGTGCAGGTG
>JAODNS010000231.1 GCA_025465145.1 Frankiales bacterium
TCGGGTCCCAGTTCTCGTTGCGCACGAGGACCATCTGGGTGCCCTTGGTGTACTCCTGGATCTTGTACGGACCCGACGAGAGCGGCTTCGCGTCGTACTTCTCGCCGGTGTCCTTGGCCTTCGGGACCGGGCTGAAGGTCAGCAGCGTGACGGTGTAGTTGAAGTCACCGACCGGCTTCGCCAGGTTGAAGGTGATCGTCTTGTTGTCGGCGGAGCACTGCACGGCCTTGTCGTAGGCCGCGACGTTGTTGGCCGGCGTCGTGTCGTAGGGGCCCTTGTAGACGGAGTTCCCCTCCTTGTCCTTCGGGATGTCGAACTGCGACACGGGGTACTGCGGGCCATCGGTGATGACCGACGTGGCGAACACGCGGGAGACGCCGTACTTGACGTCGGCGCACGTGATCGGGCTGCCGTCCTCGAACTTGACGCCGTCGCGCAGCGTGAAGGTCCAGGTCTTGGCGCCGTTGGAGCTCTTGCCCGTGTCCGTCGCCAGGTCGCCGACGATGCCGTTGGCCTTCTCGCCGTCCGGCGTCAGGTTGTAGGCCGTCAGCGAGCGGTGCATGTACCCGCCGAAGAAGGCAAGGTCCTCACCGGTGTAGTTGCGCTGCGGGTCGATGTGGTTGAACTCCTTCGCGGAGTCCAGGAAGGTCAGCGTGCCGCCCTTCTGGCCACCGCTCGCTCCGCCCTTGGGTGTGTCGGTGCCGCCTCCGGATCCCCCGCCGCAGGCTGCGGCCGCCAAGGCCACGCCCGTCACGAGGACGACCGAACGAAGACCGATGTTGGCCTTGCCCATACAACTCCTTCAGTTCTGGCCCGGGGTCTTGTCCCCGGACCGACGGCGCTGCCCCGACGTGCGAGCGGCGCTTCCCCCGGCGTGCGCCGGGGAAGTCTGTGATGTCGAACTATGTCCGCTACGAGCGGCCGGCCCTCGGGTCGAGGGCGTCCCGCAGCGCGTCGCCGAACAGGTTGAAGCTCAGGACCAGGATGAACAGCGCGGTACCTGGGATGAACAGGTACGTCGGCACCACGGCGAAGTAGCGGACGGACTCGGCCAGCATCGCGCCGAACGACGCGGTCGGCGGCAGCAGCCCGACGCCCAGGAACGACAGGGCGGCCTCGGCGGCGATGTAGCTGGGCAGCGCGAGGGTGATGTAGACGAGGATCGGCGCCCAGAGGTTGGGCAGGATCTCGCGGAACAGGATGCGCGGCGTGCCGGCGCCCATGGAGACTGCCGACTCGACGAACTCGCGCTCGCGCAGGCTGAGCACCTGGCCGCGCACGATGCGGGCGAGGTAGGGCCAGCCGAACACGCTCAGGACGAGCACGATGAACGTGACGCGGGCGGTGTTGTCGCCGAGCCCGAGGGCCTCCAGGCGCTGCACGAGCGGGCCGGACATCGCCAGCAGGATGAGCAGCGACGGGAAGGCGAGGATCAGGTCCATCAGGCGGCCGAGGACCGAGTCCAGGGCGCCCTTCGAGTAGCCGGCGATGATGCCGACGGTGACGCCGAGGAACAGCGTCACGGCGGTCGCCAGCGTCGCGACGAGCAGGCTCACCCGCGCGCCGTAGAGCAGCCGGGCGAACAGGTCGCGGCCCGTGAGCGGCTCGACGCCGAGGATGTGGTCGCGGCTGATGCCGCCGAACTTGCCGACCGGCAGGCCGCCGGCGTCGCTGATGACGTTCTTGGCCTGGTCGAACGTGTACGGGTCGGTGCCGAACAGCTTGGTGATCAGCGGCGCGAAGATGGCGACGACGATCGCGCCGAGCACCATGAACAGGCTGAGCATCGCGACCTTGTCGCGCCGCAGGCGACCCCACGCGATCTGGGTCAGCGAGCGGCCGGCGATCTCCGTGGCCTCCGCGGTGGGCGCCCCCGCGGGCTCGACGGCGTGGTCGGACGTCAGCGTCATGCAGCCTCCCTCTGATCAGCTCAGCCGTGCTCGCGTTGGCGGCGGGACCGTGCAGCAGCCGCGCCTCCAGCCCTCCGGGGTGCCGGAGCCGGATCGCGCAGCCGTGGCGAACCGTAGAGGATAGAGCCCCCGAGGCACACCACAGGTTGGTCACGATGCGGAATCGTGATCGCTCCGATACCGGTCCCTTCGGGGGATGGCCGATCCCCGAGATGCACTAGTCGGGCTACGGAGCCGTAGGTTACGGTGGCGTAACTGCCCCTGCTTGGAGACGCCTGTGACCCCTCCCCCCGCGGCCGACGTGCTCGACGCACCGGTGACCACGATCGCGTACGAGGCGGACGAGTCCCGCCCGCTGCAGCAGATCCCGACGACCGAGTCCCGCGCCCGCTGGGAGCAGTTCGCCCTGGCCGTGTTCATCGTGGTCCCGCTGCTGGCGGTCGCGGCCGCCGGGTTCGTCGTGTGGGGCCACGGCCTGTCGCTGACCGACGTCCTGCTCGCGGTGGGCTTCTACGTCGTCACGCTGCACGGCATCACGGTCGGCTTCCACCGCTACTTCACGCACGGCTCGTTCAAGGCCAAGCGCATGCTGCGGATCGCCCTGGCGGTCGCCGGCAGCATGGCGATCGAGGGTCCGGTCACCCGCTGGGTGGCCGACCACCGCCGGCACCACGCGTTCAGCGACGCCGAGGGCGACCCGCACTCGCCGTGGCGCTACGGCAACGACTTCCGGTCCCTGTGCAAGGGGCTCTACCACGCGCACGTCGGCTGGCTGTTCGACGTGGAGCAGACCGACCAGCAGCGCTTCGTGCCCGACCTGCTCGCCGACCGCGACGTGCAGCGGGTGGCCCGGCTGTTCCCCGTCCTCGTCGTCGTGTCCCTGCTGCTGCCGGCCCTGCTCGGCGGGCTGATCAGCAGCTCGTGGACCGGCGCGCTGACCGCCTTCTTCTGGGCGTCCGTGATCCGGATCGGCGTGCTGCACCACGTCACCTGGTCGATCAACTCGATCTGCCACACCTGGGGCAGCCGGCCGTTCAAGACCCGTGACCGCGCCGTCAACGTCTGGTGGCTGGCGGCGATCTCCGGCGGCGAGAGCTGGCACAACCTGCACCACGCCGACCCGACCTGCGCCCGGCACGGCGTCGACAAGGGCCAGATCGACTCGAGCGCCCGCACGATCGCGGTCTTCGAGCGGCTCGGCTGGGCGTCCGACGTGCGCTGGCCCAAGAAGGCCAGGCTGGACGCCCGCAGGGCGACATGATGGGCGCGTGACGGACGAGGACGTACCCAGGGCGCCTCGCGTCCGCATGACCGGCAAGGAGCGCCGCGAGCAGCTCCTCGACGTCGGGCGCGCGCTGTTCGCCGAGCGCGGCTACGACGGGACGTCGGTCGAGGAGATCGCCTCGCGCGCGGGCGTCAGCAAGCCCGTCGTGTACGAGCACTTCGGCGGCAAGGAGGGGCTCTACGCGGTCGTCGTCGACCGCGAGGTCCAGCGGCTGCTCGACACCTTCACCGCGGCGCTCACGGGGGACAACCCGAAGCTGCTGCTCGAGCAGGCGACGCTCGCGCTGCTGACGTACGTCGAGGACGACTCGAACGGCTTCCGGATCCTGGTCCGCGAGAGCCCGGTCGGCCTGGAGCGCAGCGGCGGGTTCGCCACGATCATCAGCGACATCGCCAGCCAGGTGGAGCACATCCTCGCCAAGCAGTTCAAGGCGCGCGGCTTCGAGACGAAGCTGGCCGGGCTGTACTCGCAGGCGCTGGTCGGCATGGTCGCGCTGACCGGGCAGTGGTGGCTCGACAACCGCAAGCCCAAGCGGGACGAGGTCGCGGCCCACCTGGTCAACCTCGCCTGGAACGGGCTGTCCCAGCTCGAGCAGAAGCCCCGCCTGTCGAAGCGGGACTGAGCCCGGGGCCGGTCGGGGCGGCCCGTGGCGGGTAGCACGTGGGCATGCCCGTCCTGATCGGCACCTCCGGCTGGCAGTACGCCCACTGGAAGCGCGTCTTCTACCCGAGGACCGTCCCCCAGCGGGTGTGGCTCGAGCACCACTCGGCGCTGTTCCAGACGGTCGAGGTCAACAACGCCTTCTACCGGCTGCCCGAGCGCCGCGTGTTCGAGCAGTGGGCGATCCGGACGCCGGCCGACTACGTCATCACGGTGAAGGCGTCGCGGTACCTGACGCACATGAAGCGGCTGATCGAGCCGCAGGAGCCGGTGCAGCGGCTGATGGAGCGGGTCGCCGGACTCGGCGCGAAGCTCGGCTCGGTGCTGGTCCAGCTGCCGCCGACGCTGAAGGCCGAGCCCGGTCGGCTGGACGAGACGCTCGAGCACTTCCCGAAGGGCACGCGGGTCGCCGTCGAGCCGCGGCACGAGTCGTGGTGGACCCCCGACGTCGAGACGGTGCTGCGCGACCGCGGCGCCGCCCTGGTCTGGGCGGACCGGTGGTCGCGACCGATCGCGCCGCTGTGGCGGACGACGGACTGGGGCTACCTGCGGCTGCACATGGGCGGCGGCGAGCCCAGCATCTGGCCGTACGAGGAGAGCGTGCTCGCGGAGTGGGCGGACCGGATCTGCGCGACGTACAGCGATGACGAGGACGTGTACGTCTACACGAACAACGACCCGGAGGCCGCTGCCCTGCGCGACGCCGTGACGCTCGGGCGGCTGCTGCGCGAGCGCGGCCGGACGGTGACCCGACTGCCGGAGATGGAGCAGGTGACGTTGGAGCCGTACGAGGTCTGGACCGGCTAGTAGTCGGACAGCTCCAGCCACTGGTCCTCGAGCTCGGCCTTGCGGGCCTCGAGCTCGCGCAGCCGGCCGTCGAGCGCGGCCACGGCGTCGTAGTCGTGGGCGCTCTCGGCGATCTGCGCCAGCAGCTGCGCGTGCTCCTTGTCGAGCCGGCCGATCTCCCGCTCGACCCGCTGCAGGTCCTTCTTCGCCGCGCGCGTGTCGCCGCCGCCCTTGCTCTTCGGCGCGGACGCGGGCGCCGCCTTGACGCGGCGGGCGAGGTACTCCTCCACGCCGCCCGGCAGCGCCGCGACCGTTCCGTCGCCCATGAGCGAGGCGGTGGTCGTCGTGACGCGCTCGAGGAAGTACCGGTCGTGGCTGACCACGATCAGCGTTCCCGGCCAGCCGTCGAGCAGGTCCTCGAGAGCGTTCAGCGTGTCGATGTCGAGGTCGTTCGTGGGCTCGTCCAGCAGGATGACGTTGGGCTCGCCCATGAGCAGCCGCAGGATCTGCAGGCGCCGTCGCTCGCCGCCGGACAGGTCACCGACGCGGGTCCACTGCGCGTTGCCGGTGAAGCCGAACCGGTCTGCCAGCGAGGAGGCGCCGATCGTCTTGCCGCCGCCGAGGTCGACCACCTTCGCGACCTGCTCGACCGCCTCGAGGACGCGCAACGACGGGTCGAGCTCGGCGACCTCCTGCGAGAGGTACGCCGGCTTGACGGTCTGCCCGACGACGACCCGGCCGCTGTCCGGCTCCTGCTGCCCCACGAGCAGCTTGAGCATCGTCGACTTGCCGGCGCCGTTGACGCCGACGACGCCGACCCGGTCGCCCGGGCCGATGTTCCAGTCGACGTTGCCGAGCAGCACCTTCTTGCCGAACGCGAGCGAGACGCCGTGCAGCTCGTACACGGTCTTGCCGAGGCGGGCAGCGGAGAACCGCTGCAGGGCGATGTCGTCGCGCGCCGGCGGCTCGTCGGCGATGAGGGCGTTGGCCGCGTCGATCCGGAACTGCGGCTTGCTGGTGCGGGCCGGCGGGCCACGGCGCAGCCAGGCGAGCTCCTTCTTCACCAGCTGCAGGCGCTTCTGCTCCGCCGTGCTGGCCATCCGGTCCCGCTCGGCGCGAGCGAGGACGTACGAGGAGTAGCCGCCCTCGTACGCGTCGACGACGCCGTCGTGGACCTCCCACGTCGTGTTGTTGACCTCGTCGAGGAACCAGCGGTCGTGGGTGACAACGAGGTGCGCCTGGCTGCCGGTGCGCTGCGTGAGGTGCGCGGCGAGCCACGCGACGCCCTCGACGTCGAGGTGGTTGGTGGGCTCGTCGAGGACCAGCAGGTCCCACTCCTGCACGAGCAGGCTGGCCAGCGCGACCCGTCGGCGCTCGCCGCCGGACATGGTCTCGATGACGCTGTCGAGGCCGATCCCGTGCAGCCCCAGCCCGTCGAGGACCTCCCGCACGCGGGCATCGCCGGCCCAGGTGTGCTCGGCGGTCTCGCCGAGGATCGCCTGGTGGGCGGTCAGCCGTACGTCGACGCGAACGTCCTGGGTGAGGACGCCGACGCGCAGCCCACCGGTGTGGGTGACGCGTCCGCTGTGCGGCTCCTCCGCCTTCACCAGCGTCTTGAGCAGGGTCGTCTTGCCGCCGCCGTTGCGGCCGACGATGCCGATCCGGTCGCCCTCGGAGACGCCGAGCGAGACGCCGTCCATGAGCAGCCGGGTGCCGTGGGCGACGGTCACGTTCTCGAGGTTGACGAGGTTGACGGCCACTACGCGACCTCGATGACACGGGCGCCGGGGACCGGACCGTCCGCGCGCCGCACGGACCGGCAGGCGCCCTGGCCCTGCAGCGCGCCGGCGAGGGCGACGGCGTGGTCGTCGTTGCGGGCGAGGAAGGCGACGGTCGGTCCGGACCCGGAGACGAGGCCGCCGAGGGCGCCGAGCTGCTTGCCCGCCTCGAGCAGCAGCGACAGCTGCGGGCGCAGGGCCACGGCGGCGGGCTGCAGGTCGTTGGACAACGCGTGGCCGAGGGCGACGGCGTCGCCGGTGCGCAGTGCGGCGAGCACCCCTGCTGCGTCCGTGACGACGGCGACCGGCCCGGACTCGCGCTGCCGGTCGAGCTCGCCGTAGACCTCCGGCGTGGACAGGCCGTCCTCCGCCAGGGCGAGCACCCAGGAGAACGAGCCGTGGCCGAGCACCGGCGTCAGCTGCTCGCCGCGGCCGGTGCCGAGCGCGGTGCCGCCGTGCAGCGAGAACGGCACGTCGCTGCCGAGCCGGCCGGCCAGCTTGCCGAGCTCAGCGCGGCCGAGGTTGGTGCCCCAGAGCGCGTCGCATGCGACCAGCGCGGCCGCGGCGTCGGCCGAGCCACCGGCGCAGCCGCCCGCCACCGGGATGCCCTTGCGGATGGTCAGCATGACGTTCGGCGTACGGCCGGTCTCCATGCCGAGCAGGGCCGCGGCGCGGACCGCGAGGTTGCTGCCGTCGGCGGGGACGTGCTCGGCGTGCTCGCCGGTGACGGTCACGGTGAGCGCGTCGGCGGGCACCGCGTCGAGCTCGTCGTACAGCCCGACCGCCTGGAACACCGTCGTCAGCTCGTGGAAGCCGTCGGTGCGGCGGCGGCCGACGGACAGGTGCAGGTTGACCTTCGCGGGGGCGCGGACCGTCACGCGTTCGAGGGGCTGGCGCCGCACGGCGGAGGTGCTCCTGGGGAAGGGGGCTGGCTGACCCTCGATGCTACGTGGCTAGTCGGTGGCGGCCAGGCGCGCGAAGTAGTCGACGCCCAGCACCTCGCCGCGCGCGGACGGGTCGATGCCGGCCGCGCGCAGGCGTCGCTCGGCCTCGTCCGCGGAGCCGGCCCAGCCGGTCAGCGCGGCGCGCATCGTCTTGCGGCGCTGGGCGAACGCCGCGTCGACGACGGCGAAGGTGGCGGCGCGGTTGCCGTGCGGCGGCTCGCGGCGGGTGAAGGCGACCAGGCCGCTGTCGACGTTCGGCGCGGGCCAGAACACCGTCCGCCCGATGGCGCCGGCCCGCCGCACCTCCGCGTACCAGGCCGCCTTGACCGAGGGCACGCCGTACGTCCTGCTCCCCGGTGGTGCGACGAGCCGGTCGGCCACCTCGGCCTGGACCATCACGAGGCCGGTGCGCAGCGACGGCAGGTGCTCGAGCAGCCGCAGCAGGACGGGAACGGCGACGTTGTACGGGAGGTTCGCAACGAACGCGGTCGGCGGTGGCCCAGGCACGCTCGTGAGCTTCAGCGCGTCCTGCTCCACCACCTCGAGCCGCTCGCTCAGGTCCGGCGCACGGGCGGCCACCGTGCGCGGCAGCTCGGCGGCCAGCAGCGGGTCGATCTCGACCGCGACGACGCGGGCCGCTGCCGCGAGCAGGCCCAGGGTGAGCGAGCCGAGGCCGGGACCCACCTCGACGACGACGTCCTCGGGGCCGACGGCCGCTGTGCGGACGAGCCGCCGGACCGTGTTCGGGTCGATGACGAAGTTCTGGCCGAGCGTCTTCGTCGGCCGCAGGCCGAGGCGGGCGGCGAGCTCCCGGACGTCAGGTGCGGTCAGGAGCGGGTCGGTCACCTACAGGTATCTACCGCAGACCGGCCAGGAGCCGCGGCCGGACCGGTTGTAGAGGATCTTCGCGCGGTAGGTCTGCTCGGCCGGCGAGGCGTCGATCGGGTCGCCGGCGCCGCCGACGCCGCGCCAGGTGCTGATCGAGAACTGGTACAGGCCGCGGTACTTGCCGGTGCTGCTGACGGCCCGCGGGTTCCCGCCGGACTCGCAGCGGGCCAGCGCGCCCCAGTCGAGCCCGTCGGCGCCGGTGCCCGTCGAGCTGGAGCGGCGCGCCGCGGGACGCGCCTTCGTGCCGACGAGCACGACGCGGCCGACCGGGTTCGCGGTGCGCTTCTCGCTGACCAGCTTCTTCGCGGACGGCTTCCCGTCGACGACGGTGATCGTGTACGTGCGGACGAGCACGCCGGGGCTGCCGGGCCGCAGCACCTTGGTCTCGCCGCGGTACAGCGTCGCGTCCGGCTTCGACGTCGTGGCGTACGGGATGGCGATGCTCTCGACGACCGTGCGGCCGGAGATGCGGGTGACGCGGATCGTCATGAGGTCCGCGAGCCGGGTCGTCCGTGGCAGGGACAGCCGGTCGGACGGGCGCAGCTGCACGCGGGCCTGCACGAGGGCGTCCCGGACGGTCAGCCCGGTGCTGCTGATCACCTTCACCGTGCCGTCGGCCACGACCGCGACGGACTTCGGCGTGCGGACGTCGAGCTCGAGGCCGGTCAGCGGGATCGAGCGGGAGCGGGAGGCGGAGACGTACGAGTCCGCGCGCAGGCCCACCTGCGCCAGCGCCTCGTCGACGGAGGCGGCGGTGACCCAGACGCTGCGGCGCACGCCGTCGACGACGAGCTGCAGCTGCCGGCCGCGGCGCAGCGCGATGCGGTCGCCATCGTCCAGCGGCGCCTCAGCGGAGGGGGCGAGGAGGTCGTGCGGACCGGCGGACAGGCCTGCGGCGGTGAGCGCGTCGGCGACGGTGCCGCCGTGCGTGCGCACCTCGCGCAGCCGGCCGTCGAGGGAGACGGTGACGGTCTTCGTGGTCATCGTCCAGGCGGAGGCGCCGCCGACGAGGGCGGTCAGGACGGCCGTCTGCAGCACGAGGGCAGCCGGGCGGCGCAGCGGCGTGCGGCGGGTCACGGGTCTCCGATGTCGGGCGTTCCGGGCACGGGGAGCAGGCGCACGCGGCGCTGGCTGAGGCTTCCCCGCCTCCGGCGACTGTCACGGGACGGTAACGGCCGGTAGGACGTTCAGGCAAACCGGCATGGCCCGTACGGACTAGCCCGGGCTGGCGGCGGCCCTACGCCTTCCCCCGTCGCGGCGACCGGATCCGGGGCCGAGGGACGTCGCCGCCACGGGGGAAGGCGGTGGCGGCCTGGGCACCGGCGGCGGGGTCAGGGGAAGCGGAAGGCGCGCCGGCCGTTGTCCCAGACAGCCGCGCACAGCTCGTCCACGTCGACCCCCTTCACCTCGGCCAGCGCACGGACTGTCAGCGGCACGAGGTACGACGCGTTGGGCCGGCCGCGGTACGGCACCGGCGTGAGGAACGGCGCGTCCGTCTCGACGAGCAGCAGGTCGAGCGGAGCGGCCGCGGCTGCCTCCCGGAGGTCGCCTGCGTTCTTGAAGGTCACGTTGCCGGCGAAGCTCATGTACCAGCCAGCGTCCGCGCACCGACGGGCCATCGCGGAGTCGCCGGAGAAGCAGTGGAAGACGACCCGCTCCGGCGCGCCCTCCTCGGCCAGCACCCGCAGGACGTCCGCGTGCGCATGGCGGTCGTGGATGACGAGGGCCGTGCCGGTCCGCTTCGCGATGTCGATGTGCGCGCGGAAGGAGTCCTCCTGCACCCCGCGCCCCTCCGGCCCGGTCCGGTAGTGGTCGAGGCCGGTCTCGCCGACCGCCACCACCTGCGGCAGCGCGGCCAGCCGCTCGATCTCCGCCAGCGCCTCCGGAGTCGCCGCGCCGGCTCCGGCGTCGTTCGGGTGCAGCGCCACGGCCGCCCAGACGTCCGGGAACCGCCCGGCCACCTCGGCCGACAGCTGCGAGGACGGCACGTCGATCCCGACCTGCACCACCGTGTGCACGCCCACCGCGCGCGCCGCGGCGAGCTGCTCCCCCACGTCGCCGCCGACGATGTCGAGGTGGCAGTGGCTGTCCAGCACCGGGACCGCGAGCGGCTCCGGCGGCGGAGGGATCACGCCTGTTCCAGGCGGGCCAGCTCCTCGTCCACCACCGACGGGTCGAGCTTCGCGAACAGCGGCGTCGGCGGACCGACGGGGTGCCCGACCCGGACCGGCCGCGACTCCCACACGGCAGCCGTGTCGTAGTCGCCCATGAGGACGGGGTACGCCGGGCCGCCGTCCAGATCGTCGACCTCGCGCAGCTGCGGCTGCCCGGCCCACGGAACGGTGCCGCCGAGCATCGCGTCGACGGTGTCGGACGACTCGGGCAGGAACGGCGTCAGCAGCGTCTTGCAGTCGTCGACCAGCTGCAGTGCCACGTGCAGGACGGAGTCGCGCCGCGCCGGGTCGTCCTTCAGCTTCCAGGGCGCCTGGTCGGACAGGTACTTGTTCGCCTCCGCCACGACCTTCATCGTCTCCGCCAGCGCGGCCCGCTGCTGCGACCGGTTCAGCAGCCCGCCGATCGACCCGAACGCGTCGCGGCTGGCCTGCAGGACCCGCTGGTCGTCGCCGGTCAGCTCCCCCGGCTCCGGGATGCTGCCGACGTTCTTGGCGACCATCGACAGCGAGCGGTTGACGAGGTTGCCCCAGCCGGCGACGAGCTCGGTGTTGTTGCGGGTGACGAACTGCTCCCAGGTGAAGTCCGTGTCGCTGGACTCCGGACCGGCGGCGGCAAGCATGTACCGCAGCGGGTCCGCGCCGTACCGCTCCAGCACGTCGCGCACGTAGATGACGACCGACCGGCTGGACGAGAACTTCCGGCCCTCCATCGTCAGGTACTCGCTCGACACCACCTCGCTCGGCAGCTCCAGTTCGCCCAGCACCCCCGGCTTCCCCTCCGGCTTGCCCGAGGCGCCCAGCAGGATCGCCGGCCAGATGACCGAGTGGAAGACGACGTTGTCCTTGCCCATGAAGTAGTACGAGGAGGCGTCTGGCGTCTGCCAGAACGCGCGCCACGCATCCGGGTCGCCGGTGCGGCGGGCCCACTCCACCGACGCCGACAGGTACCCGATGACGGCGTCGAACCAGACGTACAGCCGCGTGTCGTTGCGGTCCGACCACCCGGGCAGCGGGATCGGCACGCCCCAGTCGAGGTCGCGGCTGATCGCGCGCGGCTTGAGGTCATCGA
>JAODNS010000238.1 GCA_025465145.1 Frankiales bacterium
TTCATCTTCGACAGCCGCGACGACGGCGCCGAGGAGCGGCTGGAGATCCTCAACGAGAAGGAGGGCGTCTGGCGCTGCCGGACCACCTACAACTGCACCGACGCCTGCCCGCGAGGCATCGAGATCACGAAGGCGATCCAGGAGGTCAAGCGCGCCCTGATCTTCCGCCGCGTCTGACCCTCAGGCCCGCTGCCGCCGCTCGGGTCCGGCCGCCCCACCCCGCCGCCGGGCCCGGCCGCCCCACCCGTGATCGACGCGGCGATCTGCGCAAGGGTGGGTCACCGGTGCCGCGCACGTGCGCGAGCTGCCGCGTCGATCACGGGCGGGTGCGGCGGAGGGCGCGCCAGCCGACGACCAGCAGCACGGTCGCCAGCGCGAGCTGCACCGCCGTCAGCACCGCGTGGACGACGAGGAACCCGGTCGGGCCGTCGTCGAAGGAGCGCGGGTCCGCCCAGATGTTCGTGAGGAACGTCGGCCAGACCAGCCACTGGAACAGCCCGGCGGCGAGCAGGAACAACGCGGTACGACGGGTCACATCGGACAGTGTCGTTCAGTCCGGGCACCCCGTCCTGTCGAGTACGTTCGGCGCACCATGCGGACTCCTCCTCGCCGGCTGGCGCTGCTGCCTGCCGTCCTGCTGGCCCTGAGCCTCGGCGCCTCGCCGGCCGCCGCCGAGGACGACCTGCCGGTACCCGGAGCCGGCACCACCGTCGCCGCGGGCGCTCCGCCGCTGCCGGCTCCGCTGTCGCCGACGTCGTTCCTCGTGGCGGACCTCGACACCGGCGAGATCCTGGCCGCGAAAGACGCGCACCACCGGCTGCTCCCGGCCAGCACGATGAAGGTCCTCACCGCGCTGACCCTCATCCCGCGGATCGACAAGGACAGCAAGATCATCCCGACCTGGGATGACGTCGCCATCGAGGGCAGCCGCGTAGGGCTGCTCGAAAACGTGAAGTACCCGGCGTACCAGGTGTTCCGGGCCATGCTGATGACCTCCGGGAACGACGCGGCCAATGCGCTGGCGACGAACTGTGGCGGCCAGCAGGCCGTCGCGGACCTCATGAACGCGGAGGCGGAGCGGATCGGCGCGCACAACACGCACGCCGTGAACCCGTCCGGGCTCGACGCACCAGGCCAGCTCTCGACGGCCTACGACCTCGCGCTCATCGCTCGCGAGGCGATGCGGCTGTCGGACTTCCGGTCCTACGTCGGCACCAAGCGCTCGACGATCCTCGGCCGGATGGGCAAGCCGTTGCGGATCACGACGCACGACAAGCTGCTGTTCAACTACGACGGCGCGATCGGCATCAAGAACGGCTACACGGTCAAGGCCGGCGCGACGTACATCGGCGCCGCGACCCGCAACGGCCGCAGCATCCTGGTGACCGTCCTGCACGCGAAGCCGCGGGTGTGGCCCGAGGTGGCGAGCCTGCTCGACTGGGGATTCGCGGCCGAGGCGGCCGGCGCGACGCCGGTCGGCAGGCTGTACGAGCCGCCGGGTCCGCCGCCCGTCGCCGCAGGTGAGCCCGCCCCGGCGAAGGTCGTCGCCGCAGCCCGCACCGAGCCGACGGAGGGCCTGTCCGCACTGCCCGTCAGCGTCGTGCTGCTCACCGCCGGCGGTACCGCGCTGGCCGTGCTGCGCCGGCGCGCGCGCAGCCTCTAGGAGTACCGGCGCAGGACCTGCTGGACGGTCCGCGCCGCGTAGACAGCCACCGCCACCAGCGTCATGCCGATCGCGGTCGCGCCGACCTTGCCGGCCAGGCGCACCGCGCCCTCGCCCTTCAGCCCCGCGGCGTCGGGAGCGGGAGCCGGCGCGGGTACCGGGTCGAAGCGCGAGTGCTCTGCGCTGGGCGTCGTCGCTGCCGCCGCTGCGGCCACCGCCGCCGGCCGCAGCCGGTCGTTCTCGTTCGCCTCCTTCTGCACCGGGTCCTCGGTCGTCAGCGCCTCGCGTCCCTCCGGCACGTCCTGCGGCGGCGTCTGCCCGGCGATCGCCGCCTTGAGCGGCGAGGGTGCGCCGTCGCCCATCAGCGTCGGCGGGTGGTCCGGGTCGTCGTTGTCGGCGTACTCCTCCGGGATTCCCGCCTTGCGCGCCTGCTCCCGGTCGGCCGTTCCGGACGGCGCGACATCGCTGTCGTACGGCTTCGTCACCGCGAACGCGGCGGTCAGCAGGATCAGCCGCGACACCAGGTTGAGGAACAGAAGCAGACCGACCACGACTGCGAACGTGCCGTACGTCGCCTCGCCCTTCGACGTCGTGCGCGCGACGTAGAAGGCGCCGACGAACTTGAGGACCTCGAAGCCGATCGCGCCGAAGACGGCCGCCTTGAGCACCTTCATCATCGGCGTCTTGACCTTGGGCAGCCGCGTGAACATGTAGAGGAACAGCGCGGTGTCGGCGACGCCAGACAGCACGTAGGCCAGCGCCTGCGTCACGAGCTTGACGACGGTGCTCTTCTCGTCGAAGCCGAGCACGCCCAGCACGCCCTCGGTCGCCGCGGTCGTCGCGCCGGTGATGACGATCGACGCGCCGATGGTGGCGAACAGCCCGACCAGCACGACGATGTCCACGACCTTGCGGGTGAGGAAGTTGCCCGCCTTGATGTTCTGGTGCCAGATGCTGCGGATGGCCTCGCGCAGCCCGTCGATCCAGCCCAGGCCGGACAGCAGCAAACCGAGCAAACCGAGAACCCCGGCCTTGCCCTTCGCGCTCTCCAGCGTCTCGCCGATCGTCTTGACGAGCTGGTCCGGCAGGTACCCGGACAGCCCGTTCGACACCTTCGCGGCCGCGTCGTCGCCGTAGACGAACCCGAGGACCGAGATGGCCAGCAGCAGGATCGGGAACAGCGACAGGAACCAGTAGAAGGTGACCCCGGCGGCGAGCCGGTCGCCGCCGTCGGCCTGGTACCGCCCGTACATCCGGATGAGGTGGTCCAGGAAGGGGCGCTTCTTGCGCGCCTCGACCAACCGGGACGTGGCCTTGGTGATCACTGACACGGTCGGCCCCTACCCGCTAGGTCGCGGCCGCATCCCCTGGTTCGGCGGGTCCCGGCAGACCGGCACGGCCGAAGGGGAAGTCGCGCTGCGGGCGCCAGACGCCGTCCTTGCCCTGCTCGAACATCGTGAAGCCCCAGACCCGGAACTTCGCGTCGTAAGAGGCGAGGTCGACGAACGCGCGGTCGAGCATCTCCTCGCCGACGTCGTGCGCCACGGTGACGTGCGGGTGGTACGGGAAGCCGAGCTCGCGCGCCAGCGGGCCACGGCGCACCTTCGCCTCGACCCGCTCGCAGCCGCTGATGCCCATGACCAGCGGCACGAAGACCACCGGCGACACCGGGCGGAACGTCGACGACCCGCGCAGGTGGACCTCGAAGGGCTCCTCGCTCGCCGCGACCTGCCGCAGGTGCTCCTCCACGTCGTGCAGCCGTACGTCGGGCAGCGCGGTCGGCGGCAGCAGGGTGATGTGCGGCGGGATCGACCGCGCGTTCGGGTCGCCGAGCCGCTCGCGCCACGAGGTCAGCTCGCTGTGCATCGGCTCCGGAAGTCCGATGGCGACGCCGATCTCGCGGCGGGACATCAGGTCCGCCGCGGTGCCAGCAGGCCGACGCGGTCGCGGACCGTGGTGAGCATCGAGGTCGCGACCCCGCGCGCCGCGGCGGCGCCGTCGGCCAGCACCTCGTCGAGGTAGCCCTCGTCCGCGACCAGCTCGGCGTAGCGCTCGCGCACCGGCGCGAACAGCTCCACCACCGCGTCGGCGACGTCCGCCTTGAAGTCGCCGTAACCCTTGCCGGCGTAGGCCTGCTCCAGCTCGGGCAGCGCCTTTCCGGTGGCGACGGACAGGATCGTCAGCAGGTTCGTGACGCCAGGCTTCTCCTCGGACGCGACCACCTCGCGGCCGGTGTCGGTGACCGCGCTCTTGACCTTCTTGGTGATGGTCTTCGGGTCGTCGAGCACCCACACCGTGCCGCTGCCGCCGATGCTCTTGCTCATCTTGCGGCTCGGGTCCCGCAGGTCCTTGATGCGCTCGCCGGCGCGACCCGCGTAGGCAGCGGGCAGGGAGAACGTGTCGCCGTAGCGGGAGTTGAACCGCTGCGCGAGATCGCGGGTCAGCTCGAGGTGCTGGCGCTGGTCCTCGCCGATGGGAACGGCGTCGGCGGAGTACAGCAGGATGTCGGCGGCCTGCAGGACCGGGTACGTGAACAGCCCGACCGTGCCGCCACCCTTGTCCTTGAACTGCGTCATCCGGCTCGCCTCGCCGAAGCCGGTGAGGCAGCCGAGGATCCAGCCGAGCTCAGCGTGTTCCGGCACGTGCCCCTGTGCGAAGACCGTGCTGCGCTCAGGGTCGACCCCCATGGCGAGCAGCTCGGCGACCGCCTGCCGGGTGCGGCCGCGCAGCCGCTGCGGCTCAGGCGTGTCGATCAGCGCGTGCAGGTCGGCGAGGAAGAAGAAGCACTCGTTCTCGTCCTGCATGGACGCCCAGTGCCGTACCGCCCCGACGTAGTTGCCGAGCTGGAAGCTCTCACCGGTCGGCCGGATGCCGGACAGCACACGGGGTCGGGTTCTGCTGTCGGTCACTGCGACAGGCTAGCGACCATCAGCTCGGCCTCCTTGGCCATCAGTTTCGTCGTCATGTCGGCGATGAACTGCTCCGCCTTGCCGCCGACGAGGGGTACGGACACCTTCACGGAGCCGTCGATCTCCTGCACGCTGCCGTCGCCGGACGGCTCCAGGAAGCTGGTGCCGCCGAGCTTCGCGGGCGCGCCGGGGAACTCCACGGACCATGTGCCCGTGCAGCGACCCGCGACGTCCGGAGCGCCCCACTGCTCGCGCTGGACGATGCGCCCATCCTTGGGCAGGAACTTCTCGAGGAAGCCGGGCACCCCCGCCGGGAGTTCGCGCGACACGGCGATGTCGACGCCGCCGTCGGGCCGCTCGGTCCGCTCCACGAGCCTGCTGCCGTCGTGCAGCCGCTCCGCCTTGAGCTGCACCCACCGCTCGCTGGTGCGCAGCGCGAACACCTCCGCGGCAGAGGCCGGGTACTGCGACCGCGAGGTCAGGTCCCTGCTCATGACGCCTCCTGCTGCTCGGCCTCGACCTGCTCGATGGGGTCGACGCGGACCCGGGCCACCCGGCGTCCGTCCAGCTCGGTCACGGTCAGCCGGTGCTGGTCGACCTCGACCGCCTCGCCCAGGCGCGGCACGTGTCCGAGCGTCGCCATGACGTAGCCGGCGAGGGTCTCGTACGGCCCCTCCGGCAATCGCACGCCGGCCTGGTCGTACACCTCGTCGAGGTTCAGCAGCCCGTCCGCCTCGACGTCGACGCCGGCGATGCGCAGCGCCTCGTCGCCCTCCACGTCGTACTCGTCGCGGATGTCGCCGATGACCTCCTCGATGAGGTCCTCCAGCGTCACGATGCCTGCGGTGCCGCCGTACTCGTCGACGACGATCGCCATGTGGTGCCCCTCGCGGCGCATCTCCGACATGGCCGGGAGCACCCGCTTGGTACCGGGCATCAGCTTCACCTCGCGGACGACGTCGGCGACCTTCATGCCGCGCGCCTTGGCAGCCGGCACCATCAGGTC
>JAODNS010000261.1 GCA_025465145.1 Frankiales bacterium
CTTCTTCGGGTTGACGCCGCCGACGACCTGCGTGCCCGAGGCGAGCATGCGGCGCGTGTGCTTCATGCCCTCCGAGCCGGTCATGCCCTGGACGATGACCTTGCTGTTCTCCGTGAGGAAGATCGCCATCTACGCGGTCCCGTTCTTGTTCGTCTCCGACGAAGGCACGTTCGCGAGCTCGGCGGCCTTGTCGGCCGCGCCGTCCATGGTGTCGACCACGGTGACCAGGGGGTGGTTCGCCTCCGCCAGGATCCGGTGCCCCTCCTCGACGTTGTTGCCGTCGAGGCGCACGACGAGCGGCTTGGTCGCCGCGTCACCCAGCATCCCGAGCGCCTTCACGATGCCGTCGGCGACCGCGTCGCAGGAGGTGATGCCGCCGAAGACGTTGACGAAGATCGAGCGCACGTCCTGGTCAGAGGCGATGATCTCGAGGCCGTCGGCCATGACCTGCGCGGACGCGCCGCCACCGATGTCGAGGAAGTTCGCCGGCTTGACGCCCCCGTGCTTCTCGCCGGCGTAGGCGACGACGTCGAGGGTGCTCATGACGAGCCCCGCGCCGTTGCCGATGATGCCGACCTGGCCGTCGAGCTTGACGTAGTTCAGGCCCTTCTTCTTGGCCCGGCCCTCGAGGTCGTCCTCGGCCACGACGTCGGCGTACGTGTCGAACACGTCCTGGTGGCGGAACTCCGCGTTGGCGTCGAGGGTGACCTTGCCGTCGAGCGCGACGATGCGACCGTCAGGCGTACGGCACAGCGGGTTGATCTCGACGAGGGTGGCCTCCTCCTCGACGAACACCTTCCACATGTTGACGAGGATCTTCGTGACCTCGTCGATCACGTCGGCCGGGATCTTGCCGGCTTCGGCGATCTCGCGGGCCTTCGCCTCGTCGACGCCCTGCACCGCGTCGACGGCGACGCGAGCGAGCGCCTCGGGGCGCTCCACCGCGAGCTGCTCGATCTCCATGCCGCCCTCGGCGCTGCACATCGCGAGGTACGAGCGGTTGGCGCGATCGAGCAGGAACGAGACGTAGTACTCGACGTCGATGTCGCTCGCCTCGGTGACGAGCACCTTGGAGACGATGTGGCCCTTGATGTCGAGACCGAGGATGCCGGTGGCCTTCTCGACGGCCTCGTCCGGGGTGTCGGCCAGCTTCACGCCACCGGCCTTGCCGCGGCCGCCGGTCTTGACCTGCGCCTTGACCACGACGGGCTTGCCGATGCGCTCCGCGACGCCGCGGGCGGCCTCGGCCGTGTCGACCGTCTCGCCCGGCAGCACGGGCACTCCGTGCTTGGCGAAGAGCTCCTTCGCCTGGTACTCCATGAGGTCCACGGGGGGTCCTGTCTTCGTCGACGGGTGAACCCGCGAAGGGTAACGACCGCGTCGCGCGCGGCTGGAGCCGGGCTGGCGCTTGTGACCGGCGCTACAGGGCAGTAACCCGGGTGTGCCCCTGACCGGTCTCGCCCTGCTGACCGCTGCGCTCGTCGCTGCCGCCCCGCTCGCCGTGGCCGCGCCCGCGCAGGCCGCCGACGCGCCGTACACGCTGGTGCCGCTCACCTTCACGACGAAGGTCGGCCCGAACGACGACCAGACGTGCAGCATCGTCGGCAACCTCTACCTGCCGAAGGGCTCGCCGACTGGCGCCGCGCTGCTGACGACCAACGGGTTCGGCGGCAGCAAGGACGACGAGGGGACGCAGAGCAACAACACCTTCGCCAAGCAGTACGCCAGCCGCGGGTACGTCGCGCTGTCGTACAGCGGCCTCGGCTTCGGCGGCAGCGGCTGCCTCATCGAGCTCGACGACCCCGACTGGGACGGCAAGGCCGGCGACCAGCTCGCGCAGTTCCTCGGCGGCCGGCCGGGCATCGCCACGACCGCCGACGGCAAGCCGTACACGCTGCCCGCCGGGCTGGTGAAGAATGAGCCCGGCAAGGAGTACGACCCGGTCGTCGGCATGATCGGCGGCTCGTACGGCGGCGAGGTCCAGTTCGCGACGGCGAAGTACGGCCGGATCGACGCGCTCGTCCCGCAGATCACCTGGAACGACCTGTCGTACTCCCTCGCGCCGAACAACACCTCGCAGCTGCGGACGGCGAAGAGCCCGCAGGCGGTCACCTACGCGACGCCGGGCACCGAGAAGGTCGGCTGGACCACGCTGTTCTTCGGCCTCGGCTTCAGCCAGCCGCTCTCCAACTCGCAGCCCGGCGGGCTGACCAGCGGCTGCCCTGGCTTCGACCAGCGCGCGTGCGTCGCCAAGGTGGACCTCGACCTCGACGGCGCCCCGAACGAGGACACGCTCGCCTTCGCGCGGCACGCCTCCGTCGCCTCGTACATCGACGACATCAAGGCGCCCGTCCTGCTGAGCCAGGGGCAGGCGGACTCGCTGTTCAACCTGCAGGAGTCCATCGCCACCTACAGCGCGCTCGAGGCGCGCGGCATGCCGGTCAAGATGGTCTGGCAGAAGTGGGGGCACAGCGACAGCAAGCCCGCACCGGGCGAGCTCGACGCGCGACTCGCGCCGTCCGCCAGCTACCTCGGGCAGATGTACGCGGACTGGTTCGACCACTGGCTGCTCGGCAAGGGGCCGGTCCCGTCGCTCGACACCGAGTACTTCCGTGACTACGTCAAGGGCACCGGCAAGGCCCTCTACGGCTCCGCCCCCGGCTACCCCGTCGCGCCGACGGAGCAGCTGTACCTGTCGGGCACGAACGCGCTGGTGCAGGACAAGGGCGCCGTCATCGACGGCAGCGCCGCCTTCGCGTCGGTGGTGCCGGCGGGCCTGCCGACCAGCTACAGCGAGATCCCGATCGCGGCGACGGACCAGCCGGTCTTCGACGCGCCGGGCACCTTCGCACAGTGGTCCACCGGGCCGCTGAAGGAGGACCTCGACATCGCCGGTGTGCCTGCCGTGACGGTGCAGGTCGACTCGCCCACCTTCGCCGCCGCCTCCGCCGCGGGACCGGCGGGCCAGCTCGTGCTGTTCGCGAAGCTGTACGACACCGCGCCGGACGGCACCGTCGTGCTGCAGCACCGCCTGGTCGCGGCGCAGCGGATCGCGCAGCTGGGCAAGCCGGTGCGGCTCGAGCTGCCCGGCGTCGTCCAGCGCGTTCCGGCCGGCCACACGCTCTCGCTGGTGCTGGCTGCCAGCGACTCCGACCACCGCGGCAACACGCTGTCCGGGCCGGTCACCGTGACCACGTCGACGGCGCAGCCGGGCGTGCTCGAGCTGCCCGTGGTCCGGGGGCTCGGCGCAGCACCCGCGCGGCCGGTGCAGGCGCCACCGGCGACGCAGCCGCAGGCGCCGGCCGGCAGCCTGCCGACGACCGGCCCGTCCGCGGTGCCCCCGCTCGCCGGGCTGGTCCTGCTGGGCGTCGTGCTGGTCGTGCGTCGCCGCACCGCCTAATGGGAGGGCGACCCGGCGTTCTCCCGTACCCAGTCCACGACCTGCTGCAGCGTCTCCGCACCGGGCGTGAACACCTTCGCAACCCCGAGCTTGGCGAGCTCCGGAATGTCGTCCTGCGGGATGATCCCGCCGCCGAAGACGACCACGTCGTCCGCACCTCGCTCGCGCAGCAGGTCCGTCACCCGGGCGAACAGCGTCATGTGGGCGCCGGAGAGCACGGACAGCCCCACGCAGTCGGCGTCCTCCTGCAGCACGGTCTCGACGATCTGCTCCGGCGTCTGGTGCAGCCCCGTGTAGATGACCTCCATGCCGGCGTCCCGCAGCGCGCGCGCGACCACCTTGGCGCCGCGGTCGTGCCCGTCCAGCCCGGGCTTCGCGACCACGACGCGGATGCGGCCGGCAGCGCTCGTCATGGGTGGGAGAGTACGCGGCCATGAGCGACCAGGACTGGCGCGAGGGGTTCCTCGCGGACGCCCAGGGGATCGACGTGACGCCGGCCGGTCGCGACCCGGCGAGCTGGCCCGGCTACACCCCGCGGACAGCGGTGACGGCGTACCGGCTGCCGCGCGCGGTCGCGGCGGTCTGGGACTTCTCCGTGTACGGCGGCTCCTTCGGCGAGGACGACGCGACGGTGCTGGTCGCGGCCGCAGACGCCGCGGTGCAGGCCGGCCTGCCGCTGGTCACCCTGGTGCGCTCCGGCGGAACGCGACTGCAGGAGGGGATGGCGGCGCTGGTCGGGATCCCCCGGGCGCGGATCGCGCTGCACCGGCTGGCCGCCGCCGGGCTCGCGCACCTGTCCGTCGCCGATGTGCCGACGACGGGCGGCGTCTGGATCAGCGTCGTGGCGTCGGCCGACCTGCGGGTGGCGGTCGAGGGCGCCACCGTGGGGTTCGCGGGGCCGCGGGTCGTCGAGGCGTTCACCGGCACGCTGCCGGCGAAGGGCAGCCACACGGCCGAGTCGGCGTACGCGGCCGGGCTGGTCGACGCGCTGCTGCCGGGTCCGGAGGTGCCGGGCTGGCTGGACCGGGTGCTCACCGCGCTGACTGCCGACCCGCAGCCGGCGCCGGCGGCACAGCCGGTGGAGGTGCCGGCGGCCAGCGGCCGGGAGCAGGTGGCCCGCAGCCGGGCACGCACCGTGGGCGGCGGCGCGCTGCTCGGCGAGCTGCTGACCGACCTCGTGCCGCTGCGCGGCAGGGACGAGACGGTCACCGCCGCGCTGGGGCGCCTGCTCGGCCGGCCGGTCGTCGGCGTCGCCGTCGCCGCGCAGGTGGGCGGGCGGCCGACGCCGCCCGGGTACCGCCTCGCTGCCCGCGCGTACCGCCTCGCGTCCCGGCTCCGGCTGCCGGTCGTCTCGCTGGTCGACACCCCCGGCGCCGACCCGGGAACGGCCAGCGAGGAGGACGCGATCGCGCAGGCGATGGGCGAGGCGCTCGACGCGCTGCTGCTCTGCGGCTCCCCCACCGTCGCGCTGGTGCACGGCGAGGGCGGCTCGGGCGGCGCGCTCGCCGCGGCGGCTGCGGACGTCGTCGTGGTGACGCCCGAGTCGTACTTCGCCGCCATCGGGCCGGAGGGGGCGCAGGCGGCCCTGCGCCGGCCGGCGGAGGAGTGCGCCGACCTCATGCGGATCACGCCGGCCGACCTGCTCGCGCTGGGGTGTGCGGACGCCCTCGGGGGTCCCGCAGACCTGGCCGGGCACCTCGACCGGCTGGCCGCGCTGCCGGCGGACGAGCGGCTGGCGCGGCGGGCGCAGCGGTGGGGGGCTCCCGTACCCGGAGATCTGTGACCGCGCCGTTGTGTGAGTCGTGCCACACCGGGGACCGTGGCGGCTAGCGTCCCTGGCGCGAGCTCCCCCTGACCCGCTGGAGGCCCTGGTGCGCGACCCCCGCCCTGCGCTCGCTCGTGCCCGCCGCACCGTCCTGAGCCCGCACGGGCTGCGCGGCGCCGGCACGGAGATCGCCTGGGTCGCGGCGCACACGGCGCTGTACCCGCTCGGCATCACCAAGGAGCGCGTCCGCGGCGGCAGCCGCGAGCAGCTGGACCGGTTCTCGCTCGCCGACCTGCCGCCGGTGCAGCGCGGTCTGCTCATCGGGGACGTCGTCGCCGCGGGAACGCCGATCATCCTGGTGCACGGGCTGGTCGACAACCGCTCGATCTTCACGCTGCTGCGCCGGGCGCTGCGCCGCCGCGGGTTCGGCCAGGTGCTGACGCTCAACTACAGCCCCCTGACGCAGGACGTCCGCGCGGTCGCGACCCGGCTCGCCGCGCTGGTGGAGCGCACCTGCGAGGAGACCGGGTACGAGCGCGTGCACGTCGTCGGGCACTCTCTCGGCGGGGTCGTGGCCCGGTACTACGTCCAGCGGCTCGGCGGCGACAGCCGCGTGCACACGCTCTGCACGCTCGGCTCGCCGCACTCCGGCACGCACGCCGCCCGGCTGTTCCCGCAGGGCGTCGTCCGGCAGCTCAAGCCCGGTTCGGAGCTGATGCGCGAGCTGGCCGAGCCCGCCGCCGGCTGCCGCACCCGGTTCGTCGCCTTCTGGAGCGACCTCGACCAGCTGATCGTCCCGCAGGCGAACGCGGCGATCGACCACCCGGACCTGCAGGTGCGGAACGTCCCGCTGCGTGGCGTGGGTCACATGTCGCTGCCGATCTGCGGCCGGGTCGTGCACCAGATCGCCACCCTGCTGGCCCACCTCGACGAGGACGGGTCCACGCTCAGCCCAGGCGTGAGCACGCTCGAGCCGGCCGTTGCCAAGGTCGCGCCGAAGGCGGCCCGACGGCGCACCCGCACCGCCTCCGGCACCGGCGCCTGAACCCCCGAACGGGGTGACCCCGGTTGATCCGGGCGCCCTCCGCCGGATAACGTGCAGGTAACGGCTCGCTGCCCGTCGAAGTGAGCGCTTACCTGCCCGTCCCGCCGAGAACCCGGGGACGCGCAGGTGCCGTCCTGCCCCCCGACCCCGGAGCAACCACACGTGCCCCCGTCCCGCCTACCGCGGCATGCAGCCGCGGAGACGTCGCGCAGCCGTGCCGTCCTCCCCCCTGCCGTCCTGCTCACCAGCGCCGCGCTGGCGTTCGGCGGCCTCGCCGTCCTGCCCGCTGACGGAGCGGCGACCACGGTCAAGGTGACCGCGGCGGCGGCCACCTCCTCCACGCTGGTCCAGGACCCGCGCGTCGCGGCGCCGAGCCAGAAGGACTTCGACGCGCTGTACGGCATCCCGCAGGCGCAGCCGGCCAAGGTCGCCGCCGCCCGCGTCGCCCCCCGCGCCTCCCGCGCGAAGCGGACGCCGCCGAAGGTCGTGGCCCCGCTGTGGGTCCGTCCCGGCGTCGGCCACTTCACCTCGGGCTACAAGTGGCGCTGGGGCCGCATGCACACCGGCATCGACCTCGCCGGCCCGTACGGCTCCCCGATCCGCGCCGTCGGCGCCGGCACCGTCATCGAGGCCGGCATGGAGAGCGGCTACGGGTACATCGTGAAGGTCGAGCTGCTCGACGGCACCGTGACCTACTACGCGCACAACAGCCGGCTGCTCGTCTCGGCCGGGGAGCAGGTCACGGCCGGCCAGGTCATCGCCCGCGAGGGCAACACCGGCCACTCGACCGGGCCGCACCTGCACTTCGAGGTGCGCATCGGCGGCACGCCGATCAACCCGATCCCGTGGCTGGCCAAGCGCGGCATCTTCATCTGACCGCCGCCCCGAGGACGCGAGCCGGACCGCGCTAGAGCTTCTCCAGCGGCGCGTACCGCAGCAGCAGCCACTTCGCGCCGGTGCCCGCGCCGAAGTCGACCTCGGCCTGCGCCGAGTCGCCGGCGCCGCGGGTCGCCGTGACGACGCCGAGCCCGAACGCGTCGTGCGACACCCGGTCTCCGACGTCCAGGTTCGGGATCGGGCGCAGGCCCGGCCCGGCCGTCCGGCCGCGCGCCGTGCCGATGACGCGCGACGTCATCGTCGACAGCGCCGGCGGCGGGCCAGAGACGCTCGACTCGCCGCGCTTCCAGTCGACGAGCTCCTCGGGCACCTCGTCGAGGAAGCGCGACGGCGGGTTGTACGACGTCTGCCCCCAGGCGCTGCGCATGTGCGCGCGCGACAGGTACAGCCGCTCGCGGGCGCGGGTGATGCCGACGTAGGCCAGCCGCCGCTCCTCCTGCAGCTCCCGCTCGTCGCCGAGGGTGCGCAGGTGCGGGAAGACGCCGTCTTCGAGGCCGGTGAGGAACACCGCCGGGTACTCGAGGCCCTTCGCGGCGTGCAGCGTCATCAGCGTGACGACGCCGTCGCCCTCGCCGGGCACCGTGTCGGCGTCCGCGACCAGCGACACCTGCTCGAGGAACGCCGGCACACCCCCGTCGGGCACCCGCTCGCTGAACTCCCGGGCCACGCCGACGAGCTCGGCGAGGTTCTCCACCCGGGACTCGTCCTGCGGGTCGGTGGATGCGGCCAGCTCGGCGAGGTACCCGGTCCGGTCCAGCACCGCCTCCAGCACCTCGGCGGGCGGCATGTTGCCCTCGACCAGCGCGCGCAGCTCGTCCATCAGGTCGGCGAACTCCTGCACCGCCTTCGCCGAGCGCGGCGCCATCCCGGGCACCTCGTCGCAACGCCGGACGGCCGCGCCGAAGGGGATCCGCTCGCGGGACGCGAACGCCTCGATGCACGCCTCCGCCCGCTCGCCGATGCCGCGCCGCGGGGTGTTCAGGATCCGCCGGAGCGAGACGACGTCGGCCGGGTTGGCCAGCACGCGCAGGTACGCGAGGGCGTCGCGCACCTCCTTGCGCTCGTAGAACCGGACGCCCCCGACGACGCGGTACGGCAGCCCCACCCGTACGAAGACCTCCTCGAACACGCGGGACTGCGCGTTGGTCCGGTAGAAGACCGCGACGTCCGAGTGCTTCACGCCGTGGTCGTCGAGGAGTCGGTCCACCTCGCCCGCGACGAACGCGGCCTC
>JAODNS010000258.1 GCA_025465145.1 Frankiales bacterium
ACCACCTGTTCACCCGCATCGTGCCGATCGTCAAGGACATCGGCCTGTGGGGGCCGAAGGTGCAGCGCGCGTACGCCGACATGGGCGTGCTGGAGATGGGCGACGCGAACCTCGACGCGCTGATGAAGAACGACGAGGACCTCGCCGAGCAGATCGACCGCGAGAAGGCCGAGGCGCGCGAGGTCGAGCAGCGGATCGCCGAGATCGAGCAGACCATCGCGGTCGGCGCCGACGAGCAGCCGGTCGCCGTCGACTAGGTTCCTCGCGCGTGGAGTGGACCGTGCACGGCGAGCGGTCGCTCTACGAGAGCCCGTGGGTCTCGCTGCGCCTGGTCGACGTCGAGGTGCCGGGCGGGCCGCGGTTCGACCACCACGTGGTGCGTACGCCGCGCCCGGCCGTCGGCGTCGTCGTGACGGGTCCCGAGGGCGTGCTGCTGCTGTGGCGGCACCGCTTCATCACCGGCACGTGGGGCTGGGAGGTGCCGGCCGGCGGCGTCGATGCGGGCGAGACGCTCGCCGATGCCGCTGCCCGGGAGGTGCTCGAGGAGACCGGGTGGGCCGTCGGGCCGCTGCGCCGGCTGGTCGGCTACCACCCGACGAACGGGCTGAGCAGCCAGCGGTTCGAGCTGTTCGCCGCCGACGGCGCGACCCACGTGGGGGAGCCGTCGGACCCGGGGGAGTCGTCGCGGGTGGAGTGGGTGCCGGTCGAGCGGGTGCGCGAGCTGCTGGCGGCGGGCGAGGTGCAGGACGGCATGTCGCTGACCGCGCTGCTGTGGTGGGCCTGCTGTGGCTGAGCTGTGGGGGCTGCTGGCCGACGAGGACCGGCTGCGCGTGTTCGCGGCGGTGTCGCTCGGGGCGCGGTCCTTGGTCGACGTGGCGGCCGCCTCGGGCGTCGAGGCGCGGCTCGCGGTGAAGGCGCTGAAACGGCTCGAGCGCGGCGGGGTCGTGGCCCGCAGCGGCAACGACTGGGAGCTGCGCCGCGACGTCATCGCGGCGGAGGCGCGGCGTACGGCCGTCGCCCCGGCGGTGTACGA
The DNA here is from genome assembly GCA_025465145.1 of Frankiales bacterium. Taxonomy (GTDB): domain Bacteria; phylum Actinomycetota; class Actinomycetes; order Mycobacteriales; family SCTD01; genus RYN-124. The sequence goes on from JAODNS010000258.1 coordinate 1,034, forward strand.
GGAGGAGGGTCTGGACGCTGCCGCGGCCTCGGTGCTGCGGGCGTTCCTGCGGGACGGCCGGCTGACGACGATCCCGGCGACGCGGTCGAAGCGGCTCGTGGTCCTCGACCACATCGCGAAGGTGTTCGACATCGGGGCGCGCTACCCGGAGCGGGACGTGGATGCGCTGCTGCGCGCGTTCCACCCTGACCACGCGGCGCTGCGGCGGTACCTGGTGGACGAGGGGTTCCTGTCGCGCGAGGGCGGCGTGTACTGGCGCAGCGGCGGCTCGGTCGTGGTCTAGTCCTGAAATGACCCGATCGGGCCATTCAGTTGCTCCGCCGCAGGCTCCAGGATCGGGCGAACCGCCCGTTCATGGGGCACGTCCGTCAGGAGTCACAGTGACCACAGCAGCAACTCGCGCGATCGCAGCCTCGGTGCTGGCCACCTTCGTGCTGGTGCCGTCCGGGCTCCTGCTCGCCGCCCCCGCTCTGGCCGACGAGTCACCGGCCCCGAGCACCGGGATCGGCGAGCCGGCGTACGAGGAGGCCGCGAACATCCCGGCCACCGAGGTGTCGGCGGAGCCCGACGCCTACCCGGACGAGCCGACCGTGGTGGCCCCGGACGGCTCCATCAGCGGTGGCACCCTCCAGGCCGGCAGCGGCGCCGTCGCGCGCCCGGCCGCCAAGCCGGTGGCGAAGCCCGTCGCGAAGCCGCGGGCTGCCGCGCCCCGGGCGGTTGCGCCGCGCAAGGCACCTCGGACGTCCGCGCCCGCAGGCCCGACGGTGCTGCCGTTCACGGGTCCGGAGCGGCTCGAGCGTCAGCTCGCCGTCGGCGGTGGGCTCGTGCTCATCGGTGCCGTCGTGCTGCTTGCCGCACGTCCGCGTACTGCCTGACAATTCGGACGTACCGGCGCCATTGGCCGTCGGCAGACCCCCCGAACGCACGCCGAAGCGGTCCGAACGGATGATGCAGCCGGCGGCCGCGTCCCATGATCCTGAACGGGCACGGCAAGACCTGCCGTCCGGCTGCACCTGGGCCGGCGGGCAGGGGGCAGAGATACGAGCGGTCCTCACCGACGCCCTCGCGGCGCACGGAGACAGCACGGTCGCCTAGACCGCTCGGGGAGCCAGTGGCGAGACCGACCCGTCCGGTGACATGAGCGCGTCAGCGCTCCGCCCGGATGGATCTCGCTGTGAACGTTCTGCCGAACCCCGCTCGGAACCCGGAGCGCCCCGCAGCCCCACGAGCTCGCCGTGGCCGCCTGCGGCTTGGGTCGGACGCGGGCGACAGCCGAGTGCTGTTCCTCGCTGCAGCCGCCACGGTGTTCGCGCTGCTCGGGGCCACGCTGGGGGTGCTGCCGGCCTCGGCAGCGCAGAACCCGCCGGCGGTGCCCCCCGTCGGGGTCGTCGTGTCCAAGGTCGACATCTGCCACCGAACCAGCAGCCGGAGCAACCCGTACACAAGCCCCTCGGTCTCCGTGAGCAGCATCGTCCCGGCGCCAACCGGCCACACGTCAGCGCCCGACAACACGGCTGGCTTTTTTCCAGCCACAGCGTGGGGCGACATCATCCCGCCCTTCACGTGGAACAACGCGGGGGTCCCCACTCTCTTCGCGGGGCAGAACTGGGTTGGCGCCGGGGCCGTCATCTTCGGCAACAGCTGTCAGCTCCGCAGGGTGGCGGCCGTGACGCCGACGATCACGCCCTCGAGCTGTACGGGGTTGGTGGCGTCGTTGCCGTCGTTCACGATTCCGAGCACGACCGGTGTGACGTATTTCGTCGATGCGGTTCAGAAGAACGCCGGTGACGTGATCACGGGTGTGTCGACGACGAAGACGCTGACGGCGGTGGCGCAGGGCGGCTACGTGCTGACGAACGCGCTGTTCAGCGTGTCGATGGTGTTCGGTGCGCAGGCGACCTGCTCGTCGAACGTGGCGGCCGTGACGCCGACAATCAGTCAGTCGAACTGCCTGAACGGAGCCCCGACGACACCGTCGTACACCGTCCCGAGCACGACCGGTGTCATCTATTCGGTGACCGGGGTCGGCGTGGTCGCAGGAGGCGACGTTCGGACCGGTGTGGTCAAGACCGAGCAGCTGACCGCAGTCGCGGCATCTGGCTACACGCTCAGCAACAGTCCCTTCAACGTGACGATGGTCTTCGGGCCGCTCGCGACGGGCTGCAACCCGCCGCCCCCGCCGCCGCCGGGCACGACCAGCCCGGACCTGGGCATCACGAAGGTCGGTCCGTCCACGGCCGTCAAGCCCGGTGACAACGTCAGCTACACGCTGACCGTCACCAACACGGGCAACGGTGCGGCCAGCAACGTCGTCATCACGGACACGCTCCCGGCGGCGCTGACGTTCGTCTCCTCGACGGGCGGCTGCACCGGCACGACGACCATCACCTGCACCATCGGGAACCTGGCCGTTGGTGGTACCGCCACCATCACCGTGGTCACCAAGCTCGCCGCCGACTACGCGTCGACGGCGGTGGCGAACGTCGCCGTGGTCGGCCCGCCGGACAGCAACCCGGGCAACAACACGGACACCGAGGTCACGCAGGTCACCCTCCCGACGCCGGCGGTGCCGAGCGACCTCGGGCTGAGCAAGGTCGGGACCGGCACCGTCGCACCCGGCGGGGTCATCAGCTGGGTCATGACGGTGACCAACATCGCCGGCACCCCGGCGGCCGGCTTCACGGTCACCGACACGCTGCCCGGCGGACTGACGCTGCTGACCGTGGGCGGCACCGACTGGAGCTGCACGAAGTCGACCAGCTCCGCGACGTGCACCTACACGGGCGCGCCGCTCCCCGTCGGCGGCACTGCCGCCTTCGGCCTCGACGCGCTCGTCAGCGCCGGCTACCCCGGCACGACCGTCAGCAACACGGCGGTCGTCGACCCGGGTGGCGTCGACACCACCAATGACAGCGCGACGGCGAGCACGGACGTCGTCACGCCGATCACCGGCGGAACGGATGGCGAGGAGAATGCGCCGCCGGACGAGGTCACCGGAGGCACCGACCCCCAGCCGGTCAACCGGCCGGCGCTGCCGTTCACCGGCTCGTACGCCGACCGGGCGCTCAGTGCCGGCGTGATGCTCCTGCTGGTGGGCCTGGCCCTCACCCTCATCGGGCGTCGGCGCCGCAGCGCCTAGCAGCACCCGACCCTGAGGCCGCGTCTCCCGTGCGGGGGGCGCGGCCTCAGTCGTCGGCGGACAGCGCCACGAGGAGCCGCCGCATCGAGTCGAGCCGCGCCGGCGAGGCGTCGGCGCTGTCCAGCGCGCACCCGGGCGTACCTGCGAGGTGGTCGCACCCCGGCGGGCACTCCTCCACGACGACGTCCAGGCCGAAGGCCGCCAGCACCCGGACCGGGGTGACCGCGCCGAGGCCGAACGACCGGACGCCCGGCGTGTCGATGACGGTGCCGCCACCGGGCAGCTCGAACGCGATCGCCGACGAGGACGTGTGCCGGCCCTTCCCGACGCCGCTCACGTCGCCGACGGCGCGGAACGCGTCCGGCACCAGCTGGTTCACCAGCGTCGACTTGCCCACGCCGGACTGCCCGAACAGCACCGAGATGCGGCCGGCCAGCCGCGCTGCCAGCTCGTCCAGCCCCGACGACGGTCCCGTCACCACCGCGGCCACGCCCAGCGGCTCGTACAGCGACAGCAGCTCGTCGGGAGCGGCCAGGTCGTTCTTCGTCAGGCACAGCAGCGGCTCCAGCCCGCCGTCGTAGGCGGCCACCAGGCACCGGTCGATCAGGCGGGGCCGCGGCACGGGGTCGGCCAGTGCGGTCACGACGACGAGTACCTCGGCGTTGGCCACCACCGCCCGCTCGACGGGGTCGTTGTCGTCGGGCGTACGCCGCAGCACCGACGTCCGAGGCTCGATCCGCACCACCCGCCCGAGCGCGTCAGCCCCGCCGGAGAGGTCGCCGACTACCGCGACCCGGTCGCCGACGACGACGGCGCGCCGGCCCAGCTCGCGCGCGCGTACCGCCGACACGAAGCGCCCGTCGTCCACCCGCAGCCGGTACCGGCCCCGGTCCACGGTGACGACGACCGCGCCCGAGGCGTCCTCGTGCTCCGGCCGGATCCGGGTGCGGGGCCGTGAGCCGCGCCCTGGACGTACGCGGACGTCGTCCTCGTCCAGCTCGCGCGGGCTCACGCGAGGGCGAGCATCCGCGTCCAGGACCCGACGAAGTCCGGCACCGTCTTGCGCGTCGTCGCCACGTCCTCGACCAGCACGCCCTCCACGCCGAGCCCGACGACTGCGCCCGCCATGGCGATCCGGTGGTCGTCGTAGGTCCGGAAGGTGCCGCCGTGCAGCGGCCGCGGCCGGACCTCGAGGCCGTCGTCGATCTCGCGCACGTCGCCGCCGAGCCCGTTGAGCTCGCGCACCAGGGCTGCCAGCCGGTCGGTCTCCTGCAGCCGGAGGTGCGCGACGCCGCGGAAGGTCGACGGGCCGTCGGCGAAGCAGGCGAGCGCCGCCAGCACCGGCGTCAGCTCACCTGCGTCGCGCAGGTCGACGTCCACCCCGTGCAGCGCCCCCGCCGTGACGGTGAGCCCGGGGGACACCGACGCGCCGAACTCCGACAGCAGCGACGGCAGCAGCGCTCCTGGCTGCGACGAGTCCGCCGGCCAGCTGGGCACCGTGACGGATCCGCCCGCGACGAGCGGAGCGACGAGGTACGCGGCCGCGGTCGACAGGTCGGGCTCGACGACCGCGTCGCGGGGCTGCAGCGGCCCGGGCTTGACCACCCACGTGCCGAAGGAGGTGTCCTCGACGGCGGCGCCGGCCGCCCGCAGCGCCTCCACCGTCATCGCGAGGTGCGGCGCGGACGGCAGTGGCGGGCCCTCGTGCCGCACGGTCAGGCCGAGGTCGAAGCGGGGCGCGGACAGCAGCAGCCCGCTGACCAGCTGCGACGACTGCGAGGCGTCGAGGACGACCTCGCCGCCGCGCAGGGAGCCCGTTCCGCGAACGGTCACGGGCAGCCCGTCCACCCGGTCCAGGGACGCACCGAGGAACTGCAGCGCGGCGAGCAGCGGGCCGAGCGGCCGCTCCCGTACCCGCGGGTCGCCGTCGAACAGGACGGCACCGGTCGCCAGGGCGGCGACCGGCGGCACGAACCGCGCGACCGTTCCGGCGTTGCCGACGTCGATCCGGTCCCCGGAGCAGACCAGCCGCCCGCCCGCCACGACCCAGTCGTCCCCGTCGTCGGCAACGGAGGCGCCGAGCACGCGCAGCGCGGCGGCCATCAGCTCGGTGTCACGGCTGCGCAACGGCTGCCGGACAACGGAGCGGCCGTTCGCCAGCGCGGCCAGGACCAGCGCGCGGTTGGTCACGCTCTTCGAGCCCGGCAGGTCTACAACCGCGTCGAGCGGAGCCTTCGCGCGTGGCGCTGGCCAGAGAGCGGGCACGGGCCGAGTCTGCCCGAAGCCGGAGCGGCCGGTGTGGCCGCCCGACTCAGACGGCGGTGGGACGGCGTCGTCGGCCGGCGAGCACCAGCGCGATACCGGCGGCGAGGGCAGACAGAGCGATGACCAGGAGCAGGACGACCTGCGCGCCGGTGAACGGGAGGGTGGTGCCGGTGCCGGCGTCGACGAAGGTCCCCTGGACGGGGCCGTCGGTGTTGCCGTTGATCAGCACGGCGGGCGACGGCGAGGGCGTGGGCGAGCCGACCGCCTCCTCGCCCGTGCCGCCCTGCGTGGGCGAGGACGACGGCGAGGGGCTGGTGATGACCAGCGTGGAGCTGGGGCTGGGGACGACGCTGGCGGCCGGGGACGGGCAGGCCTGGGAGTAGGCGTCACAGGGGGCGGCCGTGGCCGGCGCGGCTGCTGACACGACGAGCACGCCTCCGAGCAGGGTGGCGCCGACGAGGCGAGGAAGGCGTGCGGACATCGGGTGCTCCTAGCAAGCAGGTAGAGAAGGGGGTCGCCGGGACGTATACCCCTCAGTGTCCAGGGGCACACGTACTGTGACAACCGAGGTAGGGACGAGGTTGCCCGTACAGAGTCTCACGCTGTGTGATGGTGTTGATCCGCCGTCCGGCTCATCTTCATGGCTCCATCTGGCCTAGTGGCCACCGTGCCACGCGGGGAACCTTGGGTGCCGGCGGATACCTGCCGACACGGATCGTGACGAAGGGAGGGACCACGTGAGGACGCTGCGCCTGTCGCGCGGGGCTGCGCCGCGCAGCGCCGAGGACGTCTCCCTCCGACCGGGGACGACGACGCTGCGCAGCGGACGGGCGAGCATGCCGCACCGGACCGTCCTGCGGTACGGCGTCCGGCCGTTCCTGGTCTTCGCCGACCTGCTCGCGTGGATCCTGGCCGTGCAGGTCACCGGTGGCGCGAACGGCGAGCACCTCGTGCTGCTCGCCGTCACGATGTGCCTCTACGGCGCCGCCGGCCTGTACCGGAGCCGGCTGTCCCTGTCGGCGCTGGACGACTCGGCCGGGCTCGCCGGTCGCGCGCTCGCCGCGTCGGCCATCACCACGTCCCTGGCGCTGCTCATCGACGAGCGGCTGGTGGACCCGGCGCTGCTCGGCACCGCGGCGATCTTCGCCTGCTCCGCCGTCCTGGCGCGGGCGCTCGCCTACGCCGCCGTCCGCCGCACGCGCGCGCTCGGCTGGGTGGCGCACCCCACCCTCGTCCTCGGCGCCGGCCGGATCGGCGGGCACCTCGCGCAGCTCCTGCTCGAGCACCCGTCCTACGGACTGCGTCCGGTCGGCTTCCTCGACAGCGACCCGCTGCTCGAGCCCGACGAGCGACCGGTCCCGGTGCTGGGCGACAACGACGCGCTCGCCAGCGTGATCGTGGAGTTCGGCGTGCGAGACGTGATCGTCGCGTTCGGCTCGGCGCCGGGCTCGCACATGGTCGACATCATCCGGACCTGCGACCGGCTGCACGCGGAGATCTTCTTCGTGCCGCGGCTGTTCGAGCTGCACAACACCAGTCGGGACATGGACCAGGTCTGGGGCCTGCCGCTCGTCCGGCTGCGCCGCGCGGCGTTCCGCACGTTCTCGTGGCGCCTCAAGCGAGGCCTCGACGTCTGCGTGTCCGCCGTCGCTCTGCTGCTGCTCTCCCCGCTGCTCGGCGTGATCGCCGCCGCCGTGCGCGCCGAGGGCGGTCCCGGCATCCTGTTCCGCCAGCAGCGGGTCGGGCTCGACGGGCGCGCCTTCGACCTGCTGAAGTTCCGGTCGCTCAAGCCGGTGGACGAGGCGGAGTCCGCCACGCTGTGGAACGTCGCTGCCGATGACCGGCTGGGTCCCGTCGGCCGGTTCCTGCGCCGTTCGAGCCTCGACGAGCTCCCGCAGCTGTGGAACATCCTGCGCGGCGACATGACCCTCGTCGGTCCGCGGCCGGAGCGGCCGCACTTCGTCGCGACCTTCGCGCGCACCTATCCGCGGTACACGGCGCGGCACCGCGTTCCCGCCGGCCTGACGGGGTGGGCGCAGGTGCACGGGCTGCGTGGCGACACCTCGATCGAGGAGCGGGCCCGCTTCGACAACTTCTACATCGAGAACTGGTCGCTCTGGAGCGACGTCAAGATCATGCTGCGCACGCTGTCCAGCGTGCTCCGCCGCAGCGGCGGCTAGACCGGCAGTCGTACCGGCTCGCGCCAGAACCGGCGTACGGCGTCGCTCGTCCGGCTGAGCAGCCCGGGCTTCTCCGCCGTCACCTCGACCGTGCGGTGCTCGTCGAACGACTGGTCCAGGACGACGGCGCCGGTTCGCCCCGAGGCGTCCGTCAGCCGCACGCCCGGCGCCGCGGAGATCCGCACGTCCAGGGCCGCGTCCACGGCGAGCGGCTGGGGGAGCAGTCGGAGCTCGTAGCGGCCGTCGTGCAGCGGCAGCCGGTACTGCAGGCGCCAGGTCACGGCCGTCCCGGGCGGCAGGCTGAGCGCGTCGGTCAGCACGGCGTGGTCACCCTCGGGGAGCGCGTCTGTCGACAGCACGGCGTCGCCGCGACGGAAGCTGACGGCGGTCGCGTCCTTCGGCAGCGCCAGCGTGACGAAGTTGTTCATGGTGCTCGGCGTCGCTCCGCCGGCGACGTAGCGCGGCAGCCCTCGTGCGGGGGCTGTGTTGCGCAGCGTCACCTCCTGCTGGACCACGGCGGTGTCGCGCGCGACCCGCACGCGCACCTTCGTGGCGCGCCGCGCGTAGTAGTCCAGCTTGTTGCCCTCGGTGTCACCGCCGCCGAAGTTCTGCGTGACGAAGCTGGTGAGGTCGCCGCCCTCGGCGGACACCGCGCCCGTCAGCGACGAGGCCGCGAACGCCCGCTGCCGCGCCGCGACCGCCGACCACAGCGCGAGGTGGCGCCCGCGGGCGGCACCAGCCAGGGCCAGCGACAGCCGGCTCGCGTCGGGCGCGCCCTTGAGCAGCCGCGCTGCGACGGCATCCGCCGCCGCCCGCAGCCGCGCGCGCCGCGCCGCCTGTGCCTGCCGGTCGTCCGCCGTGCCCCGGTAGCTCCCGGACAGGAGCAGGTCGACGGTCGAGGTACCGGTCAGGACGCTCCCGTCCGGCAGCGTCGCCGGCCGGGTGGCGCCGATGACGGCGGCGACTGCGCGCACGTCCAGCCAGATGATCGCGTCGGGGCGCCGGCCGAGGCTGGCAGCGGCGACGCCCGCCAGCACCTGCGACGACGTCGGCACGTCCGGCGACATGTTCGTGTTCTTCCAGAGCGTCGTGTCCGCGAGGTACGTCCCCCACAGCCGCCGGTAGTCGGCGGGAGCGGGTACCCGCTTCGCCGTCTTCGCCGTGTCCGCGACCTCATCGACGTCGCGGAACCGGTTCAGCGTGATGCGGCCGCCGTCGGCGGTGGCCTCGGCGAACACGCTGACGAGCCCGCCGGTGCCGCGCAGCTCTGCGTTGTTCTCCAGCACGACCAGCAGCCGCTGCGGGCCGTCGGCACCCGTGACGGCCGCGAGCGCGTCCACCGTGTCGGCGGCGCGCGCCAGCGTCGCCGGCAGCTCGTCGAGCCGGTCCCTCGCGTCGAGCACGCCCGCGGCGACGACATCGGGGACGAGGCCGGTCTTCAGCGCGCGCAGGTCGCGCACCGGCCCCGTGACGTACCCGCCGGCGCGGCGCAGCTCCTTCGCCATCCCCGCGAGCGCGATCGGGTCGAGGCGCCCGTCCGACACGAGGGCGGATCCCGTCGTCGCCCGCAGCACGTCCTGCGCCGCGACCACCGCGGCGAGCGCGGCGTCCGTCGTCACGCGGGCCGCCCTCGGCGTACGACCGATCAGGGGCAGGTACGACACGATGACCGGACCCGGCGCCGACAGCCGGCCGGACGCCTTGCGCAGGTCGGCAGCGGCGCGGTCGAGCCGCTCGCGCGTTCCGGTCGCGTCGTCGTCCGAGGTGGTCGCTGTCGTCAGCGCACGCCGCCCGCGCTCGAGGTTGTCGCGCGCGGAGAGCAGAGCGAGGAGCGTCCACGCGACCAGCACGGTGAGGACGGCGAGCACGGCCAGCGTCGTCCGGCGCGCCCAGGACACAGGTGCCGCTGGAGGTCGCGCGGCTGCCACGTCGCCAGCATGGCATCTCCGGCGCTGCTGCGTGGGAGGCTCCCGAGGCGGAAGACAGGGCGCCGATGCTGTCGTACGCTCACGCTCCGTAGTCGTTCAGAGGAAGCCCTGTGACCCGAGCGCGTTCCCGCTTGCACCGCCTGCTGCCCGTCGGCGCCATGGGGGCGCCGCTGCTGCTGCTGCCGCTGCTGGCCCCGGTCGCCGCGGAGGCCGCAGCGGTGACCCAGCCGGCGGCGGCCGACGCGTACGTCTCGCTGGTCAAGGCGCAGCAGCGCACCAACTACGGCAGCGCGACGAAGCTGCAGACGGGCGCGACCTCGACGTACCGCAGCTACCTGAGGTTCTCCGTTCCCGGCGGCACGACGCCCGTCGCGTCGGCCGTGCTGCGGCTGTGGTCGACGACGAGCAGCAGTGCCGGCTACCGCGTCTCCAGCACCGGCTCCGGCTGGCAGGAGTCGACGGTGACGGGGGCAAGCGGGCCGGCGGTCGGCGCGCTGATCGGCAGCTCCGGCGCCGTGCGGACCGGTGCGTGGACCAGCGTCGACGTCACCTCCGCCGTCCGGGGCACGTCGCTGGACCTCGTGCTGACGGCGCCCAGCGGCGGCACGGTCACCTATGCCAGCCGGGAAGCGGGCGCGGGCACCGCACCCCAGCTCGTCGTGACCCGCGCCGCGGCGTCGGCGTCGGCGTCGCCGTCCCCGTCAGCGTCGGCAGCCTCGCCGGCGGCGTCGGCAGCCACGTCCGCGTCCCCGTCGACGTCGCCTGCCTCGTCCGCGTCGCCTGCCTCGTCCGCGTCCTCGGCGCCGGCCGCAGGGGCGGCTGCCGCACCGGCAGCCGCCAGCTCGTCGTACCCGCAGACCGTGCTGGCCGACGCGCCAGCCGCCTACTGGCGGCTCGGTGAGACCTCCGGCAGTGCGGCGGCGGACAGCTCCGGGAACGGCCGGGCCGGGACCTACGCCGGGGGGCTCACCCGCGGTGCGCCGGGCGCGATCGCCGGCGACGCCGACGGGGCCACCGGGTTCGACGGGACGACCGGGGTCGTCACGGCGGCCGACGCTGCGGCCCTCCGGCTGAACGGCGCGTTCACGATCGAGTTCTGGGCCCGCCTCGACGCCTTCACCGGCAGCTACCCCGGCCTGCTCGTCAAGGGCCCCGCCGCCACCGCCGACGGGTACCTCATCTGGTACTCCGCCAACGGCCAGCTGAACTTCAAGCGGGGCAACGTCAGCATCGCCGCGCCCGCGGGCAGCCTGACCAGCACGCGCTGGCGGCACTTCGCGGTGACGTACGACGCGTCCGCCTTGCGCTGGTACGTGGACGGCACGCTCGCCACGACGAGCACCCGCACGTACGCCACCAGCGCCGGTACAGCGCCGCTGCAACTCGGCCGCGGCGACGAGTTCGGCCGGCAGAGCCTGGACGAGGTAGCGCTCTACAACCGGGCCCTGACGGCGCAGCAGGTGGCGGCGCACCGCAACGCCGGCATCGGCACCGCGCCGAGCCCCAGCCCCAGCCCGAGCCCGAGCCCGGCGCCGCCAGGCCCGGTCGCCCGCCCGGTCGTGCTCGCGGCCGCGGGTGACATCGCATGCGACCCCACCGACCCCAACTACAACGGCGGCGTCGGCACCGCGAGCTTCTGCCGGCAGCGGGACACGGCTGCGCTGCTCGACAAGGGCTACGACGCCGTCCTGCCGCTGGGCGACCTGCAGTACACCGACGCGTCGCTGGCCAAGCTCAACCAGGTCTACGACACCTCGTGGGGCAAGACGAAGGCGCTGCAGCGGCCGGTCGTCGGCAACCACGAGTACCTGGTGACCGATGCCGCGGGCTACTTCGACTACTACGGCGCCCAGGCCGGTCCGCGGGGCAAGGGCTGGTACAGCTACGACCTCAACGGTTGGCACATCATCGCGCTCAACGGCGAGGCGGAGTACTGCCCGCACGTGTCGTGCAGCGCGAACTCCGAGCAGGAGACGTGGCTGCGCAACGACCTCGCCGCGCACAAGACCGCCTGCACGCTCGCCTACTGGCACACGCCGCGCTACTCGTCGGCCGACCGCCCCGCCGCCGACACGAACCTGTTCCGCACGTTCTGGGAGGACCTCTACAGCGCGGGCGTCGAGGTGGTGCTGAACGGCCACTTCCACAACTACGAGCGCTTCGCACCGCAGACGCCGGCCGGCATCGCCGATCCGAACGGCATCCGGCAGTTCGTCGTCGGGACCGGAGGCAAGGGCCTGGTCGGCTTCTCGGCCGCCGCGCCGAACAGCGAGGTGCGCAACGCGTCGACCTACGGGGTCCTCGAGCTGACGCTCGACCCGAACCGCTACAGCTGGAACTTCGCGCCGGTCGCCGGCCAGACGTTCACGGACGCCGGGAGCGCGAGCTGCCACTGAGGCGGCGGGCGGCGCTGCTCGCCGCGGGCGGTGCGGCGATCGCCGTCGGGCTGGCCGGACCGGTCACAGCGCTGGACGAGGCCCAGATCTCCCAGGTCACGTGCGGCGGGCTGCGCGTCACGCAGCGCGGGCTGCCCGCCGGCAAGGAGGTCGAGGTCGAGGTCATCGACACGCGCCAGGGGCGCGAGCTCGCCGTCGAGCATGTCCGCAGCAGCGCCTCAGGTGCGATCGACGTGCGCGTCGCCGTGGACCTTCGCGGGGTGCCCCAGGTCGTCGTCGACGTGAAGGTCGACCGCAGCGAGTACGGCGAGGTGGGTGCCGACCTCCCGCAGCCCTGCTCCAGGAGCCCCCAGGCGCCGACCGAGCCGCCGGTGCCTGTGCCGTCTCCGCTGCCTGCGTCGGCGTCGCCGTCGCGCGCGTCGGCGCCCTCACCGGCGGCAACCCTCGTCCCGCCCCCCGCGAGCAGCAGTGCGTCTCCGGTTGCCGCAGCACCGCAGCCCTCGCAGCCGGCGGCGGACCGCAGCCGCTGGCCGTACCTGGCGCTGGGCGCGCTCTGCCTGGTCGCGCTCGGCGCGGCGGTGCGCTACCGCAGGCGCCGCCCGTGACCGCGCCGCGCGTTGTCGACCTCCACCTGCACGACGCGGTGTGCGTGCGCCTGATCGATCCCTCGGACGACGACGTCGCGTCGGTGGAACGCGACGTCGGGCTGTCCCTTGGGAACGGCGGTCGCGCGCCGGACATCCTGGTGACGTACGTGGATCGACTGGCGGTGGGCCCGCTCACGCTTCTCGGCCTGGACGCCGCCGCCTGCTCTCAGGGCTACGTCACGCTCCCCGGCGGCGGTCGCCGCGGCCGCAGCCTGGTCCCGCTGCAGCAGCTCGGCGGCCGCTGCGAGATCGCGTGCGAGCGCGAGGCGAACGGCGTCCCGCTGCTCATCGACATCGTCAACCTCACGGCTGCCCACTCCGGGTTCGTCGCGCTGCACGGCGCTGCCTTCCGCCTGCACGAGCTCGGCTGGGTGCTCGCGGGCTGGTCCAAGGGCGGCAAGACCGAGACCCTGCTGGGCGTGACCGGCCGGGGCGCGACCGTCGTCGGCGACGAGTGGGTCTACCTGCGGCCCGGGCAGGTCTTCGGAAGTGCGCACCGGCTGCGGCTCTGGGACTGGCAGCTGCGCGAGGCGCCGCACGTGCAGTCCCGGCTGAGCGCCAAGCAGCGCCGGCGGCTCGCCGTGGCGGGAGCGCTCGCGGACCGGCACGCGCAGGCCGGTCCTCGCTGGCGCAGGACGCTTCCGTACAAGCTCCTCACCGAGCTGATGCCGACGGTGCGCGACCAGCAGGGCGTGTACGTCGCGCCGTCGGACGTCTTCGAGCCCGCGCAGCTGACGCCGACGTCCACCGTCGACCGGCTGCTGCTCGTCGAGAGCGTGGTGGACAGCCGTATCGAGGTGCAACCCGTCGCGCCCGAGCGGGTCGCCGAGCGGATGGCGGTCTCGTTGCAGTACGAGCGGGCCGACCTGCTCGACGCCTGGGCCCGCTACCGGTTCGTGTTCCCAGACGCGTCCAACCCGCGACTCGACGGGATCGGGGAGCTGGAGCTGCGGCTGCTGAAGGAGGCATTCAGGGGTGTGCCGAGCTTTCGCGTCGAGCACCCGTACCCGGTGCCGCTCAGCGAGCTCGCGGACGCGGTCGACGCGCTGGCGTGATTGCGGAGCGCCGCTGCAGCGCGGCGAGGACGGCCTGCGCGACCTGCCCGTGCAGCTGGGCAGCAGGCAGCAGCCCGTCCAGCACCGGGACCTCGAGAGCTGCCGCCTGCTCCAGGTAGACCTGCCGGTGCTGCTGGAGCTCGACCACCGAGTACTCCTCGGGCTTGCGCCGCCGGGCCTCCTCCGCGGGCACGTCCAGGTAGAACGTCGCGACCGCCGGCGGCGTCAGCCACCGGACCAGCCGCGACTGCGCGGCCACCCCGTGCGTCGTCGCGTAGTGCGTCCGGAGCTGGACGAGCGAGTCGAGCAGGTACCGGTCGCGGATGACGACCCGGCCCTGGCGCAGCTCCCGCACCGTCTCCCGCCGGACGGCGACGGCGTGGATCCCGGCGACGAGCGTCACCCACAGCGCGCTGACGAACGGGATCCGCTCGCGCAGCGCGCGGGCGGTCAGGTGCTCCGGCTCGACGTACCACTCCGCGGCCTCCGGCGCCGGCTGCGCGGCCGCGGACGGCCGCAGGCGCAGCAGCAGCCGCAGCACGAGCCGGAGCGGGGCGGTGAGCCGCTGCAGCCAGGCGTTGTGGCTGATCCGCTGCCACAGCACCACCGGCTCGTACCCCGCCTGCGCCAGTGCCTGGGACAGCAGCTCGGCCTGCGTGCTCTTGCCCGCGCCGTCCAGGCCCGAGATCGCGATGACCGCGCCGGTCGTGCCCGCTGTCCTCATGCTGTCGATCCTCCCCTGCCGCCGAGCAGGCGGCGGATGCGCAACACCTGCACCGGCTCCGTGTGCCGCACGAGCACCAGCCACGCAGCCGCGTAGAGCAGCAGCCCGAGCGCCAGGTCGAGCACGAGCGGCAGCGGGCTGACGAGCAGGAATCCCGCGAGCAGCATGCCGGCCACGCCCGGCGCGGCCAGCGGGCGCAGGAGACGGACGCGTCCCGTCACCTGCGCGACCGCGGCGAGCAGCCACACCGCCTCCACGGCGTACGAGGCGGTCGTGGCGAACCCGGCCGCCGTTCCGGCGTACCGCGGGAGCAGCGCGAGGTTGAGCGCGACGTTCACCAGCAGCGCGACGACCGCTCCGGTCAGCAACCCGCGGGTCCGGCCGGTCGCGGCCAGTGCGGAGCTGGCCAGGTACGCCGCCGCGTAGGCCAGCGGGGCCAGGCCCAGCCAGCGCAGCGCCCCTGCCGCCTCGACGCCGTACTGCCGCCCGAACAGCAGCGAGAGCACGGGCTCGGCCTCGACGAGGCAGATCGCGGCGAACGGCACGTACGCGGTGGCGAGCACACCCATGCCCGACTCGATGCCGCCGCGGACGACGTCGGCGTCGTCCGGCCGCGCGCTCATCACCGGGTAGACGGCGCCCGCGACGGCGAACACGAGGAACAGCGCGGTCTCGAACAGGCGGTACGCGGTCGAGTACGCCCCGAGCGCCTCGTCACCGGAGATCGCGGCGAGCAGCACGGCGTCCAGCCGGAACAGCGCCATGAGCACCAGCGCGCTCAGGCCCATGGCACCGGTGCCCCGGGCCAGCTGGCGAAGCCCCGTCCGCGTGAGCAGGCGCGGCCGGAAGTGCACGTCGATGCGGCGCAGCGCGATCGCGTGCGCGACCGCCCCCACCGCGTACGCGGCCAGGAACGCCAGCGCGAGCGAACCGGTGCTACCGCCGAGCAGCAGCACCGGCACGGCGAACGCCGCCGTCGCCAGCCGCTGCACCACCAGCGCGCCCGCGATGACCGCCTGGTTGCGCGCAGCCGAGGCGGCCGACCGCGCGGTGTTGCTCCACAGGTCGAGGTAGACCGCGGCCAGTAGCAGGACGAGGGGCAGCAGCGGGGTGTCCGGCCGCAGCAGCCACGTGACCAGTCCGGTGAGCACGAACAGCGGCAGCGCCAGACCGGCCTGCCAGGCGACGGCTTCGGCGAACCGCTGCTCCAGCTGCTCGGGGTGCCGGCTCGCCCGCCGGACCAGCACCGCGTCGAACGCCCATTCGGCACCGGAGGACACGAGCATCGCCAGCGACAAGGCGAAGGTGAAGGAGCCGAGCTCGCCGGTCGTCAGGGTCCGGGCGGCGACCAGGGTCCAAATCAGCGTGCCCAGCTTGCCGCCGACCTGGGCCGCCAGCGCGTACAGGACGTTGTGCGTCGTGCTCCTGGCGTGGGTCGAGCTCACCGTCGCCTCTGCTGCCCGAGCAGGTGCAGCGCGCGCGCGACAGCGGGCCGCAGGTCGCGGCGGTCCCACGTGCTGTGGGTCGAGCGGGCCGCCGTGAGCACCGTTCCCGCCAGGTCCCTCGCCAGCCCGCCACGCCGCTCGGCCCGTGCCCGGCGCAGGTCCTCCTCCAGCGCCTGGTAGCGCCTCCCCGGCCGCCCCACCACCCCGGAGGGCGGCGTCCGTCCCGTCGCCAGGTCCGCCCACCACGCAGGCAGGTCGAGCCCTGCCTCGATGGCCAGCGCGAGGGAGCCGTAGAACCTGCCGTTGAGGTCGATGAGGTGCGGAGCCCCGCCCGGTGGCCGGAGGAACTGGAGGTTCGCGATCCCGGTCCAGCGCAGGTCCGCGAGCAGGACCTGCACCTGGGCGAGCAGCTGGGGGTCGGGGGAGACGGTGACCGCTCGCGTGCTGGTGCGGAAGTACGGGGACAGCCGGGTCGCGACCTGCTGACTGCGCGCGATCATGGCGCTGTCCGCGTCGCAGAGGACGGTGACGGCCATGAGATCGCCGGAGACGGGCGCCTGCAGCGCGACCGAGGCGCCGCTCGCCTCCATGTCCGCGACCGCGGCGACGAGGTCCGCGCGGGTCGCGCAGTGCACGGCTGCGAGACGGCCGCGGTTGCCCGCGGTCCCCGGTGCCCAGTGCAGCCGCGCCTTCGCGAACACCGGCAGCGAGGCCCGCTGCACCGCCTCGGGCGTGGCAGCCTCGGTCGCCGGCGTCGTCAGGCCGGCCGCCTCCGCCGCGCGGGTCAGCTCGAGCTTGTCGATGGCCCGCAGCACGTGCTCGTGCGGCGCGTACGGGACCCCGGCCGGGATCTGGTCGCGAGCGGCGGACAGCGCGAGGACCTCCACGTCGTCGCCGCCGAAGACCAGCGAGTAGCCGCCCTCGAGACACGCCGCCCGCACCGCGGCGGCAAACGGCTCCAGCCCCTGCTCCGCCGGCGGCACGACGTGCGTACGGCTGACCCAGCGGGAGCCGGCGGTGCGGCTGGGGCGCGGCCCGGCCAGGCCGACGGTCCAGCCGGCCGTGCCGAGGGAGCGGACGGCCGGCAGGAGGAACGAGCTCAGCCCGTCCTCGACGATCAGCACGGACCGCGTCACGGCCGGCTCCGGAGCCGGTCGGCGTGCGCCTTGCCGGCCAGCAGGTGCGGCAGCGCGCGGGCCGCGGCCCGTCCCTGTGGCGCCCAGCCGACGAGCCGCGTGACCAGCGGCATGACGTCCGGGTACAGCTGCGTCGAGACCTTGTTCCCCGGGTCCACGCAGCTGTCGATGCGCTCCAGCCGCTGGTCGCGGTGGAACTCCTCGACCATGTCCAGCTCGAGCTGCAGGCCGGGTGAGCAGGCGGCCAGCTCTCCGTCGTAGGCCACCTTCACGTGGAAGACCGTGTCGCCGGCGACGACGTTGCACTGGTACGCCGCGGCGCGGCCGGCGACCTCCAGGCTCCACAGCTGCAGCCGCCCCTCCGCCGCGAAGGCGGAGCAGGTTTCCCGGAACAGCTGCGCGTGCGCCGGGTGCAGCGCCATCGCCGTCCCGGCGGTGCCCTTCCACCCGCTCGCCTCGAGCGACAGCAGGCCCTCCACGGCGGCGGGGTCCCCGGCCCGGTCCACGGCGACCACCTCGCCGCCGAGCTGGTCGCCGAGCCGACGGCGCAGGCGTCGCAGAGACTTCAGGTGCCGGCTGCTGATCCGGCCGTCGAGGTAGGTCGGCTCCGGACGTCGGTGCACGACCGGCCGGTCGTACGCATCGATGTCCGTCACGTGCGCGCTCGCCGCCGCGGCCAGGCCGGCTGCTGCCGGACCCGTGCTGCTGAGGCGAGGCAGGGCCAGCCAGGCCGCGTCGCGGGACGCTCGGAGGAGCGCGAGGACGGCCGCCCAGGCCGCCGTCCCGGCGCCGGGACGCACGAGCGGCGTGCCGAGGAAGGCGTACTCGTGCTGCCAGCCGACCAGCGCACGGACGGGCAGCCGTCGGTAGCCCCGGCGGCGTACGACCGGCAGCGCCAGCGCGAGCTCGGCGCCCTCGCCCGCGCACAGCAGCGCCACGCGGTCGTCCCGGCTGAGCAGGCGCGCCGCGGGCAGGACCGCCGCGGGTTCGAAGAACGGGTTCGGCTCCGCGGCCGCCGCCGCGAGCGCCTGCCAGGCCTCGAGGTCTGCCGGGGACACGTCGTGCAGGTCCAGCAGGCGGGCCCTCACGCGGTCATGTGCGCTGCGCCGCGGTGCGCAGCAGACGACGGACCGGCCGGACCACGCCGGCGGCCCGCCACACCAGTCGGTAGCGCGGGATGAGCTTGAGCCGGAAGGCGCGCACGGAGTCATCCGGCTTCACGTCCACCCGCGGGACGGCGTGCCGCCCCCGGCCGTCGTAGACCGAGAACGCCACCTCGTAGCCGGCGCGGGCGACGGCGGCCAGCGCGCGCTCGTCGTAGTCGCCGAACGGGTAGGCGAAGGCCCGCGGCAGCACGCCGGTGGCGTCTGCGACGGCAGCCCGGGCGTCCACGGTGTTGCGGGTCAGCTCCGCGTCCGTCATCCCCTTCATGGTCGCGTGGTCCCAGCCGTGGACGCCCATCTCCATGCCGTCGTCGCTCAGCGCGCGCAGCTGGTCAGAGGTCAGGATCGGCTCGTCCGGCTGCTCGGCGAGCCACCGCGTGGTCCCGCCGAGGAGCCCCGGCGGCGTGAACAGGATCGAGGGCACGCCCGCCCGCGCGAGCACGGGCGCGCCGACCTCGGCCACCGACCGCAGCGCGTCGTCGATCGTCACCAGGTACGAGCGGCCGGGCAGCCCCCGCCGGTCGAGCGCCGTGAGGTAGCCGTCGAGGTCCAGCGCGGTCCAGCCACGCGTCCGCAGGTGGCCGAGCTGGTCGTCGAGGTTCCGGTCGGACACGACGAGGTGGTACGGGTCGTCGGTGCGGTAGCCGTGCGAGAAGCCGTGGTACATCAGCACGGTCGGTTGCCACTTCACGCCGGTCACGCTGTTCCCGTCGTCATCGTCGCCGCGCCCCTGAAGCACGCGAGCGCCCGTCGGCCAGCAGCCACCAGAGGCGGGTGAGGGCGGCCGAGGACCGCTTGGCATCTCGCAACCGCTCCACGACGCCGTACGCCTGTCGTATGGCCGGCGACGACCACGCGTACAGGTCCGTGGTCGGCACGACCTGCGTCGCGCTCTGCAGCTTGTACGGCTCCTCGCCCTGCATCCAGTCCAGCTCGTCGTAGTCGGGCGAGGCGACGACGTGCCGCAGGGCCTCGGTGTTCGCAATCCGCCCGGCGCTGTAGCTGCTCCACGCCGGCGCCAGCCGGTTGTCCCAGCTGCGCAGCGCGGTGCCGTCCGTGAACCCGCACACGAACGCCGCCAGCTCGCCGCGCAGGCGCACCGTGAGCAGGTCGACCTCACCGCGGTCGGCGTGCCGGCCGATCACCTCGGCGTAGAAGCGCGCCGCCCGCTGGTCCGCGTGGTCGCTGCGCCGGCCGAGGGCCTCGTCGCGGGCGCGGTGGACCGCGGCGAGCTCCGGGAGCAGCGCCCGCACCTGCGCCGGCTCGCGCGTCCAGCGCAGGTCGGGCTGCAGGCCGTCCCGCTCGAGCCGGTTCGCGATCTTCGCCAGCGCCTTCCGGGTGTTCTTGCTCAGGTAGCTGTTGAGGTCCCGCGAGGTGACCTCGACCGTCGGCATCCCCTCGCCGGACCGCAGCTCGGCGACGGCCCCGCGTGCGCGCAGCAGCGAGACGATCCGCTCGACGACCGGGTCCGCGCAGGGGAGCTGCTCCACGCGCAGCGTCCAGCGGGAGCCGAGGCGCGTTCCCACTGCGGCGGCGAGGGCGTCTGCGGCGGCGTCGTCTCGAGCCGGCAGACGCAGGTGGTCGGTCGGACCGTGGCCCAGGCCGACGACCTGCTCGAGCCCACCGCGACGCCGCCGCGCCAACGGCGCCACCGCCACCAGCTCGCCGTCGTCCTCGACCAGCACCAGCCACGGCTGCCAGTCCGGGTAGCAGTCGACCCACGCCTGCAACCACGGGCGCCGGGACGTGACCGGCGACCCGCTGGCCACGGACAGCCGGTCGAAGTCGGCGGCGCAGCGGGCGAGGGCGTCCGGCCCGTCGAGCTCGCGCACCGTCAACGACATCCCGGCAGTATTCAGGAACCCGCGTGCCACCATGCGCCGGTGCCGCTGACCGTTCTGCACGTGTCGGAGACGACGTTGGGCGGGGTCGGCGTGGTCCTGCGTGACCTCGTCGCCGCGCAGGTGGCTCGTGGCGACCGGGTGGTCGTCGCCGCACCGCAGGACGACCAGCTGGCGCGGGCGGTCGCGCCGACCGGCGGCCGGGCGTACACCTGGGTGCCTGGCGCACGTCCCGGTCCGGCTATGCCGCACGTGCTGCGGCAGCTCCGGCAGGTCGTCCGCACGGAGCGGCCGGACCTGGTGCACCTGCACACGTCGATGGCGGGCATGTGCGGCCGGCTGGTCGTCCGGAGGCGGGTTCCGACGGTGTTCCAGCCGCACTCGTGGTCGTTCTTCGCCGTCGAGGGAGCGGCCCGCACCGGCGCGCTGGTGTGGGAGCGGCTGGGGGCGCGCTGGGCCGACGTGGTGCTGTGCGTGAGCGCCGACGAGCGCACCGCCGCGGCGGCGCACGGCATCCGGGCGCGGATGGAGGTCGTACCCAACGGGGTGGACCTGGCGCGCTGGCAGTCGGCGGGACCGCAGCAGCGGCAGGCCGCGCGGACCCGGCTGGGTCTGGCGGACGGCCCGCTCGCGGTCTGCGTCGGCCGCTTGCACCGTCAGAAGGGGCAGCACCGGCTGCTCGACGTCTGGCCCGACGTGCTGGCCGAGGTGCCCGCAGCCTCCCTGGCGCTGGTGGGGGGCGGCCCCGATGAGGAGTCGCTGCGGGGGCGCCGGGTGCCGGCCGTCCTGATGCCCGGAAGCGGCAACGTCGCCGACTGGCTGGCCGCGGCCGACGTGGTCGCGCAGCCGTCCAGGTGGGAGGGCATGTCCCTGTCGTTGCTCGAAGCCATGGCATCCGCTCGCTCGGTCGTCGTGACCGACGTGCCCGGAATGGCGGAGGTGGTCCGCGACGGCAGCGGACAGCTCGTGACCGAGGGCGACGGAGCGGAGCTGGCGGCGGCCCTGGTGCGCCGGCTCACGGACCCGGTGCTGGCGGCTGCAGAGGGAGCCCGCGGCCGGGAGCTCGTGGCGCAGCACCACGACCTGGCGGTGCAGCGCGCGGCAGTCCTGCGGGTCGTCGACCAGGCGGCGGCGCGATGACCCGGCTGCGCGTCCTCGTGATCCAGGCCTTCGCCGGCAACGGCGGGTCCGAGGCATGGCTGCTGCGGCTGCTCGACGCGACCGACGCGCTCGATGTGCAGGTCGTGCTGCTCAAGGACGGGCCGCTGCGCGCGGAGCTCGAACGGCGGGGCATCCCGGTGGACGTGTGGCTGGTCGGCAACCAGCCGCACCACCTCGTGGCACCAGCGCTGCGGCTGACGCGGCGGCTGCGCCGCGAGCGTCCGGACGTCGTCCTCGGCAACGTGCTCAAGGCGCAGCTCGTGGCGGGGCCGGCCGGTCGCATGGCCGGCGTTCCTACGGTCTGGGCCAAGCACGACCACATGTACGACGGCACCCTCGCCCGGCCGGTGGCGCTGCTGAGCGATCGGGTGGTCGCGGCCGTCGAGGAGCTGGCGGAGGCGACCGGTCGCGCGGACGCGGTCGTCATCCCGCCGCCGCGCCCGGAGCCCGGACCGGCGTCGCGCCCGGACGCCCGTCGCCACCTGGCCGGCCTCGGCATCGAGCTGGGGGACGAGCCGGTCCTGGTCATGGCGGGCCGGCTGGTGCCCTTCAAGGGGACGGACGACGCGATCGCGGCGCTGGCGCTGCCCGCGGCGCAGGCCTGGCGCCTCGTCGTGCTGGGAACCGACGACCCCGCCTCGCCCGGGGAGACCGACCGGCTCCGCGGGCACGCCGAGAGCCTCGGCGTCGCCGACCGTGTGGTGTTCGCCGGGCAGCTCCCGGACGCCGGTCGCTGGCTCGGGGCGTTCGACGCCCTCGCCGTCCTCACCCGGCCCGACGGTCGGCGCGCGCCCGGCAAGGAGGGCTTCGGCACCTCCGCCTTCGAGGCCATGCTGGCCGGCATCCCCGTCATCGCGGTCTCGGGCGGCGCCGTGGTGCGCCGACTGGCCGGCCGGGCCGGTGTGGGGGTGCCACCCCGCGATCCCGCTGCCGTCGCTGCAGCCCTGGGCGCCTACACGGACGCAGCCGTACGGACTGCCGCCGGCGCGGCGGCGCGCGAGCTCGTGGCGGACGCGCCCGACGCGCCGGCCTG
>JAODNS010000280.1 GCA_025465145.1 Frankiales bacterium
TGCGGCGGCGCTCGGCGAGGCGGCCGGCGGGGAGGCGACCGGGGCGACGCTGCGGACGGCAGCCGGGGTCGAGCTGCCGCCGCACGCGGCCAGCAGAGGGACGAGCAGGAGCGGGACGAGGATGCGCATGGCGGGCCTCCGGGGGTGGGGTGGCACCGGGAAGACGCGCACGAGGTCCTGCCGGTTGTCCGGCGGATGCGCCACACTCGGATCATGGCGTACCCGACAAAGCTGCTGGCGGAGGACGAGCGGCTCGTCCTCGACCTCCACCCGCACTGGAAGGCGCTCATCACGCCGGTGGTCACGCTCGTCCTGGTGCTGGGCATCGGCGGCTTCTCGGCGGCGCGGATCCCGGAGGGCGATCGGCAGGGGCCGATGCGGCTGCTCGTCCTGCTGGTCGCGCTCGGGCTGCTCGCGGCCTACTCGGTCCGCCCGTTCCTGCGCTGGGTCACGACGCACTTCGTCATCACGGACCGGCGGGTGCTCGTGCGCAGCGGCGTGCTCTCGCGCAGCGGTCGTGACGTGCCGCTGTCGCGAATCAACGACATCACCTTCAGCCACACGTTCCTCGAGCGGCTGCTCGGCTGCGGCACCCTCGTCGTCGAGTCGGCCGGGGAGCGCGGTCAGGTGACGCTGTCCGACGTGCCGAAGGTGGAGCGTGTCCAGCGGCAGCTGTACGACCTGGTGGAGAGCACGGACGACAGGATGCGCGGCGTCAGGGAGGGGTGACGTCCGGCCGCACGACCTCGCCGTCGACGACGCGGTCGGGGTCGAACGGCGGCCAGTCGCCCTGCGGCGGGCGGATCGCGTTGTAGTGGTCCATCTGCCGGCGCGCGCCCGCCTGCTCGCCCGGCCCGCCCGCGTTGACACCGATCCCGGCCAGCACGGCGACCGCTCCGGCGCCCATGCAGACGAGAGCCGCGGGCGCCCCGTGCGGCATCACGAACGCCGACAGCAGGAACGCGACGACCGCGACGGCGCGGATCGAGAAGTAGGTGACCATCCGCCGCCGCACGCTCACAGCGGGACGGTACGCCGGTCCTAGGCTTCCGGCATGATCAGCGACGAGCTCGAGAGCGCGCTGCTCGGGTCGGCGTGCCGGTACGACCGGGACGAGGTCGCCGCGCAGGTCGGTGCGCCGGTCGAGGAGGCCAGCGCGGTCTGGGCGGCCATGGGCTTCGCGGAGGTGCCGGCCGGCGAGCCGGCCTTCACCGACCGGGACGTCGCTGCGCTGCGCACCGCGCTCGCGCTGCGGGACAGCGGCGTGGTGGACCCGGACACGCTGCTCGTCCTCGCCCGGGCGATGGGGCAGGGCCTGGCTCGCCTTGCCGAGGCGCAGGTGGAGGTGTTCCGCGGCCAGGCCGCCGAGCTGACGCCGGACGAGGCGCACGCCGCCGCAGTCGAGGGTGCGACCGCTGTGCTGCCGCAGCTCGAGCAGCTGGTCGTGCACGTCTGGCGGCGGCAGTTCGCGGCTGCGACGGAGCGCTCGTTCGCCGCCCTGCTCACCGACGGGCACCCGGTGCTGGCCGTCGGGTTCGTCGACCTGGTCGGGTTCACCCAGACCTCGCGCACGACCGACGCCGGCGACCTGCAGCGGCTGCTGGAGCGCTTCGAGCGCGAGACGTCGCTGCGGGTCACCGCCTGCGGCGGCCGGGTCGTGAAGACGCTCGGCGACGCGGTGCTCTACGTCGCCGAGAGCGTCACCGGCGCGGCCGAGGTGGCGCTCGCGACGGTGGAGGCGCACGAGCGGGACGAGTCACTGCCGGAGGTGCGCGCCGGCCTCGCCATGGGACCGGTGCTGACGCGGCTCGGCGATGTCTTCGGCGAGCCGGTCAACCTCGCCAGCCGGCTCACCGCGGAGGCGCGGCCGAGCAGTGTTCTCGTCGACCGCGGTGCCGCCGACGCGCTGGAGGGGTCGTCGGCGTTCCGGCTCGTACGGCTGCAGCAGCGGTCGGTCCGCGGGTACCGCGCGCTGCGACCGCACGTCCTGCGCCGCGCATAGCCTGACGCCATGAGCGACCTGCCCAGCTCGATCAGCCTGCGTGAGGTCGGGCCTCGTGACGGCCTGCAGAACGAGGCCCCTGTCGCCACGTCGGCGAAGGTGGCACTCATCGATGCGCTGTCCCGCACCGGCGTCGGACGGATCGAGGCGGTCTCGTTCGTGCACCCCAAGGCCATCCCGTCCATGGCGGACGCGGCCGAGGTGTGGGCTGCGGTCGAGCGGTCCGCCGACGTCCGCTACTCCGCGCTGGTCCCGAACCTCCGCGGCGCCCAGCGCGCGCTGGACGCCGGCTTCCGCGAGATCGAGGTCGTCGTCTCCGCCTCGGACACGCACAACCGCAAGAACGTCAACCGCAGCACGGAGGAGTCGCTCGACGACATCGCGCTGCTGCTGCAGGCCGCGCACGACGCCGGCGCCACCTGCCAGGTCATCGTGTCGACCGCCTTCGGCTGCCCGTACGAGGGAGAGGTCCCCGTCCACCGCGTGCTCGACGTCGCGCGCCGCGCGCTGGCCGACGGTGCCGACGGGATCTCCTACGGGGACACGACGGGCATGGCCACGCCGGGCCGGGTGACCGGCCTTGTCGGCGAGACGCGAATGGCCTTCCCGGACGCCGCACTCAACCTGCACTTCCACAACACCCGCGGCACCGGCCTCGCCAACGTGCTCGCCGCGCTGCAGCTCGGCGTCGTCGACTACGACGCCTCCGTCGGCGGGCTGGGCGGCTGCCCCTACGCCCCCGGCGCCACCGGCAACGTGTGCACCGAGGACCTCGTGCACATGGTCGAGGACATGGGCGTCGCCACCGGCGTCGACCTCGACGCGCTGCTCGACGCAGCGCGCGAGGCCGAGCGGCTCGTCGGTCGCACGCTGCCGTCGCAGGTGCTGCGCGCCGGACCGCGCACCCAGCTCACCCCCCTCACCTAGGAGCTCCCGATGTCGCTGCACGACCTGCGCGTCCGCACCCTGCAGGGGGCCGAGACGACCCTCGGGGCCCTCACCGGCGGCGGCCCGGCCCTGCTCGTCAACGTCGCGTCGAAGTGCGGGCTGACGCCGCAGTACACCGAGCTCGAGGCGCTGCACGAGGAGCTGCCCGGCCTCACGGTCGTCGGCATCCCGTGCAACCAGTTCGGCGGGCAGGAGCCGGGCACCGCGGACGAGATCGCCGAGTTCTGCAGCGCGACGTACGGCGTCACCTTCCCGATGCTGGCGAAGGTCGACGTCAACGGACCGGACCGCGCGCCCCTGTTCGACGCGCTGACCGCGGCGCCGGACGCCGCCGGTGAGGCCGGCGATGTGCAGTGGAACTTCGAGAAGTGGCTGCTCAGCAAGGACGGCGAGGTCGTCGGCCGGTTCCGGCCGCGCACGACGCCGTCGGACCCGGAGCTGCGCGCGGCGGTCGAGCAGGTGCTCTAGGAGGCGGGGCGGGTGATGGTGCCGTCCTCGACGTCCTCGAGGACGGCCACCGCGGCCGGGTCGCCGTCGACGGCGGCGGCCTCGACCGCGTCGGGCGCCGCCCAGACGAAGCGGCGGTAGGACCAGAAGCGGAACGTCGTGCCGAGCACGAGACCGAACCCGTTGGCGGCGATGTTGTCGGCGAGCTTGCTCTCGAAGCCGAGCAGGTAGTGCGAGATGGCCAGACAGCCAACGGCGATGACGAGGCCGATGGCGTTGAGGACGAAGAACAGCGCGTACTCGCGCCGCACGCTGCTGCGCTGCCGGTGCCGGAACGACCAGGCGCGGTTCAGCACGAACGCGATGGAGGCAGCGACGACCGTCGACGCGACCTTGGACGTCAGCGGCTTGTCGGTGAGGTGCAGCACCAGGTTGAACAGGCTGATGTCGACCAGGAAGCAGAAGGCGCCGACGGTGCCGAACTTGGCCAGCTCGTGGAACGCGGCCCGGATCCGCGCCTCCAGGTTGCGGAGCGCGCCGGAGGGCGCCGGAGTCGTCGCGGCCATCAGCGCAGCCTACCGGCGCGGCGGAGGCCCATGGGACGATGGACGCCACCCGCACCAGGAGGAGAACCGTGCTCGACACCCGGCTGACCGAGGAGCAGGAGCAGCTGCGCAAGACGGTCGAGGCGTTCGCCCGCGAGGTGGTCGCACCGGTGGCCGCGCACCACGACGCGACGAAGACGTTCCCGTACGACGTCGTGCGCCAGATGGGCGAGATGGGGCTGTTCGGGCTGCCGTTCCCGGAGGAGTACGGCGGCATGGGCGGCGACTACTTCGCGCTCTGCCTCGCCCTCGAGGAGCTGGCGCGGGTGGACCAGTCCGTGGCGATCACCCTCGAGGCCGGCTGCTCGCTCGGCGCGATGCCGGTCTACCGCTTCGGCACCGAGGCCCAGAAGCAGGAGTGGCTGCCGCGACTGTGCTCGGGCGACGCGCTCGGCGCCTTCGGCCTGACCGAGCCCGGCGCCGGCAGCGACGCCGGAGGCACCCGAACGACCGCGCGGCTCGAGGACGGCCAGTGGGTCATCAACGGGTCCAAGGCGTTCATCACCAACTCCGGCACGACCATCACGCAGCTCGTGACGGTGACGGCGGTGACCGGGCAGACCAGCTCCGGCAAGAAGGAGATCAGCTCGATCCTCGTGCCGGTGCCGACGCCGGGCTTCACGGCCGAGCCGCCGTACAACAAGGTCGGCTGGAACGCCTCCGACACCCACCCGCTGACGTTCGACGACGTGCGCGTGCCCGAGGAGAACCTGCTCGGCGAGCGCGGCCGTGGCTACGCCAATTTCCTGAAGATCCTCGACGAGGGGCGCATCGCGATCAGCGCGCTCGCCGTCGGGGCGGCGCAGGGCTGCGTCGACGAGAGCGTGAAGTACGCCAAGGAGCGCGAGGCCTTCGGCCGGCCGATCGGCCAGAACCAGGCCATCGCCTTCAAGATTGCGCGCATGGAGGCGCGGGCGCACGCCGCCCGCACGGCCTACTACGACGCCGCCGCGAAGATGCTCGCCGGCCAGCCGTTCAAGAAGGAGGCGGCGATCGCCAAGCTCATCTCGGGTGAGGCGGCGATGGACAACGCGCGCGACGCGACGCAGGTGCACGGCGGGTACGGGTTCATGAACGAGTACCCGGTCGCCCGGCAGTACCGCGACTCGAAGATCCTCGAGATCGGCGAGGGCACCACAGAGGTGCAGCTGATGCTGATCGCGCGGGAGCTCGGCCTTTGAGCCGGTGGCTCGAGCTCGACGGCGCGGTCAACGTCCGTGACCTCGGCGGCCTGCGGACCGATGACGGCCGGACCACGCGGCCCGGCGTCGTGCTCCGCAGCGACAACCTGCAGGCGCTCAGTGACGCCGACCTGGAGCGGCTGCGGGCGCTGGACGTGCGGACGGTCGTCGACCTGCGCACGCCCACCGAGGTCGAGCAGGAGGGTCCCGGACCGCTGGTCGCGGCGGGGATGCGGCACGTCAACCTGGACCTCATCCCGAGCTGGGGGGCGGAGCGGGCAGTGCCACACGAGCAGCGCGAGGAGGGTGACCTCTCGCACTTCTACCTCGGGTACCTCGACGACGCGCCCTACGCGGTCGTGCAGGCGCTGCGCGAGATCGCGTGCGGGGCTGGCGCGACCGTCGTGCACTGCGCCGCCGGCAAGGACCGCACCGGTGTCGTGTGCGCCCTGGCGCTGGTCGTCGCAGGCGTGCCGCGCGAGGACGTCGTCGCCGACTACGCGCTGACCGGCGAGCGGATCGAGCTGATCTACGACCGGCTCGTCGGTGCGGTGTCGTACGCCGACGACCTGCGCACCCGCGCGCTGGACGACATGCGGCCGCACGCCCTGTCGATGCGGCACTTCCTCGACCGGCTCGACGAGCGCGGTGGACCGCTGGCGTGGCTGACGGAGCACGGGTTCGGACCTGACGAGCAGGCTGCGCTGCGCGAGCGGCTGGTGGCATGACGGTCCGCGCGGCGATGGGGCTGCCGGTCGTCGGCATGGTCGGCGGTGGCCAGCTGTCCCGCATGACCCATCAGGCCGGCATCGCGCTCGGCCTGTCGCTGCGGGTCCTCGCGGACGCGACGCACGACAGCGCGGCGCAGGTGTCCGGCGCGGTCAGCATCGGCGCGCACACCTCGCTCGAGGACCTGCGCGCGTTCGCCGCCGGCTGCGAGGTCGTGACGTTCGACCACGAGCACGTGCCGAACGACCTGATCCAGGCGCTCGAGCAGGACGGGACGAGCGTCCACCCCGGCTCGGTCGCGCTTCGGCACGCGCAGGACAAGCTCGTCATGCGCGAACGCCTCGCCGGCCTCGGCGTTCCGGTGCCGGCGTTCTGCCCGGTCGCCACCCTGGCGGACGTGCAGGGCTTCGCGCACCACGTCGGCTGGCCGCTCGTGCTGAAGGCGGCGACCGGGGGCTACGACGGCAAGGGCGTCTGGGTCGTGGGCTCGGCCGACGAGGCCGCGGAGGTCGTGGCCTCCGGCGTGCGGCTGCTCGCCGAGGAACTCGTCCCGCTCCAGCGCGAACTCGCCGCAGTGGTGGCGCGGTCGCCGTACGGGCAGGCGGCGGCGTGGCCGGTCGTGGAGACCGTACAGTCCGACGGCATCTGCGTGGAGGTCGTCGCGCCCGCGCCCGACCTGTCGGAGGACCTGGCGCTGGAGGCGCAGTCGCTCGCGCTGCGGCTGGCCGACGAGCTCGGCGTCGTCGGAGTGCTGGCGGTCGAGCTGTTCCAGACGGCAGAGGGCATCGTCGTCAACGAGCTGGCCATGCGGCCGCACAACAGCGCGCACTGGACGATCGAGGGGTCGCGGACGTCGCAGTTCGAGCAGCACCTGCGCGCGGTGCTCGACTACCCGCTGGGTGCGACACAGATGGCCGCACCCGTGGTCGTGATGGCCAACCTGCTGGGTGGGCTCGAGGAAGGGCTGGACGAGCGGCTGCACATGCTGTTCGCGCGCGACCCGGCGCTGAAGGTCCACCTGTACGGCAAGGAGATCAAGCCGGGCCGCAAGATCGGCCACGTCACAGCACTCGGCGGCGACCTGGCCGATGTGCGGCAGCGGGCCCAGCAGGGCGCGCACTACCTGAGGACGGGCGAGTGGCTGCAGTCGTAGGGATCGTCATGGGCAGCGACTCGGACTGGCCCGTGATGGAGGGGGCGGCGCAGGCGCTGGCCGAGTTCGACGTCGAGCACGAGGTACGGGTCGTCAGTGCGCACCGCACGCCGAGGGACATGCTCGACTGGGCCGCGGCGGCCGCAGGGCGCGGGCTGCGGGTCGTCATTGCCGGTGCCGGCGGCGCGGCCCACCTGCCGGGCATGGTGGCCTCCATGACGCCGCTGCCGGTGATCGGCGTACCCGTTCCGCTGAAGCACCTCGACGGGATGGACTCGCTGCTGTCGATCGTGCAGATGCCGGCAGGGGTGCCCGTCGCGACGGTCAGCATCGGCGGCGCGCGCAACGCCGGGCTGCTCGCCGTCCGCATCCTCGCCGCGTCGGATCCC
>JAODNS010000311.1 GCA_025465145.1 Frankiales bacterium
CGACAGCGGCGGCGACGTACGGCGTCAGGCGCGCGACGACGCGGTTGGCGATGCCGGCGCGGGCGTTCGCCTCGTGCACGACGAGCGGCGTCCTCCGGCGGCGGGCGGCCAGGTAGGCCGGCAGCGACACGTACCCGCCGAAGCCGACGACGACGTCCGCGCCGACGCGGTCGAGGTGGCCGCGGGTGACCCTCACGGCCGTGCGTACCCGGGCCGGCACGCTGAGCAGGTCGGGGCCGAACGACCGCGGCAGCGGCACCCGCGGGATCTCGGCGAGGTCGTAGCCGCGGGCCGGCACGAGCCGGGCCTCCAGGCCCGCCGCGGTGCCCAGCGCGGTGATGCCGATGGCCGGGTCGAGCCGGCGCAGCGCGTCGGCGAGCGCCATGGCGGGCTCGACATGACCGGCCGATCCGCCGCCGGCGAGCACGACGTGCACGGCCTACCCCTTCCGGGCGGCAGGCCGGCGCGAGGCGGGCCGACCCGTGCCGCGCGCGGTCGTGCGGGAGGTGATCGGCGTCGCGGGCGCCTTCCTGCGCCGGCGCGCGCCGAGCGCCTGCGCGGCACCCGGCTCCGCGCGGGCGAAGGAGAGCAGCATGCCGATGGCGACCAGCGTGGGGATGAGGGCCGAGCCGCCGAACGACACGAGCGGCAGCGGGATGCCGGTGATCGGGACCATGCCGACCACCGCGCCGATGTTGATGAGCGACTGCGCGGCCAGCCAGGCCGTGACGGCGGAGGCGGCGAGCCGGGCGAACGGGTCGGTGCTGCGCTTGGCGATCCGTACGCCGGCGTAGGTCAGGGTCCCGAACAGCACGAGCACGCTGAGGGTCCCGAGCAGGCCGAGCTCCTCGCCGATGATCGCGAAGACGAAGTCGGTGTGCGCGTTGGGCAGGCCGCCGGCCCACTTCTCGCGGCTCGCCCCGAGGCCGAGGCCGAACCAGCCGCCGGACGACAGCGCGTACAGGCCCTGCACCGCCTGGTAGCCCGCGCCCTGCGCGTCGGCGAACGGGTCGAGGAACGAGAGCAGGCGGGCCATCCGGTACGGCTCGGTCACCGCCAGCAGCGCCGCCAGCGACACGAGCGCGGCGAGGAAGACGCCGAAGTAGCGCAGGGGCGTGCCGACGACCCACAGCAGCGCGACCACCACGGAGATGGTGGCGAGGGTCGTGCCCATGTCCGGCTCGAGCATCACGAGCAGGCAGACGAGGCACGCGACCGGCACCAGCGGCACGAACAGGTGCTTCCAGTCGCCGAGCAGCTTCTTCTTGCGCACCAGGAGGTCCGCGCCCCACAGGGCGAGCGCGAGCTTGCCGAGCTCGCTGGGCTGGATGTTGAAGCCGCCGGGCAGCGGGATCCACCGGGTCGCGCCGTCGACGCCGCGCCCGACGCCGGGCACGAGCACGAGGACGAGCAGGCCGATCGCGGTCAGCAGCAGCGGGTACGCAAGCATGCGCCACACCCGGATCGGCGTGCGCGAAGCCGCCGACATGCAGGGCAGACCGACCGCCATGAAGATCGCCTGCCGGAGTGCGATCGCGTAGGAGTTCTCGTACGTAGCGTAGGCGCGCACGCTGGAGGCGGAGAAGACCATGACCAGGCCGAGCGCGAGCAGCGCGCCGGTGCTGGCCAGGACGAGGTAGTACGACGCGAGCGGGCGCTGCAGGACGGGCGTCTTGGTCTTCGCGGACGCACCGGCGAGAGCCAGGGGTACCGCCGTCATCCGCGGACCAGCTGTCTCACCAGATCGACGAACAGGTCGCCGCGCTCCTCGTAGTCGCGGAAGCAGTCCATCGACGCGGCGGCCGGCGCGAGCAGGACGGTGTCGCCGGAACGCGCCAGCCGGCGAGCGGCAGCGACGACCTCGGACATGGCGTCAGTGTCGAGCCGGGAGACCTCCTCGACGGGGACATCCGGCGCGTGTCGCGACAGAGCGTCGCGGATCGGTTGCCGATCGGTACCGAGCAGCACGACCGCGGCCAGCTGCGGAGCGGCCGTCCGCACCAGGTCCTCGACGTCGGCGCCCTTGAGCAGCCCGCCGGCGATCCACACGACGCGGTCGTAGGCGGCCAGGCTCGCGGCCGCGGCGTGCGGGTTGGTCGCCTTGCTGTCGTCGACCCACTGGACGCCGTCGACCGTGGCCACGAGGTCGTTGCGGTGCAGGTCGGCGGTGAACCGCTGCAGCCCGGTGCGGACGGCGTCGGCCGGGACGCCGTGCGCGCGGGCGAGCGCCGCGGCGGCGAGGGCGTTCGCGACGTTGTGCCCGCCGGTGACGGTCAGGTCCGCGAGCGACGCCAGCTCGGTCGCCTCCCCCGGCACGTCCGGGAAGGCGCGGTCGACCAGCAGGTCCTCGACCAGCCCGAGCTCACCCGGCCGCGGGGTGCGCAGCGTGAACGTCACCCGGCGGCCGGGCGCGCGGCTGAGCAGGGTGCGGGTCGCCTCGTCGTCGGCGTTGGCGATGCTCGTGCCGCCGGTCCACACCTTGGCCTTGGCCCGCCCGTACTCGGCCATCGAGCCGTGCCAGTCCAGGTGGTCCGGGGCCAGGTTGAGCAGCGCGGCGGCCAGCGGCTGGACCGTCGACGACCAGTGCAGCTGGAAGCTCGAGAGCTCCACGGCCAGGACGTCGTACGGCTGCGTCACGGCGTCGAGCAGCGGCAGGCCGACGTTGCCGGCGGCGACGGTGCGCCTGCCCGCGGCGAGCAGGATGCTCTCCAGCATCTTCACCGTGGTGGTCTTGCCGTTGGTGCCCGTGACGGCGAGCCACGGGACGTCGGGGTCGCGCACCCGCCAGGCCAGCTCGACCTCCCCGTAGACCTCGATGCCCTTGGCCGCGGCGTCGACGAGCAGCGGGCTGTCCGGCCGCCAACCGGGGCTGGTCACCACGAGGTCGGTGCCGGCCGGGACGGTGTCGGTGACGAGGACGTCCTCGCCGCCGCGCGCGTCCACGACCGTGACGGTGGCGCCGCGGTCGCGCAGCACCCGCGCCGCGGCCGCCCCGGAGATCCCGGCGCCGGCGACGACGACGCGGAGCCCGTCGTACATCAGCCGGCCTCGCGTCGTCCCACGCGTCCCAGAACGCACACGGACTGATCGCGGACGGGCGGGGCCGCGGCGTGTCGCTGCGGAGTCGATCTGTCTGTGTGCGTACGGCCGGTCGGGCGGGCGGGCGGGCGGGTCATCAGCCGAGCGGGCCGGCGGACAGGTACTCGGCGTAGAACACGCCCAGCCCGAACGCGACGGCGAGCCCGGCGATGATCCAGAACCGCACGATGACGGTGTTCTCCGCCCACCCGGCCAGCTCGAAGTGGTGGTGCACAGGGGCCATGTTGAAGATGCGCTTCCTGGTGAGCTTGAACGCGCCGACCTGCAGGATGACCGAGATCGTCTCGATGACGAACAGGCCGCCGAGCACGATGAGCAGCAGCTCGGTGCGGGTGACGATCGCGATGCCCGCGAGCAGCCCGCCGAGCGCGAGCGACCCGGTGTCGCCCATGAAGATCTTGGCGGGCGAGGCGTTCCACCACAGGAAGCCGAAGCAGGCGCCCATCGCGGCGGCGGCGACCAGAGCGACGTCCAGCGGATCTCGCGCGGAGTAGCAGGACGCCTGGTTGACGCCGGCCCGCGTGCAGGCGTTGCCGAACTCCCAGAAGGCGATGACGACGTACGACGCCAGCACCATCACGCTCGTGCCGCTGGCCAGCCCGTCCAGGCCGTCGGTGAGGTTCACGGCGTTGGAGGTGGCGGTGACGATCAGGTACGCGAACACCACGAAGCCGACGGTGCCGAGGGCGATGCTCTCGTAGTCGCGCACGAACGACAGGTGCGTCGAGGCAGGGGTCAGCCCGTGCCGGTTCTTGAACTGCAGCGCGAGGACGGCGAAGCCGACGCCAGTGAGCAGCTGACCGGAGAACTTCGCGGCAGCGGTGAGGCCGAGCGAGCGCTGCTTGCGGATCTTGATGAAGTCGTCGAGGAAGCCGACCAGCCCGAGCGCGGTCATGAGCCCGAGGACGAGCAGCGCGCTGGCGGTCGGCCCGCGGCCGCGCTGGCCGGCGACGAACAGGTGCGCGACGAAGTACCCGATGAGCGTCGCGCCGATGATGACGCTGCCCCCCATCGTGGGCGTACCGCGCTTGACCGCGTGGCTGGACGGGCCGTCCTCGCGGATCTCCTGGCCGTAGCCGCGGCGGCGGAACAGCCGGACGACCGCGGGCGTGCCGAGCAGGCTGATGACGAGCGCGCTCATGGCCGCGATGAGGACGGACTTCACCTGGCGTCCCCCAGCAGCGCGGCCGCGAGCCGCTCCAGCCCCACCGAGCGGGACGCCTTCACGAGCACCACGTCCCCGGGCTGGAGCTCAGCCCGGAGCAGCGCGAGGGCGGCTTCGGCGTCGTCCACGTGCACCGACTCCTCCCCCCACGACCCTTCCAGCACCGCCCCAGCATGTATGCCACCGGCCTCAGAACCGATGACCACCAGCCGCGACACGTCGAGACGGACCACGAACCGGCCCAGGTCCATGTGCGCGTCCCGCGCGTCGTCGCCCAGCTCGCCCATCTGCCCGAGGACCGCCCAGGTGCGCCGCGTCTTGCCGCGGCTCATGACGGCAAGCGTCTTCAGCGCGGCCCGCATCGACTCCGGGTTCGCGTTGTAGGCGTCGTTGACGACCGTCACGCCGTCCGGCCGCTCGCTCACCTCCATGCGCCAGCGGCTCACCGGCCTCGCCTGCCCGAGCAGGTCGGCGATCCGTGGCAGGTCGTCGGTCACCTCGCCGGACAGCGCGGCGACGACGGCCAGCGCGTTCGACACCTGGTGCTCGCCGGCCAGCTGCAGCCGGACCGGCTCGCCGTTGACGCGGAACGACGGCCGGCCGTCCTCGTCCAGCCGGACGTCCGTCGCGCGCACGGCGGCGTCCTGCCCCGTTCCGTACGTCGTGATCGGCCGCTCGGTGCGCGCGGCCATGCCGATGACCAGCGGGTCGTCGGCGTTGAGCACGACCCGGCGCCGGGCCGCCTCGACCAGCTCGCCCTTGGCGACGGCGATGTTCTCCCGCGACCCGAACTCCCCGACGTGCGCGCTGCCGACGTTGAGGACCACCGCGACGTCCGGCCGCACGAGGCCGCACAGGAAGGCAATGTGACCGATGCCGCGGGCGCTGTACTCGAAGACGGCGTACGCGGTGGAGGGCGTGCGCTGCGTCGCCGTCAGCGGCAGGCCGACCTCGTTGTTGAACGAGCCGACCGGCGCGAGCGTCTCGCCGAAGCCCGCCAGCACCTGGGCCAGCAGGTCCTTCGTCGACGTCTTGCCGCTGCTGCCCGTGACACCGAACGTCAGCGGCTGGTCGGCCGCCATGACCTCGCGGCCGAGGCTCTGCAGCGCGACGAGCGGGTCGGCGACGACGTACTGGCCCGGCACGTCCCTGCTGACGACGCAGCCGTACGCGCCGGCCTCGAGCACCGCCGGGACGTAGTCGTGCCCGTCCACCCGCTCCCCCGGCAGCGCGACGAACAGGTCGCCGGGCTGTACCGCACGGCTGTCGATCCGGACTTCGCCGGTGAAGGCGCCGGTCGGCCCGCTCGTGGCGCCGAGAGCCGCGGCGAGCTGCGCGCCGGTCATGGGGAGCACGCGGTCACCGCCTCGCGCAGCACGACCCGGTCGTCGAACGGCGTGACCACGCCGTCCACCTCCTGGCCGCTCTCGTGCCCCTTGCCGGCGACGACGACCGCGTCGCCCGGGCCGGCCATGCCCACGGCGAGGGCGATCGCGGCGCGGCGGTCCGCCTCGACGGTGGCGTCCGGCGCACCAGCCGACATCTCCGCCAGGATCGCCAGCGGGTCCTCGCTGCGCGGGTTGTCGCTCGTCAGCACGGCGACGTGGGCGCCCGCTGCGGCGGCCCGGCCCATGAGCGGCCGCTTCGCGCGGTCGCGGTCGCCGCCGCAGCCCAGGACGACGATGACCCGGCCGGGGGTGACGGCGCGGACGGCGCTGAGCAGCGTGGTCACCGCCTCCGGCGTGTGCGCGTAGTCGACGACGGCGAGGAAGGGCTGGCCCGCGTCGACCCGCTCCATCCGCCCGGGCACGCCGGGCAGCTCCGCGATGCCGCGCGCGGCCACCTCCACGTCGACGCCCGCGGTCGCGAGGACCGCCAGCGCGCAGACCGTGTTGGCGACGTTGAAGGCGCCGGGCAGGTGGACGGAGGCGCGGGTGGAGGTGTCCCGGCCCACCAGCCGGAAGCTGCTGCCGTCCGGCCGGAGGTCGACCTCGCGCGCGGTCCAGTCGGCGTCCTCGCCGTACGTGACCAGCGGGATGTCGGCGTTCTGCACGATCCGCCGTCCTGCGGCGTCGTCGCAGTTGAGGACCCCGCGGCGGGCCCGGCGGGACGTGAACAGCTGCGCCTTCGCAGCCTCGTACTCCTCCATCGAGCCGTGGAAGTCCAGGTGGTCCTGGCTCAGGTTGGTGAACGCGGCCACGTCGTAGACGACGCCGTCCACCCGACCGAGCGACAGCGCGTGGCTGCTGACCTCCATGGCGACCGCGGTGACGCCGCGCTCCCGCATGACCGCGAACATCGCCTGCAGGTCGGTCGCCTCCGGCGTCGTGCGCACGCTGGGCAGCACCTCGTCGCCGATGCGGGTCAGGACGGTGCCGAGCAGCGCGGTGCGGTGGCCGGCGGCACGCAGCCCGGCCTCCAGCAGGAAGGCCGTCGTC
The DNA here is from genome assembly GCA_025465145.1 of Frankiales bacterium. Taxonomy (GTDB): domain Bacteria; phylum Actinomycetota; class Actinomycetes; order Mycobacteriales; family SCTD01; genus RYN-124. The sequence continues at coordinate 6,703 of JAODNS010000311.1, forward strand.
GTCTTGCCGTTCGTACCCGTCACGCCCAGCAGCAGCAGCTGGTCAGCTGGGTTGCCGTGCACCCAGCGCGCCACCTCGCCCAGCACGGCGCGCGGCTCGTCGGCCACCAGCACCGGGATGCCGGGGAACCGGTCCGCGCCGGCCGGGTCGGTCAGCACGGCGGCCGCTCCGGCGGCGAGGACGGCCTCGGCGAAGTCGGCGCCGTGGGCGCGTGCGCCGGGCAGCGCGGCGTACAGGTCGCCGGGCTGGACGGCCCGCGAGTCGTGCGTGCAGCCGCTGACATCGACGTCGGCGGAGCCGTGCAGGTGCAGGCCCGCGACCTCGTCCAGGAGGGCCGAGAGAGGGCGCCGCGGCGGGTTCCGCGGGCGCAGTGCTGTCACGGCTCAGGCTATCCGGTGGTCAGGTGGAAGGCGGGCGGGGTGGTCCCCGTGGGCGCGATCTTGAGGCCGCGCAGGGCGAACGACATGACGGACTGAAAGACCGGACCGGCCGTCGACCCGCCGTAGTAGCCGCGACGGCCGGTGCCCTGCAGGACGACCGCCGTCACGAGGCGCGGCGCGTCGGCGGGGGCGAAGCCGATGAAGCTGGAGGTGTAGTTGCCGGCGGCGTAGCGGCCGTCGACGACGCGCTGAGCGGTACCGGTCTTGCCGGCGATGCGGTAGCCCGGCACGGCGGCGAGCGGTGCGGTGCCCTCCTCGCTGACGACCGCCTCGAGCATCGTGCGCAGCTGCGCGGCGACCTCGGCCGAGATGACGCGGCGGGTGGCCGGCTTCGCGCTGGGCACCAGCCGGCCGGTCTCGTCCGCGACCGCCTTGACGACGGTCGGTGTGACGCGGACGCCGCCGTTGGCGACTGTCGCGTACACGGACGCGACCTGCATGACGTTGGTCGAGACGCCCTGGCCGATCGGGATCGTCGCGATCGAGGTGCCGGACCAGTCGGCCGGCTTGGGCAGCAGGCCGCGGGTCTCGCCCGGCAGGCCGAGGCCGGTCTTCTCGCCGTACCCGAACCGGCGCATGGCGTCGTACAGCTTCTCGGCGCCCACCTTCTGCGCGACCATGACGGTGCCGGTGTTGGACGAGCGGGCGAGGACGCCGGCGAACGTCAGGTGCCAAGCCGGGTGCGGGTGCGAGTCGTGCACGGTGTGCCGGCCGACCTGGTAGCGGTCGTTGACGGTGATCGGCGTGTCGGGGGTGACGACGCCGGCCTCGAGCGCGGCGGCCGCGGTGATGACCTTGTTGACCGAACCGGGCTCGTAGACGTCGGCGATGGCCACGTTCTTCAGCGCCTGCGGCGACGTCTTGGCGTTGCGGCTGTCCGGGTTGAACGTCGGTGCGGTGGCGAGGGCGAGCACCTCGCCGGTCTGCACGTCCATGACCACGGCAGTGCCGTTGACGGCCTCGGTCTCGGCGACCTTCTGCGCGAGGACCTGCTGGGCGTACCACTGCAGGTCGCGGTCGATCGTGAGCTGGACGTCGCGGCCGGGTACGGCGGCGACCTGCGTGGTGGCGCCGGTCGGGATGACGCGGCCGGCCTTGTCCACCTCGGCGGACGTCTTGCCGTTCTTGCCGGCGAGCACCGCGTCCATCCCGGACTCGACGCCCATGAGGCCCTTGCCCTCGCGGTCGGTGAAGCCGGTGACGCTGACGGCGAGGTCGCCGCCCGGGTGCGCCCGCTTGGGCTCCTGCAGCACGCCCACGCCGACGAGGCCAAGCTCGCGGACCTGCTTGCCGACGGCCGGATCGAGGCCGCGCGCGAGGTAGACGAAGGCGCTCTTGCGGCCGAGCTTCTCCTCGAGCTCCGCGGCCGGTGTGTCCAGCACCGGCGCGAGCGCCGCGGCGATGGTCGACGGGTTGCACGGCTTCTTGGCGTCCGGCTTGCACTCGGCCCGGGCGATGATGCGCGGCTCGCCGTAGACGGCGCGCGCGTCGAGCGACAGCGCGAACGGCTCGCCCGACCGGTCGGTGATCTCACCGCGCGGGGCGACGATCGTGTTGGTGCGGATGCGCTGGTCGACGGCCCGGTCCGCGTACGCCTGGGCGTTGAAGCCCTGCAGCCAGACGAGCCGGCCGCCGAGCAGCATCAGCAGCACGAGGACGAAGACGAAGCCGCCGCGCAGGCGGGTGCCGGGGCGGGCGAGCGGCCGGGTGCGGCGGCG
>JAODNS010000332.1 GCA_025465145.1 Frankiales bacterium
GCCGTGGACCGGGCCAGCGTCTGGCGGGCCTCCGCGCTGCGTCGCGGCGGCCTCGTGCTCGCGCTGCTGCCCAGCCTCGTCGCCCTCGGCGCCGCGGTGCCGTGGCAGTCGCTGGTCGTCCTGCCCGGGCTCGTCGCTGCCGGCGCGGGGCTGCTGTTCGGCGTCAACGCCTTCTGCCTCGACGGGTCCGGCGCCGTCTGGCTGGCAAGCCTGCCGCACGACCCGAAGCTGGTCGCCCGCGCGAAGCTGTCCGTGCTGTCGGAGACGGTCTTCGCCGGCGTGCTCATCGCGATGCTGACCGGCTCGCTGCGCAGCCCGGGTACACCGACGCCGGCCGAGGTCAGCGCCATCGCGATGTCCGGACTTGCCTGCGGCACCCTTGTGGTCGCCACGTGCATGGCCATGTCCGTACGGCGGCCGCACCGGGCCGACCTGAGCGGCCCGCGGGACGCCGTCGCTCCCCCTGGCGCGCTCGCCGCCGCATCGGCCCGGCTGGCCCTGCCCGCGGGCCTGGTCGGGCTGCTGCTCGAGGCCGCCAGCACAACCGACGTCTGGTGGTTCCCGCCGCTCGTCGGGCTGCCGGTCGTGCTCGCCTCGGGGCTCTGGCTGCGGCGGACGATGGCGTCGTACGGCAACCCGCACGTGCGCGCGCGTGTCATGGCGACCGTCGCCGCCGGCTGACCACGGGCACCCCCCGTTCGCACCCCCTTGTGGAGAAGCCGCAACGCCGAGGGGGAACCCGCCTAGGGTCGTACGACCATGCGCCTCCGCCTCCTGACCCTGGCTGTTCTCGCCAGCTCCGCCGTCGGCACCGTCCCGGCGCTGGCCGCGTCTCCGAGCCCGAGCCCGCGGCCCAGCGTGAGCCCGACGCCGCCCAGCGCGGCCGTCGCGGCGAAGGAGGTCGAGCGGCAGCGGCTGGCCCTGACCACCGAGACGCAGCGGCTGCGCAAGGCCGCGGGCGTCGCCACCGCAGCGCTGCAGGCGTACCAGGAGGCGCAGCGCGCCGCCGAGGACGCGACCCAGCACGCGATCGCCGAGTCGATCCGGTCCACGACGGCCGAGAAGCGAGCCGAGAAGGCCAAGCGTGAGCTGCTCGGCTACGCCGGCTCGCTGTACCGCACGGGCATGGTCGACTCGCAGCTGCTGATCCTCACCGACGCGCTGTCGGCCAAGGACCCCCAGCAGCTGTTCGGCGGGCTCGGGCTCGTCAAGCGCGTCGGCACGACCCGGTCGCACGCGCTGGACGAGATGGCCGCGGCGCAGAACGAGGCCACCAACGCGGCGACCTCCGCCCAGCTGGCCTCGCAGGCCTCATCGGTTGCGTCCGTGCAGGCGGCGCAGGCCAAGCAGAAGGCCGACACGGTCGTCGCGGCCTACGCGAAGCAGGTCAACGCCCGCCGCCTCGCGCTGGCCAGGAGCACCGGCGTGCTCGAGGTGGCGAAGGAGCGCGAGAAGAACATCGCCAGTGCCGAGGCCGTGGCCCGGGCCGCCGGCTGGCGTCCGACGCCGGACTGCAAGGGCGAGGACGTGTCCGGGTACCCCAACGGCCAGATCCCGCCGGGCGCGCTGTGCCCGCTGTGGTTTGCCTGGCCGCACCGGCTGCGTGCCGACGCCGCAGCCGGGTTCAAGCTGATGGCCATCGAGTACGCCGCGACGTTCGGCACGCCGTTGTGTGTCAGCGACTCGTACCGCACCTACGACGCGCAGGTCGCCGTGAAGGCGGAGAAGCCGACGCTCGCCGCGACGCCGGGATCGAGCAACCACGGTTGGGGGCTCGCCACCGACCTGTGCGACGGGGTCGAGCAGTTCGGCACGGTCACGCACGAGTGGATGGTCGACAACGCGCTGCGCTTCGGTTGGTTCCACCCGGCCTGGGCCGAGGCCACCGGCAGCAAGCCGGAGGCGTGGCACTGGGAGTACGCGGGCTAGACCCGCACCCGCTCCAGCAGCGCGCTGCACGCCGGGCACGACTCTGGCGCACCGGGTACGAACAACGACCCGCCGCGGCTCATCAGCACCGCGCCGCTGCACAGGGCCAGGAACGACGCCGCCGCGTGCACCAGCGGATCCCCGTCGACGAAGCCGCTGGCGACGTCTGAGGGCAGCACGACCACCCGGTCGACGACCACGTCCCCGGTGCACCGCTCGTGCTCGCGCAGGAAGCCGGTCAGGTCTCCCAGGTCGTCCATCGCCGCCGCCGCCCGACGGCGGTCGCAGTCGGTGCAGCGGTACACGAGGTCGGGATGCACCGGCCCATGGTCAGCGGCAGGCGGCGCAGCGCGCACCACCCGTTCCGGCCCCGCGGGGCATGGCCCGTTGACCGCGGGGTACACGCGGGCGAGCCGCACCCCCTGACCTAGGAGCCCCATGTCCAGCGCCAAGAGCCACGTGGAGCGCGAGGTGGTCTCCGCCACGGACGACGCCGTCGTCGTCCACGGCGACCGCGTCCGCGTCGACCGGATCAACGCCGACCTGCCGCACAGCGAGGCGAGGCACCGCTTCGGCGGCC
>JAODNS010000010.1 GCA_025465145.1 Frankiales bacterium
GAGGCCTAGGCCTGCGCTGTCACTGCTGATCCGTGCGTAGATCGCCGCGGTCCGCGGCTGTGATGTCATGGGGGCAGATTAGCGACGTGTGGTCAACCTCCTGCTCCTGTGCGAGGGGCATCATCACGCGCTGCACGACCGAGATCGGCGGCTGCCCCTGCGGGACGGTCGAACCCTCACCGCCACGGGTGCGACGGGCGGCACCGGTCCGCCGGGCGGCTGACCGTGCCGCGGGCCGGTCGGGCCGTACGTCTCATGCGGCGGGAAGGGCCCGGAGCGGGAGCAGCGCGACGTCCCCGTCGCGCAGAGCCGTGTGGAGGTCACGCCACACCTGGTAGTCGCTCGGCAGCAACGCCGCGCCCGGTCGCGCTACCGCGAGCAGGACGGTGCGCGCCGTCTCCCGCAGGATGCCCGCGGTGTTGGACCGCAGCTGTTCGTCCCACTGGTCGGCCAGGCCCTCGACCTCCAGGCAGACGGCGCTGTCCAGCAGCAGGACGGCGTCGCCGTCCTGCAGGGGGTGGTCCTCGTAGATGCGCAGGACGTCGGCCAGCTGGGCGGAGTTCTCAGTCGTCATGTGCGCCAGAGTGACGGCTCGTCGAGCCGGAACTGCTTTGTCCACAGCGCCAATCGACGTGCGGACGCGCGCCGAGCGCCATGTTCCTGCGGCCCTGTGGACACAGCGGCTGCCGGGAGGCTGCGCCGCCGTAACCTGCGCGCGTGCCTCGCCTCACCGTCCGGACGGACGAGCTGACCGCCTGCGGCGCCGACCTGGCGCGGAGCGCTCGGAGCATTGCCGGCGTGGCCGCGGCGTTCGACGCCGGGGCCGCGGACGGACTCGCGCTCGAGCACCCGGTCGCGGTCGAGGCGTACGAGCGGTTCTTCGGCGCCTGGTCGCTGCGGCTGCACGACGCCGCTGACGCGCTCGACACTGGGGCGAGCGGTGTCCTCGTGGCGGCGGAGCGGTACGCGGCGTGGGACCGCTACGTGGCGGGCCTCGCGACGTGAGGGAGCCAGGGCTGGCGGTGCTGCTCGACGTCGAGGATGAGCTCGCCGCAGCAGCTCGCCAGCTGCAGCGGGCCGGACACGGGACGTCCTGGTGGCGCGGAACGGCCGCCGAGACGGCCCGTGCGCTGTGGAGCGAGCAGGCCCGCGCGCTGCAGGCAGCAGCGGCCACGCTCGCGGAGGCTCAGGTGGTGCTGCGTCAGTACGCGGTGGAGGCTGCTGCGGCGCGGCTTCGACGCGAGCAGGCCGAGCGGGTGCTGGCCGGCGCCAGCCCGGTCGACGAGCTGTACGGGCCCGCTGCCGCGCACCGCGCACAGGCGGCGCGGGAGGACCGGGCGCGGGCGCAGGCAGAGCTGGACGAGGCGGCACGTCGGCTGGCTGCGCGCCTAGCGGTTCTCGAGGCGGACGCGGGCGTACCCGCCGCGCACCCGGGTCCGTGTGCGCCGCCGCCCCCGGCACCACCGGCCCACGGCTGGGGGCGCGTCGTCGAGACGCTCCTCGGGGCCAGCAGCTCGGGACGGTTCGACCCGACGACGTGCCGACCCCTCCCGCTGCTGGAAGCCGGCGGCGGAGGGGCAGCCCTGCGGGGCCTGACCCGCCGGAAGGCAACAGCCGTCGCACGTGAGCGGCTGGTGGCGGACGCGGCGGAAGCGGTACTGCGCAGTCCTGGCAACGACCACGCGTTCAAGCACGTCGACCAGCTGTTCGGACGCAAGGACATCTCCGCGGCGCAGCGCCTGGAGTGGGCGCGGCTGATCGGGGCCGGGCTGCAGAGCAGCAAGACCTTCGCGTACGCGACCGGTCGCATTGGCGGCGTGGGGCATCTGCACCGCCAGTACAGCCGGTACTGGGTCGTGGTCCAGAACCCGGGCGACGGCTTCGTGGTGACGGCGTTCGAGCCGAATGACCGGCAACTGTCCGCCATTCTCGGGTTGCTCAGGGGGCGTTGACATGGCGTTCGAGTTCTACGACCCGCGCCGGCCGGCCAGTGACCTGCTCGCGGAGATCCAGGCGGTCGTCCGCGACACGATCTCCGCGACCGAGGAGTACACGCTGCGCGAGGTCGGGCTCGAAGCTGGTGAGGTCATGGCCAGCGACGACGTCGAGCGCGTCGTCGTCTTCACAGCAGCTCTACCCGCCGTCGACTACGACGACCAGAACCTCGGGCCGTCCAAGCGGCTCTGGAAGGGCTGGCGCGTCTTCTTCGACGAAGCGCTGCGGCGCACGCAGCCGCTCTGGGCGGTCTACGTCACCGCGGATCTGCCACCCAACCTGACGGAGCTGCGCGACCCCGAGATCTGGAAGCGCAAGGAGCTGGCCGACATCTGGGTCTGTCCAGAGCTCGCACCGGCAGTCCGTTCGCTGCCCTTGCGCTACTGCCGGAAGGAGGAGGTTGCGGGGGGACTGTGGCTCTCTGGCGTCGAGGCTGTTCTGCGCGGGTCGCGGGCGAAGTACGACGACTACAAGCGGGACGGCGCGCTGATCCGGGAGGCGCTGCTCGCAGCAACCGATCACCTGCTCCCGGCCCGGGACCCGAAGCCCACCCGGGTCGTGCAGCCTCCGCAGCCGCGAGCGCCCATGCCCGCGGTCGTCCAGGCCCAGTTCTGGAAGGCCGGCGTACCGCCCGAGCAGTTGTACGGCGACCTCGGCCTCGCGCTGGTCGAGCGAGGCGCGCAACCGGTCGAGCCGTACGTGTGGGACGAGGCCATGCCGCTGCCGGACGGTGACGCGGTCGAGGTGACCTTTCCGGAGGACATGCCGGGGGTGGTCGTCCTGGAGGGGTTCTCCGACGTGGTGGCACAGGAGGACGCCGGGGCGGACCACGTCCTCGAGGCGCTGCACGTGTGGCTGGCCCAGCTCGTCGCCGGGTCCGGCGCCTCCTACGCGGCACTCCGGCTCGACGAGCCGTTCCCGCCTCCCGTGGTCCGGCACGAGCAGTTCGGCGGACAGGTGCTGGAGGGTCCGTACTCGTTCGCAGTCGACCGCACGTGGCTGACCGAGCGCGTCTTCCGCAAGGTGGAGAAGAAGCTCGCCGGCGCGTGGCGGCGCGACGTCGACCACGTGACGGTGTGGTGGGTACGACCCGGCGATGCGCTGGGCGTCGGTCAGTTCGACCGGGCGTTGGCCGCCGCCGAGCTGATCGCGGCACGCGCGCGCCGCTGACCGTGCACGGAGCAGTCGAGCAGGAACGGAGAAGCGCGGAAGCGCCCGCCGCCCCTAGGGCGTGTCTCCCGAAGTTGAGCCTGTCTGTCGCTGATTGTTCGGGGTATGTCGCGGACCGCGTTGATCAGTGATGCTGGTTGGGCTCGGATCGAGCCGTTGCTGCCGTCTTCGGATGGGCAGCGCGGTCGCCCGTTTCGCGATCACCGGCAGGTGATCGAGGGGATCGCGTTCCGGCTCCGCACGGGTCTGGCGTGGCGTGATCTGCCGTCCGAGTTCGGGCCGTGGCAGACGGTGTGGAAGCGGCACAAGCGGTTCTCGACCGACGGGACGTGGGACAAGATCCTGCGGCAGCTGCAGGCCGAGGCCGACGCTGCCGGACTCATCGACTGGCGCACGTCGGTCGACTCGACGATCGCGCGGGTGCATCAGCACGGTGCGACCGCAGCGAGGTCGCTGTCGTCGGCGTCGTCGCACACAGGGGGCTCGGTCGAATGACAAGAAATCCCTTGCTGGCCAAGACGAACCGGACGATCACGCCATCGGTCGCTCTCGTGGCGGCCTGACCACCAAGACCCACGCCATCGTCGATGGCAACGGCCTGCCGTTGGCGTTGATCGTCAGCCCCGGGCAGGCCGGCGACTCACCGGCGCTGCCCAAGCTGCTCGCCGAGCTGAATGTGCCCAGGCTCGGGCCAGGGCGACCGCGCACCACACCGACAGCCTTACGCGGCGACAAGGCCTACTCCTCACGCGGGCACCGTGCGCTGCTGCGTTCGCGCGGAATCGTCGCGGTCATCCCCGAACCCGCCGACCAGATCGGCCACCGCAAGAACAGGGGCTCACGTGGTGGCCGACCAGTCGGCTACGACACCGAGGACTACAAGAACCGCAACGTCGTCGAACGCTTCTTCAACCGCATGAAGAACTGGCGCGGACTGGCCAGCCGCTACGACAAACACGCAGT
>JAODNS010000030.1 GCA_025465145.1 Frankiales bacterium
TTCAGCAGCTTGCGGTGCTTCTTCTTGGCCATCCGCTTGCGGCGCTTCTTGATGACGGAACCCACGAAAGACCCTCAGCTCGAGATCGGCGGTGCAGGAGAGCGGTCAGCCTACCCGGCTTCGGTGAAGGCGCCTCTGAGGTAGTCGTGCACCGCCTGCTCGGGGACGCGGAAGGACCGGCCGACCCGCACCGACGTCAGCTCGCCGGCGTGGACCATGCGGTACACGGTCATCTTGGACACGCGCATGATCGCCGCGACCTCAGCAACGGTGAGGAAACGGACCTCGGACAGGCTCGACATGGAGCACCGCTCTCGGCACGCGTCGTGGTCCCCGGCTTCCCCACCGGCGACGCGAGACACGCACGTGCAGGACGGACAGTACCGGGACGGGTGGGACGAAGCACTAGCCCGTTCGGACGAACCCGCCTACTCGGGCTCGGTCACGTCCGCGACGGTCGCCGCCAGCGCCTGCACGACCGCATCGGCGTCGACGGCCACCGCCACCCCGTGCTCCCCGGCGCCCAAGGTGATCTCGCGGCCCGCGAGCCGCTCGTCCGCGACCACCGGCCAGGCACGGCTGGAGCCGAACGGCGTGATCGTGCCGCGCTCGTACCCGGTCGCGTCCTTCGCCGCCACCGCGTCCGGCATCGACATCCGGCTCACCCCGAGCAGCGCGCGCAGCTTCGGCCAGGAGATCTGCCGGTCGCCGGGGACGAGGACGAGCAGGAAGTCGCCCTCGCCGCGGCGCACGACCAGCGTCTTCACCACGTCGACGGGCTGCACGCCGCGGGCCTCGGCGGCCTCGGCGAGCGACCGGACCGGGCCGTGCTCCAGGAGCCGGTACGACAGGCCTGCGGCGTCGAGAGCGGCCAGGGCGCGGTCGCGGCTCATGCCCAGCAGGCTAGGCGGGCGCGCTCTCCCGGGCCAGCGCTGACGCAGCGGGGGCGGACTCCCGGCCGAGCAGCAGGCAGGCTCCGGTCACCACGGCCCACAGCGGCAGGACCATGAACCCGGCCCACGCCGTGGCGATGTTGCCGAGGCCGACGAGGACAAGCAGCCCGGTCAGCACCAGCGTCCACGCCGGCACCAGGCGCGCCCGCCGGTTCGCCAGGCTGAACGCGAGCGCCATTGCGGCCGCCATCATCATCGCCGTCGTGAGGACGACGTAGCCCGTCGACTCGAGGAACATCGCGTCGTTGCCGTCGACGCGGTAGCCGCTGGCCTGCGCCGCGGCCACGCCGGACCCGTTGACGAGCACCGAGCCGACGCCGAACAGCGCAGCCGCTGCGGTGCCGGCGGCAAGGACCACCGCCCGGTGCGGCCCGCCGTCCTGCCCGCCGAGCAGGTGCCGCAGCAACGCTGCGAGCACGGCCAGCAGCACCCACGCGTACGTGAGCACGATGGTGCCGGTGAGCGCCCGCGTCTGGTGCCCGTCGTCCGACCAGTACTTCGTGTAGCGGTCCACCGCACCGCTGCCCCCGTTGTCGGGCGTGGTGCCGCTGAGCAGGACCCCCACGAACATCACGACGCCGAACCCGATGGCAACGGCGCCCGTCCACTGCCTGCGTGTCATGCCGATCCCCCCAGATCGTCGACCGGACGCAGAGTGGACCTGCGTCAGACGCTGGTCAAGAGGTGCTCCGTCAGCGGGTCGTACAGGTGCGGCGGCACGTTGTCGTCGAGCGGCACCGTGACGATCGGCTTGCCCTCCTCCTCGGCGACGAACAGCGCGGGGTCGTTGCAGTCCGCGTAGCCGAGCGTCTCGATGCCGGCCTCGGCGGCCGCGCCGGCCCAGCCGTGGTCGGCGACGACCAGGTCCGGTGGGCTGTCGAGGTGCGCGAGCAGCGCGGACATCGGCTCGGGCAGGTGGGTGTGCAGCAGCTCGCCGCCGCTGGCGAGGACGGCGACACCGTTGATCCACCGGAGGTGCCGCGGCCGGCCGCGGCCCCAGTCGGTGTCCCACGGCAGGGTCCACGGCACGTCCGGCGTCAGCACGTCGCAGCCGGCCCGGCGCAGTGCAGCCGCCACTTGCAGGTGGACGACCAGCAGGCCGGTGGGGTGCCCGGTCGCGAGCAGCACCCGCTCGCGCCGCTGCGCCGCGAGGGCCAGCCGGTCGCGGTGCCGGTCGAGCTGCGCGAGCAGCAGGTCGACGCTGATCGTGTCGCCGCCCTCGACGTGCCCCGGGTCCGGGTCGATGCCGCACCGGCGGACCATGACGTCGAACACGTCCTCGTACGACCAGTCGCGGGTGCGGTGCAGGCCGAACCAGTACTCCGGCGCGTCGCTCAGCATCCGCCGGATGTTGCGCAGGTTGTCCTGCCGGCTGGTCGCGACGTCGCCGGCGATGCGGCTGACGAGCAGGTGCTGACGCAGGCTCATCCGCGCTCCGCCAGCGGGTCCAGGCCGAGCAGCGGGAAGACGTGCTCCCGCGTCTCGACGACAGCGCGGTCGGCCGCGTCCGCCGGATCACCGGTGCCGCCCTCCCAGGGGGTCCAGGCCGCGTCCTTGCCGTCGGTCAGCGAGGTCGGCGCGAACTCGTCGCCGCGCTCCTGGGCCAGGTCCCGCCAGTCGCCCGGGGTGGCGCCGTCGACGTCGGCACCGGTCACCTCCGCGAGCAGGTGGGTCCACGCCCGCGGCACCACCTGCACCGGCTCGTAGCCGCCCCCGCCGAGCGCCACCCAGCGGCCCCCGCACAGCTCGTGCGCCAGCTCGTGCAGCGCGCGCAGCGCCACCCGCTGGCCGTCGATCGACATCAGCAGGTGGGCGAGCGGGTCCAGGGCATGGGTGTCGCAGCCGTGCTGGGTGATCAGGACCTGCGGCCGGAACGCGCGGAGCACCGGCAGCACGACCGCGTCGAAGGCGCGCAGCCAGCCGGCGTCGCCGGTGCCCATCGGCAGCGCCAGGTTGACGTTCGAGCCCGCGGCCTCCCCGTCGCCGACCTGGTCCGCCCAGCCGCTGCCGGGGAACAGCGTCCGGCCGCTCTCGTGCACGGAGACGGTGAGCACCCGCGGGTCGTCGTAGAACGCCGCCTCGACGCCGTCGCCGTGGTGCACGTCGACGTCGACGTACGCGACCTTCATGGCGCCGGCCTGCAGCAGCCAGGCGATCGCGACGGCGGGGTCGTCGTAGACGCAGAAGCCGGAGGCCCTGTCCTTCATGGCGTGGTGCAGGCCGCCGGAGATGTTGACGGCGTGCTGGGCGTCGCCGGCCCAGACCGCGCGGGCGGCGTCGACGGAGGCGCCCGTGACCAGCGCCGCCGCCTCGTGCATCCGCGGGAAGATCGGGTTGTCGCCCGTGCCCAGTCCGTACTTCAGCGACAGCCGGCCCATGAGGTCGTCCGGGGCGCGGCGTACGGACGCGACGTACATCGGGTCGTGCACGAGCTCGAGCAGGTCGTCCTCGGCCTGCCGCGGCGCGCGGACCGTGACGCCGGGCCGGTCGAGGACGCCGAGCTGGCCGGCGAGCGCCATCGTCAGCTCGAGGCGCAGCGGGCGCAGGGGATGCGAGGGCCCGAAGTCGTACGTCGTGAAGACGTCGTCCCAGACCACCAGTGTGCTGTCGCTCATTCGGACCTCAACGCCACCACGGGGTCGAGTCTGCCCGCTCGCCGGGCCGGCACCACGCCGAAGAACACGCCCACTGCCGCGCTGACGCCGAACGCCAGCACGGGCGACCACCACGTGATGACCGCGGGCAGCTGGTCGATGGCCGCGGCCAGCCCGAGGGAGCCGCCGATGCCGAGGGCGATGCCGACGAGCCCGCCGATGCTGGTCAGCAGCACGGCCTCCAGCAGGAACTGCAGCAGCACGTCGCGCTGCCGCGCACCGACGGCCTTGCGCAGCCCGATCTCGCGGGTCCGCTCCCGCACCGACACCAGCATGATGTTGCTGACGCCGACGCCGCCGACGAGCAGGCTGATCGCGGCGATGGCCGCCAGGACCGTCGTGAGCAGGCCGAGGATGCGGCCGACCGTGCCGAGGATCTGGTCCTGCGTGACGGCGCTGAACTCCTCGTCCGGGTAGCGGTCGGCGAGCACGGCGAGGGTCTGCTTGCGGACCTGCGGGATGTCCTCGGTGGTGGGCGCCTCGAGCGCCATCGCGTCGACGCGCGCGTCTCCGAACAGCCGCTGCGCAGCCGTGATCGGGATGTGCACCTCGCTGTCGCGGCTGCCGCCGACGCTGCTGCCGACGCTGGCGAACACGCCGATGACGCGGAAGCGCACGCCGCCGACGCTGACGGTGCGGCCGAGCGGGTCGGCACCGTCGAACAGCGACGTGACGAGCTCCGGTCCGATGACCGCGACGCGGCGGCGGGTGTCGACGTCGGTCTCGCGCAGGTACTCGCCGCGGGCCACCGGACGCACGAAGACCCGTGAGACCGCCGCGTTCGTGCCGTTGACGGTGGCGAAGGCGGAGCGGGTGCCGAAGCGGACGGTCTCGCCCGAGGCCAGGCTGACGGCGACCTCCTGGCCGGTGGCTCGGCGCAGCCGGTCGGCGTCGCCCAGCTCCAGCCGGCTCTTCGTCGGGGCGGAGCCGAATTCCAGCCGGCCGGGCACGACGATGATCAGGTTGGAGCCGAGGCCCTGCACCTGCTGCTCGACCTCGCGCTTCGCGCCGGTGCCGATGGCGACGAGCACGACGACGGACGCGACGCCGATGACGACGCCGAGCATGGTGAGCGCGCTGCGCAACCCGTTGGCGCGCAGGGCGGTGACGGCGACGCGGTAGGCCTCTGCGACCCTCACGGCTCGAGCAGCCCGTCCCGTACGCGGACCTGCCGCCGCGCCCGCTGGGCGACGTCGCGGTCGTGCGTGACGAGGACGACCGCCACGCCCTGCTCGTCGTTGAGCGCCTCGAGCAGCGCCATGACCTCCTCGCCGGTGCGGGTGTCGAGGTTGCCGGTCGGCTCGTCGGCGAGCAGCACCTGCGGTCCCCCGACGAGTGCACGGGCGATGGCGACGCGCTGCTGCTCACCGCCGGACAGCTGGCTCGGCCGGTGGGCAAGGCGGTGCCCCATCCCCACCCGCTCCAGCGCCTCCGTCGCGCATCGCCGCCGCTCGGCGCGCCGGACGCCGCGGTAGACGAGCGGCATGCCGACGTTGTCGACGGCGGAGGTGCGGGCCAGCAGCTGGAAGGACTGGAAGACGAAGCCGATGGTCGCGTTGCGCACCTGGGCCAGCTGGTCCTGGCTCATGGCGGCGACGTCCTGGCCGCCGACGCGCAGCGTGCCGGTCGTCGGCCGGTCGAGGCCGCCGAGCAGGTGCATCAGCGTCGACTTGCCGGACCCGGACGGGCCGACGACGGCTACGTAGTCGCCGTGCTCGATCGTCAGCGAGACCCCGCGCAGGGCATCCACGCGGACGTCCTCCAGCTGGTACGACCGGGTCACGTCGATGGCCTCGAGCGCCGGCGTCATGCCCGTACGGACTGCCCGTCCCGCAGTCGGTCCGCGTCGCGGACGACGATGCGGTCGCCCTCGGCGACGCCGCGCCGGACCTCCACCCGGTCGGTGCCGGCGGCGCCGACCAGCACGCGGCGGGCCTGCACCTTGCCGCCCTCGACGACGTAGACGGCGTCGCGACCGTCCACGCGGACGACCGCCGCCGCAGGGACGCTGAGGACGGCGGCGGCGTTGCGCACCTGCAGGTCGACGACGGCGCTCATGCCGGGCCTCGGCGCCGGCGCGCGCTCGTCGTCGCCGGTGGTGCCGGGGTCAAGGCTGACGCGCACGCGGTAGCTGACACCGCCGCGCGCGGAGGTGGTCGGCGCGAGCTCGACGCCGGTGACCAGGCCCGGGTACGTGGCGTCCGGTACGGCGTCGACCTCGATCGTCGCGCGGACGCCGGGCTTCACCAGCAGCACGTCAGTCTCGTCGACCTCGGCGGTGACCGACAGCCCGCCGAGGTCGGTGACGGTGACGAGCGCGGCGCCGGACGCGACCTGCGCGCCGGCAGCGATCTGGTCGGTGGTCGTCCTCGGCTGCGCGCCGCCGCCGAGCGCCTGCTCGGCCTGGCCCTGGACGGCGGCGGGCAGCCGGCCGACGAGGCCCGACAGGTCGCCACCGGCCGCCGCGGGGGCGGTGCCGCCGAGGGTCGCGGTGCCGGCGAAGGGTGCCCGCACGGTCAGCGCGTCGACCGTCTGCCGGGCCGCGGTGACGGCTGCCGCCGCCTGCGCGCGCTGCGTCGCCGCCACCGCGTTGACGGCGGTCTCGACGCTGCCGATGCCGTTGCCTGCCTGCGCCACGGCGGCCCGGGCGGCG